>CAYHXV010000006.1:0-29269 GCA_964360855.1 uncultured Candidatus Saccharibacteria bacterium | reverse complement strand
CGGGAAGGATTCGAACCTTCGTAGACCGAAGTCAACTGGGTTACAGCCAGTCGCAATTGACCACTCTGCCACCGACGCAATTCCTAGACTATAGCTTTTTAACCTCTACTTTTCAATGGTGAGAAGCGCTGTCTGCCTCCCCTTCCGTAGCAACGCTATCCCACCGGGGAACTGTTCTCCTGTAAGTACTGCATCTACTAAATCCACCACCATCCCGTTTATCGATACTCCACCCCCTTCAATAAGCTTTCGTGCTTCAGTCTTTGACTTAGAAAGCTCACTTGCAACGAGTGCATCCACCACACTCGTGTCTTGCTGCACTCGTACGCTCGGCACCTCTGCACGAATGTTTGCCACGTCTGCCGGAGAAAGACTTGCCAGCGGCGTGTCTCCGTATACGGCTGCGGATGCGGCTATAACGCGTGCAACGGCTTCGGGTCCGTGCACAATCTCGGTTACCAACTGCGCCAGCATCTTCTGTGCTTCCCTACTCCCTGGATTCCTTTTGTGCAGCTCCATCATGGTGTCTATCTCAAACACGGACATGAAGGTATAGAACTTGAGATACTTCCCCACCATAGCGTCCGGCTGATTGAGCCAGAACTGATAGAACTGAAACGGCGAGGTCTTGGCTGCGTCGAGCCATATTGCGTTCCCTTCTGACTTACCAAACTTTTTCCCGTTAGTGTCTGTTACGAGTGGGCAGGTAATAGCAAACACTTCTTTTCCCTCCTTGCGGCGGTTAAGTTCTACCCCAGAAAGGATGTTGGTCCACTGGTCCGTGCCACCAATTTGTAGATCAACACCGTACTTCTTGTTGAGTACGAGGTAGTCGTACCCTTGCAGAAGCGAGTAGGCAAACTCCGTGTACGAGATGCTGTCGTTGGGGTCCTCGATACGGCGTTTGATAATGTCGCGCTTAATGAGCTCGTTTATGGTGAAGTGCTTGCCAATGTCGCGTAGGAAATCCACTAACTTAATCTTCAGGAGCCAGTCAGCATTGTCTACCACCGTCACCTTGGTTCCCATAATGCGCTGCATCTGTGCCTTGAGTGCTTTCTTATTCTTTGCCACTATTTTTTTATCAGACAACACACGCTCACCAGACTCGCGCGGGTCGCCAATCATGCCAGTGCCGCCACCCACCAAAAGGATAATGCGATGCCCAGCCATAGAAAGGCGCTTGAGGAGAAGCACCAATGCCAAGTTCCCCGCCTGCATGGAGTCCGCGGACGGGTCTACCCCTAGATACACCGTGCGCTTCACGGACAGTATCTTCTCGAGGTCCGCAGAGGTGTGCTCCACAAGCCCGCGTGCCTTCAGTTCCTCTGCGAGATTCATATGGCCTAGTATACCAGGTCGTTGCGAGGCCTTGACAAATGGTATAATACAGCTATTCTAGTTATATGGTATTCATCCGCACATCTGTGTTCGCAATGACCTCGAAGGCCGATATCGGTCTCGAGTACGTCATTGCTTATGCATAGCCGCGGACATTTCTCCTCCTGATAAATCACCTCGGCTCTGCGGAAGCCGAGGTTTTCTCGTTTTTGAGCAGAGCATGATCCTTGAAACTTAGATATAGGGAGAATTCTGATGGAATTCCAACACTACATTGTATACACCAGCCCAAACGGTCTTGTGGCGCTTGCGGCGATGCAGCGGCCATACGTGGACCTGGTGACTCCGTGGATGAACGACCCTGAAGCCACCGCGGGAATAATTCTCAATCCCCCGGTCAGGCTCGAGAGTGAAGTTGAGTGGTACGAGAAAATCGGGAAGGATAGCGATATAATCTTCGCCATACTTTCCCGTAAAGAAACCTCTGAGAAGTTCCAGTACGTTGGCCATACAGGACTCCATCGTGTTACCTGGCCCGATGCGCGCGCCACTTCAGGCACGTTCATTGGCGACCCGGAGGCTCGAGGACGTGGCGTGGGGAAAGAGGCAAAAATGCTTCTCCTGCATCACGCGTTCCGTGTGGTTGGTCTGCGTAAAGTCACCTCAGAAGTGAAAGCGTTCAATCTTGCGAGCGTTGGCCACCTGGTCGCCTGCGGGTACACCATTGTGGGCTTCCGCAAAGAGCAGCACTCCTACAATGGTGGGTTCGTCGCCGAGATACTGCTCGAGGTGCATCGTCGTGATTTCGAACCGTTGTGGGACTCCTATCAGGAGACCAAAAAAGCTCCTAAGCTGACCGAAGAACAAAAAGCTGAAATCAAAAAGTTCTTTCCTGAGTAGACTCAAACGCCTACTCAAACTAGAGACCGCCCCTCCCGGGGCGGTCTATTCTTATGCGGGAACTTAAACTATGCGTGACTCTGACTGTTTGGACTGAATCTTATAGGTACTGTATCGCTTCTGTTGGGTACAGAATCACTGCACCACTGAGCACATCGCTAATAGGTACCCACTCCGCAGTCGCAGCATTGTTGTCGAGGATTGGCATAGACACTTCGTGGTACAAGTGCTCTTCCTGAAAGTCTGCTTCATACAAGAAGGTTATTTCGTGGCCCTGTTCGCCATTGTATTCAAATATATTTTCTGCAGTGCAGAGTAGTACTTCGTTTATGATTGCGGCATTCAGTTCTTCCTTGAACTCACGCTTGAGTGCCTCAGCAGAAGTCTCTCCAAAGTCTATTCCTCCGCCCAAAACACGGAAGAACACCTTGCCAGAACTTTTGTTCATCCCCTTGGAAGCGAGCACCCGGCCCTTGCTCTTTATAACTGCCAGTGCGTTTGGTCGTATTGAGCTCATTGTTAATGAGTATAGCAACTATGTGCACCCATCACTATGCTACTTATAGTAAGGCCTTGTTTAAGAAGTCAATTATCTTCGGATATGCATCCAGCTTATTGCAAAGTTTAGAAATACCATGACCTTCATCTGGATATACCAGTAACTCCACATGCCGGCCAAGCTCTTTAAGTCGGGCAACAACTTGTTCAGCTTCCGAAAGTGGGACGCGTGGATCGTTTGCTCCATGAATGATGCATAGTGGGGCCTCAATGTGTTCAATCGCGTGTATAGGAGAGATCCTCTGCAGCAAGTCCCTATCTTTCTCCAGAGACCCGTACTCGGCTTCTCGTAACGCACGTCGATACGGAGCAGTGTTTTCTAGAAATGTGACAAAGTTTGCTATACCAACAATGTCAACAGCCGCCGCCCAAAGTTTTGGGTAAAACGCCAAACACGCCAAAACCATATAGCCTCCGTAACTTGCTCCGTAAAGAGCAATCTTAGCCTGATTAACATCAGGCCGTGAAATAATGTACTCACGCAGGGCAACGACGTCCTTTATTGAGTCAGGTCGCTTCTCCACATCGTCCAGAGAAAGAAATGTTTTCCCATAACCAGCACTTCCTCGTATATTTGGAGCAATAACCGCATACCCGCTGTACACCAAGTATTGCATGACCGGTTGATAGGAGGGTTGATATTGCGCCTCTGGACCACCATGAATGTTAATGACCACTGGAGTCCTTGAGCTACTGTGCTTATTCTTTGGCATGTACATGAAGGCCGAAATTGAAAGTCCGTCAAACGATTTGTACTGTATGAGTTCCGGCTCAACCATTGCTTCAGGAGGAACTCCCTGATAGCTATGGGTAAGCTGATGTGGCTCTCTCGTCTCCAAGTTCAGTATCCATATATCTGAGGTGCGGCGTGAACCCCCCAAACTAAAGACGAGTCGAGATCCGTCTTCGGAAAACCTCACTCGGTAAGTGTTTCCTTGAGGCACATGGTATGGAAGAACGGTAAATGCACGGGTATCATACA
The DNA here is from genome assembly GCA_964360855.1 of uncultured Candidatus Saccharibacteria bacterium. Lineage (GTDB taxonomy): Bacteria > Patescibacteriota > Minisyncoccia > Phycocordibacterales > Phycocordibacteraceae > C7867-001. Next base: position 25,488 of record CAYHXV010000006.1, on the reverse strand, counting down.
CGGCTGCATGCTCGTACCCGTTTTCATTCACGACTACAGAAACAGTAGTGCCGTCTTTACTTATCACTGCGCTCTCAATGTCCCAGTCAGGCGTGAGTACATATTCAAATGATTTACTGGCTAAAGTGTATCGAGCAAGGCCCTTGAATTCTCTATCGTGATCTTGAATGAGAAGAAAAGCAGATTCATCTGGAAGCCAAAGCACATTGCAAAAAACGACATTTCCGCTATGCGGAGTAATGTGCTCAATACTTCCAGTTTGCAAATTACAGAGATAGAGGTCAGTATCAGTATTTGAATGCTTTTGGCGCACAACAACATATGTCCCAAGTGGCGAGAAGCCTTCTGCTGCGCACCACTCGCCCTGATCAAAGACACGTCTTTTCTCAAGGCTTACGACGTCCATAACATATACGTCGAAATCTGCACCGTTCCTCTCATTTGAAGCAAAGCATATTCGCTTGCCGTCCGAAGACCATGATCCAACGTCATGACGAGTATTGGGCGCATTTGTAACATTAACGATACTGCGGTCTCCTAGGTCGAGTAGATATAGCTGCGTCTGCTCGTTACCACCTTCAGCCTTTCCGAATAGAAGTACATTCTGTGTTGGAGAAAATCTCACAAATGAAATATGGTCGCCAAAATCAGTAATCTGCTCGGGCTCTGCCCCGTCAGTAGCTACGAGAAAAATTTGTGACGTACCCGTGCGATTACTTAGATATGCTACCTGGGAGCCATCAGGACTAAAGCTCGCGTCCCCAGCAGACTGTACTTCTAGGAAGTCCTTTATGGTATATGTTTTTTCCATGTTACAAATTATAGCTTGACCGCTGCTTAATGTGCGCGCTAGAACAATCTAAAAAGATCGAGACCGTTACCCCGAAGGATAACGGTCTCTCTTGGTGGCTTGTAGCCGCCGATCAGCAGCTAGTGGCCGCAGCCAACGCCTTCGCCGCCGTTGCCGCAGCCCCCGTCGCCGTCACAGCCACCACCACCGTTACGAAGAATGAACATGGTTCATCCCTTTCTTTAGAAGTTGCCGTCAGTCGACATTCGAAAGACGGTGCAGTCTGCAACGGTTCGTTGCAGATGCTTCGTCAGAACCTGTCAGGCTCACAAGGCAAGTCGTTGACAGGTTCAATGGGTCGGAACCCAGACTCTTCAGATGCGTCAAGAAGAGGGCTGGGCCGCTTGTGTCTATTGGTGTGATCGTGCATTTCATGCACCCCTTTCAACTCAAAATGTTCAGGACCTGACTCAAAGTTACACCGCTTTATTTTTTTTGTCAACCAATATTGAGTTTAAACCCGGTCAACAGGAAGCTCCACCACAAACCGACTTCCCTTCCCCTCTCCCTCAGACTCGGCCCACACCTTTCCTTTGTGTGCCTCAATGATGTTCTTCACGATGTACAGCCCAAAGCCGGTGGACTCCACATTAACCTTCTGGGAGTTCTTTCCCCTTCCTCCTTCGGTGAAGAGGTTCTTCATATCTTCAGGGGTGATACCAATGCCGGAATCAATAACTTCAAGGCGTATGGTTCCCTCGGTCTGCGCAAGGGATACGGACACCGCACCCTTCTGGGTGTATTTAATTGAGTTGTCTATAAGGTTCTTGAATGCGTTCACCAGTTGTCCCTTGTCTCCGGTGTATGAGACTCCTTGGAGGGAGCTCGTGAGAGCAAGTCCCTTAAGCTCAGCCTGTGGAGCAAGGTCGTGAATAATGCCCTCCACCATTTCCTTCAGATCAAAGGACTCCATAGCGTACGTGACCTTGCCGCTCTTAATGTTTGCGGCGTTAAGGATCTCCTGAATGGTCTGGGCGCCCTTGGTATCAGACTCAAAGCCTGTTTGTGCAGCTGCTTTAGCAGTGTCTGGCAGTACCCCATAGTCTCCGTCCACCATAAGGGAGAAGATATTGCGGGACTTTGCGATGAAGCCTTTGATCTGGTGCGTGATGAAGTGGATGAGAATAACCTGCTGAGAATTGACACGTTGAAGTTCGTTGGCGAGTTTTTGGATTTCCTCGCGCTGCTTGATTTCAAGTTTAAAACTGCGTAGAAGCAAGTACCCCAGAATAGCTAGAAACACAAGAGTAATGCCGACTATCCAACGCACAAGCGTAATGTCTTGAATAAAAAGAATACTACCTACAGCAATCCAAAGTCCCAAGACAAGTACCTGGGCGGCCATAATTTGACTCTGACCAAGAAATTTGAGTCTGATTACGAAATATGACAAAACGCCAACCGATACCGGAATAACAAAAAGTCCAAATTGTCCGAGGGCCCAGTCTTCAGAAAATGTCCCAATAATATTCCCGGAGGCAAACCCAAGCAGGAGAACAAGTACGCTCACTACAACAGCAATAGACTGTGTTCGTGTGGCTTGACCGCGTGTCTTAATCCAGGACTTTATTCCAATAATAAGAATTGCAACCGTGTAACCAAACTCAATAAGGTAGTTGTAGTATGCAAGTGGTCCCTCAATTACCTCACGGTCACAGTTAGTTAAATTAAATCCCGCTACGTTCCAGTGGGTCCACCCGAGCAGAATGGTTGGAAGTAGCGGAAGCACTAGAAAGAACTTTTGCAGATTTGATAACTTTCTTCCCGTAACAAAGACCGCAATAAAGTAAAAAAAGCCAGCGTAAATTATTGGTTCAATAATGTTAATGATTGACCAAGACATTACGACCACTCTAAGGCTATCAGTCGCCCAAAGAATCAGATCAAGAAAAAGCCAGACACTCAATACCGACGTTATAAAGAGAAGAGTCTTATTTAAGAGAGACTGCTTATTTGCGAAGTAGATATAAATCCCAAGAATAAGGCAGACAAGTATCGGGGTAACGTGAGAATAGTAGATAAGAGGCGAAAATACGTTATCCGAGACTACTACATAACGCGCTACGTCCCATTCACACGCTGCAATCATTTCTGGAATCATAGGAAATTTGCAAGATATCCGAACTCCGATTGCTTTTGTGCCTCTATCTGCTCTTCAGAGGTAAAGACTATATAGTGACTGTAAAAATATACAGTTATGCAGATGTACACGCTGACTCCCATAACCAAAAGTGCCATCAGGGCATAGGGGTCAATTACTGCTTTTCCCAACTTCATTCTTATAGAGTACCTCACGCTCGTATACCTTTCTAAAGTAGTCGGGGATAAGAGGCAGGTACTTATTGAAGACTTCTGGAGATAGTGATTGTATTGGACCCACAAAGCGCACAACTCCCTCTGCTTCAGGCTCAAGATTCTCAAAGCAATAATCGAGGTCGTCTTCTGTCGTGGCGTAATTAATAGTTATTTCTTCCCCTTCATTGAGGTCCCTCATTGCATAGAGCTTAAGCTTACGCGTCCCTCGTAGTCCAGCAGACGGATTGCAGGAGTGATTCAAATACTGAAACTCATCAATAGGGTCAATCCAGGTGTCTTTTGCAACACCAATCCAGTCGTTATATCGATTGGACTGCCCCGGTATAACCGACTTGTATACAACACGAGATCCCATCATTTCGGCAATAAATTTTCCCTTTTTGATGGGTTGCCGCGTAAAAACACCGTACCCATGTATTGAACTCTTCTGGATTGTAAGTTTTGCCTTCTTCATGATGCTCTAGTGAGAGTTGAGATACGCTAATATTGCCATAACTCTGAGTGGATACAAAACATATAGAAAACGCCCCCGACCCGAAGAATGGGTCAGGGGCGCCTGGGGGCTGCGGTGCCATAGCGGCGAAGCGCAAACACCCCCATAAGTCCGTGGAGAAGAGCGTTGCTCACTGGATAGATCATGAACTCACTCCACACACCGTGCTCGAGATACGTAACGTATCCAAGCGTGCAGTATGCGAAGCACCAGATCGACCAAGGGAGCGGGTGCTCTCTGCGGGGGTCGCCCCATGTTCCTCCAAGGATTGGAATGAAAGATACGATCGTGCTGGCGTTGGTCAGGACCAGGAACACGAGCACGAGTAGGTCGCGGTCTGCTGAAGTGATAGCTCCGTTCCGGGAAGCCAGCCACACCGAGATGTAGGCGACTGTCAGAGACAGATCCGTCAGAAAAGCAAAACGTTCCAGCCAAGTATCAGGCCACTTCAGCCGGCCTTGCGACCAGCAAATAGCGGCCACACGCAGGCTGAGTAGAGCGCAAGTGATAGGCAGAATGAGGAGTGTAAAATCCGCCTCACGATCCCATTCGAGGACGGTCAGCATGGCTGTGCCGTACGCGAACATGAACCATGTGGTTGGATTTGGCTCCACTTCATGCCGAAGCGACTTGCGTATGTAGACGAGATACCCCAGGGCCTGGAAAAGGCCCGAGAGCAGAGCCAGGGTGTATACCGTGACCATCTCGAACCTCCTTTCATTCAATGAAAAGACCGGGGACAATCTATAGGCTGCTAAACCCACTTGCCTTGTTGGCATAGTACCACACCAACCAAAAAAATGCAAGTCTCTCCCAAATAGAAAAGGTGGCGAGCATTCTGCTGGCCACCCCTGTTCCGCTATGAAAGCGGGATATGTTTCTTTCCTACAGCGAGCATGGTTATGGTGAGCAAGAACAGCGCACCGAAGAAGAGCGGGTCAAGTGTGTGACGCCAGTCTTTTCCTGGTGCTGATTGATGCAATATTTGTCTCACACCAATAAGTGCCCATAGGCAACTGGTAGTAAGCAATACCATATTTCCCTCCCCTGCAAGGTATCTAGTAAAGCATGGTTGGGCTTTAGGGAGAAATCAGTGCTTTCACTACACCATACAAAAAACCACATCCATGCTTTACTTATAAAGGAACACGGCACCCGCCGTATGTTCATCGTTAGTAACAGAAAGGATACCCTATGCGTGCTCTGTCTAGTGTGGTGGCAGTAGCCATTCTAGCTACCTGCGCCTCTCCGGCCTCTGCTGCGCCAAAGAAGCAGCTTGAAATCCCCCACTGCGTCCGGCCCATCGGGACGGTCGCACTGGTGGAACCAAAGGTTGAAGCCGGGGTGCAACCCTGGTGGACAGGAATGGGTCTCGGCAGTCCCGAGCTCGTCCTCAAGGCGTACATCGTTGAGTCAAATTGCTTCAAGCTCGTTAACCGCGGGCGCGGCATGGAGACTGCTGAGCGTGAACGCGCTCTGGCAGCAGCGGGTGTGCTTCGTCCCCGTTCAAATATCGGCGGTGGCCAAGTGACGGCCGCAGACTACGTGCTGGTTCCGGACATGTTGTCTGGCAACAGCAACGCGAGCGGCAGTGCCGTGACGGGCATTCTGGGCTCCATGATCGGTGGCCAGTTTGGTGCGATTCTTGGTGGCTTTTCGTCTACCAGTCGCACTGCGGACGTCATGATCACTCTCATGAACGCACGCACCGCTGAAGACGACGAAGTCTTCTTCGGTAAGGCCAAGAAGACTGACCTGGGCTGGGGCGCTGGCGCGGGAACCGTCGGTTCTACCGGCGCGGGTGCGGCCGCTCTCGGCGGCTACACCAACACTGAACTCGGTCAGGTCATAATGACCGCCTACCTAGACGCGTACATCCAACTGGTTAACCGGCTTGGCGGTCTCAATCCCGAGCCGGCTCAAGCGGCTCCTCGGGTGGCGCTCGTCACCACAACGGCGGTGAAGATGCGTGAAGGGCCCTCTACTTCTGACAAGGAGGTCCGTGTGCTTGCGCTCGGTTCTCTCCTGTACCCCACCGGCCGCGAAGCCCAGGGCTGGGTTGAGGTCGAAGACGAGATGCAGTTCACTGGCTGGGTCTCCAAATTGTACCTGGCTCCTGCGAAGTAGGATCTGTTCATGCGTGCTAAAGAGTAATCGCCCGGCGTTATGCGTCGGGCGGTTTTCTGTATACTGACTCAATGAATATATACGTTGCAGGAAAGGACATTGAACGGGCCCGAAAGGTGATGACTGTGTTGCAAGAAGCAGGACACACCATTACCTTCGATTGGCTTGTGGACATCGAAAGCGAAACCAATCCTGTACAAAAAGCTCTTGATGAGCGTGAAGGAATACGGCTAGCAGATGCCTTTGTATATCTGTGGGAACCTGACCAGGAAAGTGCACGATACGAAGCGGGTATGGCGATGGGTCTTGGTAAGCCCGTCATTGTGTCGGGTACTCACGAGTCCTGGTTCTTTTCATTACCAGAAGTTACGTGTGTCGTTACCGATGCCGAAATACTTCAAGCGCTCTCTTCTTCATCCGCCAAAAAAGACCCTGCCTGAATACTCCACAACTTGTGATACAGACCACCCTCCTTCAGAAGGTCGTCATGGGTACCATCTGCAGCAATCTTCCCGTCTTCGATAACCACAATACGATCCATCTTCATGATGGTGGAGAGTCGGTGCGCAATAACAATAACGGTCTTCCCTTCCATAAGCACCCGAAGTGCGTCCTGAATAAGCGACTCACTCTCAGAGTCGAGACTCGATGTTGCTTCGTCTAGAACCAGTATTGGTGCATCTTTGAGAATCGCCCGAGCGATAGCCACTCTCTGACGCTCGCCACCAGAGAGCTTAACTCCACGCTCGCCAACATGCGTTTCATATTTCTCCGGTAGCGCATCAATGAATTCATGGCAGTGTGCCTTCTTGGCTGCAGCAATAACCTCCTCATCAGTAGCATCCTGTCTACCATAGCGAATGTTATCCATGAGTGAACGATGGAAGAGGGAGGGCTCCTGAGGGACAAATGCGATAGCCTGGCGCAGGCTATCCTGCGTTACTTTTCCAATATCCTGCCCATCGATAAGCACTGAACCTCCTGTTGCGTTATATAGGCGCAGAAGTAGCTTGGTGATGGTAGTTTTGCCTGCTCCTGAGGGGCCAACGAGAGCCACCTTCTCCCCAGGTTCAATTCGAAGAGACAGATTATCTAGTACGGTACGAGTTTCATTGAAATTAAATACCACCTCCTTGAACTCAATAAGTCCCTTCGAAACGGCAAGCGGCACCGCACCCGCGGTATCAGAAACTGCATGGGGTGTCTCGAGAATATCAACCATTTCGGAAGCATCCGCAAAGGAATCATTCAAGCGGCGCATCGTGTGTCCGATGTCCCACACCCGATTCATAAGTCCCAGGATGTATACCTGTATAAGGACAAAGTCTCCCACGGTTATTTGACCCGCATTCCACAGAAACACCCCCGCAACCAGAAGTCCAACTTCACTCAAAATGGCAAACATTCCCTGAAAGGCATATACCGAATTATCCGCATGCCAGGATTTAAGGTTGGCATTCATCCAGCGTTCAACGGCTTCGCCAAAGAATGAGCGTTCCTGAAGGCGAGAAGCAAATAGGGTAATGGTTGAGTGGTTCGCAACAGCGTCTGAAAGAATACCGGTAACCCGACTATCCTCCGCAGAACGAATTAACTTGTATGCCTGTCGCCACTTGGTGAGTAAATACTGAAGAACAAAGAATACCAGGGTCCATACCAGGAGTCCGATACCAAGCCACAGACTTTGTAGAGAAAGTACGGTGATAGTACCTATAGTGAACAAAAGCGTAGGATAGAACGTAAGAATGAAGCTATCAAATACCTGCTCATATGAACGTGCATAGCGGTTCACGCGACGCGTGAGAGTACCGGCAAAGTTAGAGGCAAAGAAGTCATGCGAGTGACCAAGCAAATAGTCAAAGGCGAGATTAGTAAGGTCACGCATCACTCGAGACTCCAAAATAGTAATGGCGGTCATCCGAACACGCTGAAAGAGCCACCCCAGAGCATTGTATCCAGCGAGAACGGCCAGGGTGCCAAGAAGAGCCGCAAGAAGTGCTGCAGACGGCGTACTTCCCGAGAGCAGGTTAATGAATTGCCGCATGTACAGCGGACCAATCACATTAGCAACCTCAAGTCCTGTTGCTCCAATAATTGCCACCACCAAAAGCCACGGATACTTAACCGTGGCCTTGTAATAGGCTTTTAATACGGGCTTAATCCGTATTTCTTTTTTCTTTTCTTGGTGCATGAAGCACTAGTATACCACACCCCTTGACTCCTCCCTAAAACGTTCTATCGAGCAAATACAAAGAACCCAACCAACGGAGCCACCAACCAATAGAACAAATACTGTTCAGGAAGAATATAGGTGGTAAGGGGCGCTGTTGCCGGAAGAATCTTTGCCAGATTTAAGAAATGGTAAGAAATAGCCAGAAGCGCACCCGCAGAGAGTGCACAAAGTCCAAACAGCGGAAGCGCGTGTACCCGCATAGATCCCATCGTATTGACCCGACGAAGAACAAGAAATGGAATCGCCGAGAGTGCAACAAACAGGAGAAGTGCCGCCACTGCCTTGGTCACCCCATCCCCCGCGATCACTTGTGCCTTCCAGGGAAAGATCATAAACAACCCAAAGCCAACATAGAGCGCGAGCACCAGCGAAATAAAGGCTGCCCGTCCTGCTTTCATCGCAAAGGCAAAGAGAACAACGGTAAGCACAATGACTGCCAGAAAGTTCATCACTATGGGGAGCACTCCCGCAGTCCCAGACTGTGCCAGTGTTGCCAGTTGATTCATTCCTTCAGTATATACGACACTAACTGGTGTTCGCTCTGTTATAAACCTTCACTCCGCATTTCTTCAATCAGCTTCTTTGTCTTGCTCGAGAGTTTCTTTGGCATCGTTATGGTGAGTCGGATAAGTAAGTCTCCCTGAGCGCTTTCAATGTGTACCCCTTTGCCCCGCAACCGCAGTGTTTCTTCAGGAGCCGTCATAGGAGGAATCTTCACCTCAAGCTTCTTACCGTCTAGGGTGTCTATAGTTGTGGTCACTCCCACCAGTGCATCGGTAAGCTTCATAGGCATATGCATTACCAGATTGAGTCCGTCCTTGCGGAATACCGGATGGGGCTTCACGTGTACCTTCACATACAGGTCTCCTGAAGTGCCTCCCTTGATTGCTTCTCCGTGCCCTGGCATACGCAGCATCTCTCCCCCGTCTATACCTGCAGGAACATTGATATGAAGTTCCTGCTCCTTTTTTAATACGCCGTGGCCTCCACAGGTGGCACACTTTTCCTTGGGAATCTTTCCCGTGCCTTCACACGCGGAACACGCCCGCACACTCGAGAACGCTCCAAGGGGTGAGTTGCGCGTCTCGTGTACCCGTCCCTGACCGTTACAGGTAGTACAGGTTTGCATCTCGGTATTAGGCTTTGCTCCTGTCCCGTGGCAGATGTCACATTTCCCTACCTTGGTAACCAGCACCTGCCGCTTTGTTCCTTCCACGGATTCCTTGAAAGATATCTCTATATCCATTGAAATATCTCGGCCACGCTTGATGTGTCCTCCACGCCCACCTCCAAACAAGTCGCCAAACAAGTCTCCGAAATCAAACTCGACATTCCCGCCACCAAATCCCCCAAACTGTGATGGATCAAAACCATAGCCACCTCCCGGGGCTCCTCCCCCCGCAAAGTTCTGCCCATAGGCATCATATTCCCGACGCTTCCCGTCGTCCGAAAGAACACTGTATGCCTCGGTGATTTCTTTAAACTTCGCCTCCTCACCACCCTTATCAGGGTGGTGTTTCTGTGCAAGCTTGCGGAAGGCCTTCTTAACGTCCTCCTTGCTCGCTTTCTTATCAAGTCCAAGGGTATCGTAGTAATTCTTTGCCATAGATAGGGACACTATACACTAGTGCATTTTTGGTATCAAAAGCGAAGGGGCGGCTGCAACATGCAGACCGCCCCAGCTTCATCGCGAGTGCACCAGCCGAGGCTGAGCATACTGCTGTGTCGGCTGCCTCAGACTCACCAAATTGCGGTGCGTCTTCTGCAACACATGCACTGCGTCATGCACTTCTTCATGCGGAGGGCTCAAATCGATCCCCTGCATGAAATGCAGAACCTTGTCGCCGGCCGAAAGATTCGCCCAACGTGCTTTTTCCACACGTCGGACAATCTCGTACAAACTCAATCGGGCACTCCCCCGCAGGCTCCGCTCGTGGCGGATGACATTGAGGACTTCCTCTTCAAGAGTCATGGCGTACCTCCCAAGGACAACCGAGAGTATAGTACTCCTTTGTCTTCTCCTGTCTACCCCTCGGGTGGCTTCTCAGTAAACTATGTAAAGTGAAAGAGCGACTCGGTGGTATTCCGGGTCGCCCTTAAAGCACACGGCCGCTAGCGGTCATACTTATCGCTGTCTACCATTAGCCAGATAGCGACCCCCAGCATCAGTACTCCCCACATGCATGCCAACATTAGGACGATGATTCCCTTTGTTGAAATAGTGTCGTCATGGAGTGAACTGGTGTGCTTGGCCAGGGCCACAGCAGGGCTCGTCATAGCGAGGCCGAACGCACCAAGTGCGTGAAAGATCTTGCGCATTGCATCTCCTTTGAGTTGCGTATATACATTCTACTACTAAATAGATTAAAAGTCAACACTGGCACACGAAGTGCGCCAGTGTTGCTCTCCTCGTCAGTTAACTTCCTAGGCAGTTGGTTCCTGTGGCTTTGTGTCGTCTGATTTCTCGGTAAACCCCGCATCAGTTGCTCCCGCCTCAGGAGCCGGCTGCTCCTCAGTTGGCTGATTCTTCATCATGGCCTCACCAATCTTTGAGAGCGATGCACTTAATGCTTCAGAGGCAGCCGTAATAGCGGCAATGTCCTCGCCCTCGCGTGCGGAACGCAAAAGACCAATCTTATCATTCACATCCGTAACTATCTCCTCACCCGCCTTCTCCCCATTGTCCTTCACCGCTTTCTCGGCCGTGTATATAAGTTGCTCGGCAATATTCTTTGCATCAATGAGCTCCTTCTTCTTAGCGTCCTCTCCTGCATGCGCATCAGCGTCTGCCTTCATCTTCTCGATGTCTTCCTTAGAGAGTCCGGTGGAGCCTTCAATGCGAATGCTTTGCTCCTTGCCGCTCGTCTTCTCCACTGCCTTAACGGTGAGAATGCCGTTACTGTCCACATCAAAAGAAACCTCAACTTGTGGCATGCCCCGCGGAGCTGGAGGAATGCCCTCGAGCATAAAGCGACCAAGGGACTTGTTGTCTGCACTCATGGCGCGCTCGCCCTGAGTGATATTGATATCCACACCGGTTTGGTTGTCACTTGCCGTTGAGAACGTCTGTGAGCGAGAGGTTGGAATAGCCGTATTGCGCTCAATGAGCTTGGTGGCAACGAAACCCATAGTTTCAATAGAAAGTGAGAGCGGGATAACATCAACGAGAAGAATATCCTTCACGTCTCCCTGGAGAATTCCTGCCTGAATAGCTGCACCAATAGCCACCACCTCGTCTGGATTAACGGTGAGGTTTGGCTCTTTGCCAAACAGCTTCTTCACTTCTTCCTGAATCTTGGGCATGCGAGTCTGGCCGCCAACCAGAATCACCTCGTTTATATCAGAGGCCTTTAGTCCCGCCGCTTCAAGTGCACGCTTGGTGATTTCAAGTGCTCGAGTGACATACTCCTCGGAAAGCTCTTCAAGCTTTGCCCGAGTGATTTTCACCAACAAGTGCTGTGGGGCACTGTCTGCTCCAACCGTAATAAAGGGAATGTTCACCTCAGTCTCACTTGAACTTGAGAGTTCATGCTTTGCCTTCTCAGCTCCTTCATCAAGTCGCTGAAGCGCTAGTGGGTCTTTGGTTACATCTATCCCTGTCTGCTTCTTAAACTCATCAGCCAGGTAACGAACAATCTTTTGATCGATGTCGCGTCCACCCATGTGCGCGTCTCCATCGGTACTCTTTACCTCAACCACGTCATCTCCAACTTCAAGAATAGAGACATCGAAGGTACCGCCACCAAAATCAAAGACGGTAATCTTCTCTTCTTTCTTCTTATTAAATCCGTACGCAAGCGCTGCGGCAGTTGGTTCGTTAATGATGCGCATGACCTTGAGTCCCGCCACTTCCCCTGCTGCCTTAGTGGCTGCGCGCTGTGAGTCATCAAAGTATGCCGGAACGGTGATAACCGCTTCGGTTATCTTCTCCCCAAGCTTTGCTTCTGCATCAGTCTTTAGCTTGGTTAGAATCATTGCGGAAACTTCCTCAGGGCGATAGTCCTTGTCTCCCAAGTGCACTACCGCTCCGCCATCAGTTCCCTTCTTTATCTCGTACGGCACCACTCCCATATCGTTCTGTACCTCCGTATCGCTAAAGCTGTGTCCCATGAAGCGCTTGATGCCGTATATGGTGTTCTTCGGGTTGGTCACCGACTGACGGCGCGCAAGGGTTCCCACCAGGCGCTCCCCGTTCTTAGCGATTGCTACCACAGACGGCGTGGTGCGCTGCCCCTCAGCGTTTTCAAGTACGCGTGGTTCTCCTCCCTCCATGATAGCCATGGCGGAGTTGGTGGTTCCTAGATCAATACCGAGAATTTTTGCCATAGAGAAAATGAGTCAAAATAATAAAGATAACCGTACAATATGCGCCCGAATACCTATCAGTTTACACCCGCAGGTTTTTAGGTTCAAGTCATTTGCCCCACGCGCACCTTTGCTGGTCGAACCACACTCTCCCCCGCTTTCCACCCTTGTTCAAGTACGGCTGTGACGGTCTCTTCAAGAGCCGCATCAGTAACTACGTCGTTACCAAGCGCTTCGTGCTGCATGGGGTCAAATGCCTCACCCACAGTTCCAAATGGCACCAAACCAAGAGAAGTTGCTGCGTCATGAATCTGGCGAGCAATTGCCTGGAAAGATTCAGGAACGTCTCCTGAGCTTTCAGCTCTGGTGAGAGAGTCGAGTACAGTGATGAAGGCCCGCGCAGCTTTAAGCGTTCCTCGCTCCTGCGCCGCCTTCTTCTCTTCCTCTCCCCGCTTTAAGGCATTCACATAGTCTGCCTTGGCTCTCTGCCACCCGTCCATGTATTCTTGTCGCTCCTGTTTGCAGGTCTCAAGTTCCTTCTTGAGTTTGGAAGCCTTAGCGTCCACGCGAGACTCGGTGGCTTCAAGGTCCTCTTCACTCATGCCGGTTTCCTCTCGCCCGTCTGTTTCAAGGGTAATATCATCGGTGTCCTGCATATAACTAAAATATGCCTGAGAATGAAGCGAGAGTCAAAAGGCCCAATGCTGCTTGTACTCGGTAATCTGCCACCCATCTGGTCCCTGGCTAAGCACGAACCGCACGGGGGTGCTACCAATAGAGGTAATAACCTGTGCGTCTGCGGTATACGTGCCGTCTTCGTTCAGAGTCAGGGTCTGTATCTCGATTCGGTCGGGCACTGCGGCAGTTGCCAGTCTCCCGGGTGCCGAGAGTGGTGTATTCTTCCATCGCTCAAGCAGATCAGGATGAATATAAACAGCGTAGTGTTGGTCCATCTCTTTGGCAATTGCGTCGGGTTTCCCCACTAAGGAGACCCGACTGAGTTCATCTCCGAGACCATACACTACCGAACGCACTTGATACTCGGTTGAGGGTGGTTGCGGTCGAGTATTGATATACAGAAGTGCCCCAACAATACCCACAACAATAATACCTGCGCAGAGAATGAGTAGGCGCTTGTTCATGCATATGAAGACGCTTCAATCTCCCTCTTATTACGAAAGAACCCCGATTTCTCGGGGTTCTTTCTACTGTAAAACTAACGCTTGCTCCACTGTGGCGCCTTGCGGGCCTTGCGGAGTCCTGGCTTCTTGCGCTCTTTGGCTCGGGGGTCACGAGTCAAAAGTCCTGCACTCTTGAGAGCTCCACGCTGCCCCTCCTCTACCTTAATCAAGGCGCGTGCAATAGCGTGGCGCACTGCTCCAGCCTGAGCGGCAATACCGCCCCCGGCAACCTTGGCAAGAATTTCATATTCCTGCTTTGCCTCTACGGTCTTGAACACATCTCCGGTAACTGCTTCGCGTCCTGCAGTCTTGAAATACTCTCGTGCAGTCTGTCCGTTAACGGTGAGCGAACTCTTCGCAGCCGGAGTCATCTTCACGCGAGCAGAGGCAGTCTTGCGACGTCCCACAGCAACAACAAATGCGTCAGTAGATTCAGGCATACGAATTAGTCAGTGATAGTAAGGCGCTTCATGCGTTCCTTGCGGAGCTTGTTGCGAGGAATCATGCCGTCCACCGCCTTCTCAATAGCCGCACGTACTCCCTTGTTCTCAATAAGGCGAGAAAGTGGGGTGATACGAAGACCTCCGGGATATCCGGTGTAATGGGTGTACTCCTTCCCCTTAATGCGCTTCTCGGTCATAGCAAGCTGGTTCGCGTTTGAAATAGTCACCTCAACCGGAAGCACCTCGTTCTTCATGAACTGTGCAGACTTCTTGCCAAGAAGTGCGGAAGCCGCCTCACTTGCAACGCGACCAAGAGACTGCCCAGACGCATCAATAGCGTAGTGTGTGCGGTCTCCCTTCTGTGTTTTGGTAATAGTCATAGGATTATACAAAGGCAATGTAGGCATTCTTGGTGCCGTCCACCGCAATGGCACGCTTCACGATGCGAGTGTATCCACCAGGACGGGTTGCGTAGCGAGGTGCAATAGCGGAGAAGAGCTTCGCGGTAGCCTCGTCGTCGTTTCCAAGACGACTAGAGACCAGGCGGCGATTAGCTACAGAGTCCACGCGAGCGTGAGAAACGAGCTTCTCAATGAGCGGGCGGAGCTCCTTTGCCTTGGCTTCGGTCGTCGAAATACGCTCATGGAGTATGAGCGAACGCATGAGCCCACGAAGCAGCGCCACGCGCTGGTCATGTGAGCGACCAAATACCCTACCTTTGTGATGATGACGCATATACCTGTTGTACCACTAATTCCAATCAGCGTCTATTTACTCGCCCTTGAGCTCGAGACCGAGCTTATCGAGCGCCTCGCGGATCTCAGATACCGCCTTGTCTCCAACCCCGTCAAGCTCAAGAAGCGCCGTAGCGGTCTTCTTAACAAGTCCTGCAACGGACTTAATGCCAGCGTCGGTAAGGGCAGCGGTAACCCGAGCACCAAGTTCAAGTTCCTCAATCTTCATCTTGGAAGCGTCCTTGCCTTTTGCAGGTGCTTCAAAACCCGTTGGTGCACCTTCCTCTACCTCCTCCTGGAACCCAACAATTGCCTTGAGCTGATGAATCATCACCTCAATAGAGCTCTCGAGTGCCTGACGTGGAGTGATGGTGCCGTTCGTCTCGATAAGAATACGCAAGCGATTGAAGTCCGTACGATCTCCCACACGCATGTTCTCCACCTCGTAGTTCACGCGGCGAATTGGGGTGAAGGTAGCGTCCAGGGCAATGGTACCAATGTCCACCTTTTCCTTAGTAAGCATCTCGCGGGGCACGTAGCCGAGCCCGCGTTCAATAGTCGCCTCCAGTTCAAGACTAACCTTGCCGGCAATGTCTGCAATGTGCATGTCGGGGTTCGCAATCTCCACTTGTGAAGGAAGCTGGAAGTCTGCAGCAGACACCTGCTTTGGTCCCTTTACATTCAAACGAATCGTCTGTGCCTCGTCTCCGTGCAAGACGAAGTGCACACGCTTCAAGTTCAGGAGAATCTCCATAACCGTCTCGCGAACTCCTTCAATGGTTGCAAACTCGTGAGAAACGCCTTCAATGCGCACGCTCGTGACGGTAGCTCCGGGAAGTGAAGCATGAATAATACGGCGGAGTGAGTTGCCGAGAGTATGTCCGTATCCTGGATAGAGTGAATCTATCTCATACACGCCTTGTACGCCCTCTTCAGAGACGACGCGAGGCTTACTAGGTAGGGTGATGTGGTGTTCCATGACGCAATCGATTAACCAACAGTAATAAGAAAACTAACGGCTGTAGAACGAGAGCACGGATACAAGATCTCCCGCGACGTCAGCCGTCTCGTCGGTGGGAAGCTCAAGCACTCCTCCTTCCATCGTCTTTGCGTTCCAAGTGAGCCACCGAGGAAGTGGTTGCTCAGCAAACTTCTCGGCAAATCCCTCGAACAGGCGCGCATCCTTGCTTCCGGGACGTATCCCAATGACGTCGCCAATGCGCATTGCGCGAGACGGAATTGTGGTCTTCACGCCGTTCACCACGATGTGTCCATGAGACACCATCTGGCGAGCAGCACGACGGCTATTGGTGAGTCCCAAGCGATAAATGATGTTATCGAGACGAAGCTCAAGCAAGCGATGGAGCGTGTCCACGGGACGGTGCCCGTGAAGACTGGTAGCTGCAGCAACATAGTTGCCAAACTGCTTCTCGGACAGTCCGTAGGTGAAGCGTACCTTCTGCTTCTCAAGAAGCTGGCGACCGAACTCGGTTTGCTGATTGCGGCGTCCCGTCTTCTTGGTGCGCGCTGAGCGTTCCTGCGCAAGCGCAAACTTAGCAGTCTGCGTCTTTGGGAATACGGAAGCGCCGAGACGCTTCGCAATTTTGTACTTAGGGCCGATGATCATAAATAAGAAAGATTACACGCGACGAGGCTTAGGTGGACGCGGACCGTTGTGCGGCACAGGCGTTGCGTCCTTAATAGCGCGGATAGTGATACCCTTTCCAGCAAATGAGCGAAGGGCGCTTTCGCGACCAGCCCCAATGCCGCGAATGATAACGGTTGCCTCCTTAAGGCCAATAGCCATAGCCTTTTCTCCAAGTAGCTCACCCACCTTAGCGGCTGCGTATGGGGTGGACTTGCGCGCTCCAGAGAACCCAAGAGCACCGGCAGAAGAAGAGATAACGGCGTTACCCTTCTCGTCCGTAAGAACGGCCTTGGTGTTGTTAAACGTGGCTTCCACGTGCAAAATACCGCGCTCAATACGCTTCTTGGCAATCTTAGCCAGCGCACGCTCCTTGCGTCCCTGATCGAGACCGCGCCCACTCTTTTTGATGATTCGTTTCTTACCCATAGGAAATTATAGAGAGTGGATTATGTCTTCTCGAGCGTACGACGACCAGAACCCATTGTCTTACGGGTGTTGCCACGCACCGTGCGAGAGTTGGTCTTGGTGCGCTGTGCCTTCACCGGAAGACGGCGCTCGTGGCGAATGCCACGATATGAGCGGATATCCTTCAAGCGCTTGATGTTGTTTCCAATCTCGCGCTTCAGCTCTCCCTCAATGGTGAACGCCTCAGCAAGAAGACGAATCTTTTGCTCGTCCTCTGGGGAAATGTCCTTGCCTTTTGCGTCGTGTGCAATACCTGCCTCGTCCAGAATCTTGCGCGCACGGGTAGGACCAATGCCAAAGATAAGCGGCAACGCGTATGCGAGCTGCTTGTCATCTGGGAGGGTTACACCGGCGATACGCATGATGAGTATTAGTTAAGGTAAATAAAACAGTATGAAACTAGCCCTGGCGTGCCTTGCGGCGCGGATTGCGCTTGTTGATCCGGTACAGGCGGCCACGGCGACGGACAATAATGTCCCCCGGCTCCTGTACCTTGATTGATGCGCGTACTTTCATGAAAATTAAGATAAGCGCCTCACAATGCGTGCCCGTCCCCCGTATGGGTCGAGAACCAACTCTACGTTGTCTCCCACCAACACGCGAATACGATGCAACCGCATCTTGCCTGCAAGATAGGCCAGCAAGAGATTCCCATCACCCATCCGCACTCGAAACAACGAGTTAGGAAGCACCTCTTCTACGGTGCCGGTGGTTGGTTCCCCTTCTGTACTATCCTCCATGTGAAGCCTTTGTATCCTAACAGGGACCAGTGTGAGCGTCAACCCAAGGAAGGGGGACTATTTGGCTTTGCTAGGCTCTGCTACGACAATATCAATCTTTGTAGGGTCTGCAGGGAAGCTTGAGGCCCAAAATGGTCGAATCACAATGGTGGCATGTTCAATCTCGGGAAAGGCGGTAAGGGCAATTTCTGCTGCCTGACGACTCTTTCCAGCCACAGCACCTGCTATCTTGTTTGCCTCCACAATGAACCGGACAGCCGCTTCACCGTTCAAACTGAACAAGAATTCCTGGTCTGCGGGAAGTGGCGCTGCGCCATTGGCGGAAAGTAGGGTGAGACCCGAGTCCTTGATAAGGGTCACCGTCTCGCCCCCATAGGTGCCGTCTGCAGCTCCCGCTATTGAGCTTGCTAGTGCCTCCCGAGGAAATACCACGGCGGTTGCCACTGCTTTTTGGGAAAGCGTCACCTCGCCCCCTGCTGCAGGAGCATCTGGCTGGTCCCCATAGGAGACAAAACTTGCTCCCTTGAGTAGGACATACCCCTCAGGGATCTTTTGGTTGATGGCGGTATCTATTTGCGTTGCCAGTTCAGTGCGCAGTAGGGCGTACTCCTTGTCCTTGGTTCCTTGTGCTACTGAAGGCCGAGGACCGGAGAATCCGCCGCTCATTGCCTCAGTACTCTTGGCCGTTACCAGTTCATAGGCCTTGTTTCCCTTTAGTCCGGGAAGTTTGAAGGTAGTAGCGGGAATATTAAATGAATCCCCCACAGCGTCTGCGTACACCGTTACGGCAAGAGTACCGGGAACACCATCCTTTCCTGCCGGTACCACTATGGAGTCATGAATGCGGAATATGTGGCCGTCTGCAGACTCAAAGCGGGTATTCTTTATGAGTTGCTGAGACGTTGGCTGATTGTTCGAAATCGTAATAGATCCCTGGGCAGCTTGCTGCACGTTGACCGTCCCCTCGCTCTTTACGTCCTTTGACGCTACTTTCTCCACAGTTATGAGAGTAAAGGGCAGTAACCCACTCCCGGATGTTGCCACTAAACTTCCGGCCATGGTCACGTTCCGCTCCACGGGGTACACCGTCACCTGTGCCTTGGAGAAGAGATAGAGCGCTGCAGCTGAAAGCAACACAACCGCAAGAGCGACTAACGCGGTGCCGGTTGGAAAGCGTCCACGAGGAATTCGAATTCGTTCTTTTCGAACAGCAGCGGGACGAGGAGCGGGTGTCGCTGCCTCTGGAAGCGGAGAGCTGTTGTTCAGCATGGTACGGCGCCTTGAGGGGGGAATAATATCGTACAGTTTTCTGTCCATAGGCTCAGGCACTCCAAGGTTACGAGTATGGGGTTAAGTATACCAGTCGTCTGCTACCCCGCCACTCGTTTGGTGGATAGACGGTCCTGATAGAACAACGCGAGCATGGAGAGGAATACGTCCCCTTCAGCAAGGCCCCGCACCCGCACTACGGAAGACGTGTGCTCGGGTGCCAGAGGAATAAGCGCCAACGGGTCGCTTGAAAGCCACAAACTGCGGAGCGTGCTGGTATCTATCAGCTCTTTGAGGTACGTGCGTGAGTCTTCATCGGCCAGCAGGAAGATGGTACTAGGTAGTGGATTCTCGGTGGCGCTTTCGGCAAGCACTCGACGTAGTTCAAGGAGCCATCGACCCTCGGCAAGTTCCCGTGCGTCTGTCGCGTGCTTTGTCATGCGTGTTGAAAGGGTGTCCATAGAGCGGGGCTCGGGGGGCGAAAGGTGCGCAACTCCGAGCGAAAGAGTGCGGACGCTTGCGATAACTCCGTGGCGCACGAGGAGTACGTCGGTTGCGGTACCCGAAACATCTATGACCACGAAGTCCTTTTGCAGTGGGTACAGGTTTGCCACCACGGAGTATGCAATCGGCGCAAAGGCCGCAATCTCCAGATGATGTGAGTGGAACGACGCTCGCAGAGTTTTGGTAATGGAAGCTACTACATCGGTGTCTATAGTTGAGGTCAACACGGTTAGATCTGCCCGGTCTGTGTGCTTATTCCAGGGATTATCCGTCTCGTATCCGTTCAACTTCGTTGAAATTATGGAAGTATCCGTGATAGTTCTGCCCGTGATGGGAGCATTCGCCCGAACAGCGCGCTCCATGAGGTGGCGCGTAAAGACAAACTTATACCGCTCTTCAAGCGTCACGGTGCGTACAATAGTTTCCTGCCAAGGAGCAGCAACAGTTGCAAGAACCATTTCAATATGTGCATCCCCTGCTTCTCGATAGAGCGCAGGAGCACCTTCGGTTATCAGCTGTTTGCAAAGCGTGTCGAGTGCACGCAGCATTGCCTCGGTCACCGTCTCTTTTTCTCGAATAGATACCGGAATGCGTGCGGTATAGCAGAGGAGTGGAGGTTGGTTCTCTCGTACACACAGATATGCCCCTCCTACCGACGCAGAACCAATGTCGATAAGTACCACACCCTGTGCTTTCTTGGTAAAGAACCCCATGGATAGGAGTAAGTATAGCAGGGGTTTGGTTTGGTACTATATTTTAACTAAAATTAAAAGAGCCGCCGTTCCCTTTCGGTACTAGGCGGCCCTTGCTCATTCGAACACGTCCCAATAGGCATTAAAATCTTGCCAGTCCGGATAATGTTCGGCGAGCCAGTCGTCGATCTGCTGCTCAAGCTGAGGAAGCTTTTCCTTTGCCTCGGTGTCAGACACCTCGATATCATAGAGACCGAAGAGCCTCTCGCCAAAAGCGTTCTCGACCCAGAAGGAATATGGGCCGTTGTCGCCGAGACAGAATGACTTACCTTTCCGGATACAGGTCATCAGAGAGAGGACTGGACCAGGAGGTTGAGGCTTCTTGTTGCCAGCGATTGCGTGAGCTTCCTTGAGTCCTTCTGAAATAGCCTTGTCGAACTCGCTGGGTTCAGTGCGTGGAAGGAAGCTGCTAACGCTGATCCGCCCACGCTGCTGTTCCTTCTCGTCGACAAGGATCAGCTCATATTCCTCGAGGAGGATCGCCCACCCCTGCGGTAGCGACACCCTCTGCCAACCTTGGTAAACAAGCTCGTATCCGAAATCGTGGCCCCAAGAGCCGAAGCCCCAGGCTTTCAGAATTTCCACACCATTCTCCTGACGGATAGCGAGTGGAATTATGTTCCAGTAATTTCGACGTCTGTGCATCTCAAACCTTCCAGTTTTTGTTGGTTGCGTTCTATATAGAAGATAACATCATTTATGTCAAAAGTCAACTGATGGCCATCTAGAGCCATGTTCGACACTACACAATCACCGCCTTAATTCTCCGCACCCCACTCGCCACCGCTTCCTCTTTCTGTATTTTAAATGTCCCTGCAGAGTGTATTTCACTCGTATTTGATACGTGCGGCCCGCCACAGAACTCAAGGGAGAATGCATTGGTGATATCGGGGTTGCTCTCGGTAGCATGTATAGGCCCAACGGAATACACCGTCACCATATCAGGATACTTAACCCCAAACTCCATTTGCGCTCCGAGCTTCTCCGCATCTTCTCGAGGCATAACCGTTCGCGTAACCGGAAGATTCTGTGCAATCGTTTCGTTCACAATCTTCTCCACCTCTGCTTTCTGCTCATCGGTCATCTTAGCCGGAGAAGAGAAGTCGATACGCAGACGCTCTGCGGTGATGTTGCTTCCTCGCTGCTTGACCTCAGGCCCGAGAACCATCTGCAAAGCTTTAAGCAGAATATGGTGCGTGGTGTGGTATCGGACGGTGGCTTCTGCGTGATCGGCAAGGCCGCCCGCAAAGCGTTGCGCCCCTCCAGCTCGAGACGTCTCCTGATGTTCTTTCATCTTTAGAGCAACAGCACTCATGTCGAGGGTTATGCCGCGCTCCCGAGCGAGCTCTTCCGTTAGTTCCAGAGGGAACCCGTAGCTGGTGAAGAGAATGAACGCGTCTTCTGCAGACACTTCCCGCTTCCCCGCAAGCTTCTCAAACTCTTTAAGCCCCTGGGTGAGGGTGGTGCGAAACTTCTCCTCCTCTTTTGCGAGCTCATCACGAATCGTGTCTGCTGCAGCACCCAGGTGCGGATAATGCCCTTCATAGGCACCTGCGTATCCTTCAGATACTGCCGGGAGGATGGCGTCCTTTATACCCAGGCGGTCTGCCTCGCGAATAGCGCGACGAATCAATCGACGTAGCACATACCCCGCCTCCGTATTAGAGGGAACAACACCCTCAGCAAGCATGAAGGTGCTTGCGCGCATGTGGTCCAGCACAATGCGGAACGCACGGGTTGTGCTCTCGTCACCTCCATAGCTCTTTCCGGAGCGTGTCTCAAGCACGGTGCGTGCGGAATCAAACACATCAAGAAGAAATACGTCTGGCGTATCAATAGCGGCAATGGCAAGGCGCTCAAGTCCTCCTCCGAAATCAACGTTCTGCTTTGGCAGATTCACAAAGGAGCCGTCCTCTTGCTTCAGAAACTGCATGAACACGGAGTTACCAATTTCTACGAAGCGACCGCAATCACAGTTCGGGTGGCACTGTGCTCCCCACTTCGTATCGTGCGGTGTACCAAAGTCGTAGAAAAGCTCCGAGTCCGGTCCTCCCGGCTCTCCTGCAGGCATTTTTGCCGGCACTCCAGCACGGCTCCACCAGTTCTTCTTTGAGTCATACGCAAAGATACGCTCCTGTGCCTTCATGCCCTTGGTGTACCCATCCTCTTCCGAGCCAATATTTGAAAACTCAGCATCAATACCCTTTTCCTTAAAAAGTTTCTTCCAGATATCTACTGCCTCAGTATCCTCACTCATACCAACGGAAGCATCTCCCGCAAACACGGTGACAAAAATCTTCTCTGGGTTTAGTCCGAGACCTTCCTCGGTACTGGTTAGAAAATCAAAAACCCAAGGAAGTTGCTCCTGCTTAAAGTAGTCACCCAAAGACCAATTTCCGAGCATTTCAAAAAACGTCGTGTGCCGGTTGTCCCCCACCTCCTCAATGTCTCCTGCACGGAAGCTCATCTGAGCGTTAACGAGGCGTGTGCCTTCTGGGTGCTCCTCTCCAAGAAGATACGGGATGAGGGGCTGCATCCCACTACTGGTGAAAAGAGTGGTGGGGTCATTCCCAGGAACTATAGGAGCAGACGGAATGATTGCATGCCCCCGAGCTGCATAAAAATCAAGAAATCGCTTGCGCACCTCTGAAACGGTCATAGATATAGACGATACCACGCAACACGCCGAGTAAAAAGCGAACGCCCGAACAACGTCGGGCGATGCCTTCGTGCAGTCTGCACGAGAAGCTAAAATGCCGGCGGACCGGCGAGAAGGGCCGCAAAGACGACCTTCCATATGAGCCCTCCATGAAGGTAGGGTTTAGCTATAAAGAACATTTTCAATACTGTGCGCATTTCGAACCCCTTCCGGCGCTAGAACAGTAATAGGACCTTGCGGTCCGTTTGCTAACTGTAGCACACCGCCGGTATCCGTCGTGCACTCTTCTCAGGGAAACGGTACACTCCTGTGTATATGAGCACAAAGAAGTGGGGCTTTGATGTACGAGAACTAGAATCGAAGATTCGTCCCCAAGACGACTTCTTTCACCACGTGAACAAGCGCTGGATGGCAAAGAACCCCGTACCTGCCAATGAGTCCCGCTGGGGCTCCTTTATGATCCTTCGCTATGATAGTGACAAGAAGCTGCACGCGATTCTTGAAGAGTTGGAAGGAAAGCGAAGCCTCCCTACCGGCTCTCCCGAAAGGATAATTCGGGATTTCTACCGCTCGGGAATGGATATAAAGAGGCGAAATGCTTTGGGGCTTCGTCCCCTTGCGCTACTTCGAAGGCAGATTACGGATATTGACTCACTCAACTCCTTGCAGGCAGTGGTTGCCTCCCTGCACCGCATTGGGGTGGGGGTGCTCTGGGGTATGGGTATTGATCAGGACGCAAAGAATAGCTCCCGCTATCTCTTGTATCTGTATCAGGACGGCATAGGCCTACCGGATAGGGACTACTACCTCAAGAGTGATACCGAGTCGGTGCGTGTACGAAGCGCGTACCAGACCCACGTAGCAAAGCTATTCACTCTTATGGGGCGCACGCCCACACAAGCCACACGAGACACTGAGGTGGTGCTTCGCATTGAAACTGCGCTGGCAAAAGCCATGATGAAGAAGGAGGACGCACGCGATACGGAAAAGACGTACCACAAAGTATCGGTATCAAATCTTGCACGTGGAGCTAAAAACATAGACTGGAAGGAATATTTGAAGCGCTCGAGTGCCAAAGACGTGAAGGAAGTTATCTCGATGCAGCCAGACTTTCTGGCGGCAGTGGACCGGATGCTTTCCTCCGTATCTCTTGAGGATTGGAAAGTGTACCTAGAGTTCCATCTGGTGAACGACTTCTCGGGCCTTCTTTCAGATACCTTTGTGCGGCACAGCTTCGCGTTCTATGGAAAGGTGCTTGCGGGCACCAAGGAAATGAAGCCACTGTGGCGCCGGGTACTGGGAACGGTCAACGGCCAGGTGGGAGAGTTACTTGGTCGTATATACGTTAAGAAGCATTTCGCTGCAGAGGCTAAGCGAAGAATGAACCTCCTTGTGGACGACCTATTCACGGCATACGAAGCACGATTGAAATCACTTGACTGGATGACCCCCACAACTAAGAAGAAGGCACTGCTCAAACTACGTGCACTTAACCGCAAGATTGGATACCCAGATAAGTGGAAGAATTATACGGGTCTAGAAATTAGCGCCGCAGACTACGTAGGGAACGTCATACGGACCAATGAGTTTGAGCATAAGCGCACCATGAAGAAACTGAATGGTCCCGTGGACCGGGGAGAGTGGTTCATGTATCCGCAGACAGTGAATGCATACTTTAGCCCGAACTTAAACGACATTGCCTTCCCCGCCGCTATTCTGCAGCCACCCTTCTTTGATCTGCAGGCGGACGATGCGGTGAACTATGGCTGTATTGGCGCGGTGATTGGACACGAGATAACCCATGGTTTTGATGATCAGGGCTCTAAGATGGACCACCAGGGGAATCTTAAGAGTTGGTGGACTCCCGCAGACAAAAAGCGTTTTGAAGCGAAGGCCAGGAAGGTGGAGAAGCAGTTTAATCAGTACGTTGTAGCTGATGGACTCAAGGTAAACGGTAAGCTCACCCTTGGAGAGAACATTGCAGACCTGGGTGGACTTTCAATTGCGTATGATGCCTATCAGCTCTCTCTTAAACGTTCTGGAAGGAAGGATATTGATGGACTCACGCCCGAGCAGCGCTTCTTTATATCTTTTGCGGTATTTGAGCGAGAGAACTCGCGCCCTGAGTTTGTGAAAATGCAGGTGCTCACCGACCCTCACTCACCGGGAATATTCCGCATCAATGGACCTGTTTCAAACTGTAATGAGTTCTATGAGGCATTTGGAGTGTCGAAGACAGACAAGTTGTATAGAGCGCCCAAAGATAGGGAGATGGTGTGGTAGTAACACCGGGTACTGGCGTCTGGGACAAGCTTGAAGCGATTTATATCAAGTCCAATACTTAAAAATTCGCAAGAGTTAGTCCAAAGAAAGTACTCGCGCTAATAATTAGCGTTAATATTCCAACTATCCCAAAGAGACTCACCGTGAACCAAAAGGGGCCAGGGTTCTGTCTGCGACTTAGGATTTGAAGGTTTTTGTATCCAAAAAGTGATGCTGAATTTAATCTTGCAACTGATCCTGATTTAAGAGATGTAGTAACTAACCAAGCCATTAACAGTGAGATAACCAGCGGGGTGAGAAATACAAATCTGAGTTCCATTTTCTAATACTAGCATTAGTAACCTAACTACAACCACTCAACCTCCTTTTCTCTCCACTCCACCAAATACTCATTCGCCGCACTAAACGGCTTGCTCCCAAAGAACCCAGTATGTGCAGAAAAAGGTGAGGGATGAGGAGACTCAATAACCATATGTTTTGTTCTAT
>CAYHXV010000005.1:0-32316 GCA_964360855.1 uncultured Candidatus Saccharibacteria bacterium | reverse complement strand
CCGGTGGAGTACTTCATGAGTACGCACGGCGCTCGAAAGGGTCTCACTGACACGGCGCTTGGAACTGCGCGTGCTGGATACCTTACTCGTCGTCTGTTTGATGTTGCGCAGGACTCAATCATTACCGAAGAGGATTGTTCAACGAAGCGTGGCATCACCATTAACCGCATCTCCGCATCCGGTATTTCTATCGACTTTGCGGAAGCAGTTCGTGGACGCACCCTGGCTGCTGAAGTTGCAGGATTCAAGAAGGGTCACTACCTGACTGCAGAAGACGCACGCACCGTTGCGGCAACTGATGTGGCAAGTGTTATGGTGCGCTCTCCTATGTCTTGCGAAACTCGCTACGGCATTTGTGGAACCTGTTACGGTGTGGACTTGACCACGCAGGAGCGAGTTGACCTCGGAGAGGCAGTCGGAACGGTTGCGGCTCAAGCTATTGGCGAGCCAGGAACTCAGCTCACTATGCGTACCTTCCACGCGGGTGGTACGGCGTCTGTGGGTGGAGACATTACTTCAGGTCTTCCTCGTGTTGAGGAAGTGTTCGAGAAGCGTTCTCCAAAGAACCCTGCCATCGTATCCAAGTTCGATGGACTTGTTACCGACATTCGCGAGAATGGTCGGGATAAGGTACTTGTCGTGACCCCTATCGCCGGACAAGGCAAGAAGGATGGTTCAGCAACTGAATACGTTGCCCCGTATCCTCGCCAGTCCTTCGTGAAGGTTGGGGACGAAGTCGTTCGCGGACAGCTCCTTACCGACGGCTCTGCTGATCTCGATGATCTCTTCGAGTACGCGGGACGCGCCATGGTACAGGAGTACATCATTGCAGAAACCTCCAAGATCTATGAGCTTCAAGGAGCAAGCGTATCGCGCAAGCACCTTGAGGTGGTGGTGAAGCAGATGTTCTCTCGTGCCAAGATCACCGAGACCGGAGACTCTGAATGGTCTGTGGGAGACGTGGTTGAGCACTGGGAGATGGAGGAAGAAGTGAAGGCGATGGAGGCAGATGGAAAGATTCCGCCAAAGGCACGCGAAATGGTGCTTGGTATCAAGGAGTCTGCACTTAGTCGTCGTTCATTCCTTTCTGCAGCGTCCTTCGAACAGACAACGAAGATTCTCATTAATGCCGCCCTTAAGGGAAGTGTTGATACGCTTCGCGGTCTCAAGGAGAACGTTATCCTTGGTCGCTTGATTCCTGCAGGAACCGGATTTGCCGGCTCTCAGAAGTTTGCGGCAATTGATAAGATGCAGGAGCGCCGAAATGCTCGGGAGCGAGCGCTTGAAGTTGAGCGTGCGGCTATTGCCGAGGAGACGGTGCAGAGTTCGGTTCAGTAAGAAAGAGGGAAGTAACAACAAACCCCACTCCGAGAAGAGTGGGGTTTGTTGTAAGTATTTCATCATTGACCCGTCTTATAGAGTATGACGGTCGAGGTGCAGCGCTCTCTCGAGGGGCCACGAACCGCCAGTCTATAGAGTCACAGTGTGTTAGATGCTAGGAAAATATGTCTGTGTAACGATGACAACTAGCAGGCACCCATGCGTGGCATCATAGAATTTAGTCTTTTCGTAAGACTCACACAAACACCCAGGCTTACGAGCCGGGTGTTTGTGCTTTGTATAAAAGAAGAACCGCCCAGGAGGACCGGGGCGGTCTCCTAGGCGGCGGGGCGGCCGACTATTTGAAGGTCGGGTGAAGAATGAAGAGAACGATTCCGGTAAAAATGGCGATCGCCGAAGTCGTGTCCCAGATGGTCCTGCCGATTTCGTACCATTCGCGCTTTTTCACCAAGCGCCCGTACAGCACTTCGCCGACGGAAATGCCGGCCGAAACAGCAACGGCCATCGAAATGAGCGGTGACATCACAATACCTCCCTGGTGAGTGATAGGTAATATATAGCACGGTACTGTGATATTGTCAATCACCCGCGCGAAAGCAAGAGATTGGCGGTAAACTAATACCAATGGCGCAAGACACCGTAGAGCAAATCAAACAGAAGCTCACCATACTCGACGTGGTGGGAAGCTATGTAAAGCTCACCCGTGCCGGTAAGCATCACCGTGGTCTCTCTCCATTTAACAAAGAAAAGACCCCATCCTTTTATGTAAATACTGAGCGGGGTAGTTACTACTGCTTCTCTTCAGGACAGGGTGGAGACATGTTCACCTTCATCGAGAAGATGGAGGGAGTGGACTTCAAGGGCGCTCTTAAAATTCTTGCGGACAAGGCGGGAGTTGAGATTGTATATGCCAAGGGAGGAAGTGGAATAGACAAAGGAAAGAAGGACAGACTGTATGAAGTCATGGCGCGCGCGGAGAGTTTCTATACGCAGCAATTAGACCCGGCAGGAAGTGCGTATGCATACGCACTTAAGCGAGGACTGACCTCAGAAACTATTAAGACGTGGGGACTGGGGTTTGCACCAGACGGCTGGCGCGGCCTTCTTGAGAAACTCATGGCGGATGGCTTCACCCAGGCAGAGCTCGTGTCTGCAGGACTTATAAAAGAAGCAGACGAGAAGAAGGGCACCTACTATGATCGCTTCCGGAACCGTTTGATGTTTCCCATACGAGACGGTGCAGGCCGCACCGTGGCGTTCACGGGGCGCGCACTTGATTCAAACGACCAGGCCAAGTATTTGAATAGTCCTGAGACTGAGTTGTATAAGAAGTCAGAGATTCTCTTTGGTATGGACAAGGCAAAGGACGCCATTCGAGTGCGTGGGTTTGCCTTATTGGTGGAGGGACAGATGGACCTGCTCATGCTGCACCAGATAGGGTTTCAGAATGCTATCGCACTCTCGGGCACCGCACTCTCGCCTCAGCACCTGGCTCTCATGAAGCGTTATGCAGACAATCTCATGCTTGCACTTGATAGTGATCGAGCGGGACTGGCAGCAAGCCAGAAGAACGCTATCACCGCACTACGTTCCGGTATGCGGGTAAAAGCAGTGCGTATGCCAACAGGAAAGGACCCAGCAGACATAGCCCTCGAAGACCCAAAGGATTTAACAAAACGGATAAAGGAAGCCACGAGTATTGTGGAATTCTTCTTGCTCGTTCTTGCTGAGAACTACCCAGACTCTCTGCGACTCATTGTGGCTAGTGAACGAGCGGTGCTTCCTCTTATCGCGAGCATGGAGAGCGCCATGGAACGGGAGCATTTTGTGGGTGTGGTGGCGAGAGCTCTCGGAAGTACGTCGGAGGCGGTACGGGAAGGGGTGGTACGTACCCGCACCCAGATGGAAAAGGATGGAGCCTTGGCAGGTGGGGGAAGTGTAAGGAATGTTGCGCCTGCTCGGCCCAAAGAAGTGGGGACGAGTGTGGGTACCCGTCACGCAACGCTGGTGCGTGCCATCGCAGAGAG
This sequence comes from uncultured Candidatus Saccharibacteria bacterium, assembly GCA_964360855.1. Lineage (GTDB taxonomy): Bacteria > Patescibacteriota > Minisyncoccia > Phycocordibacterales > Phycocordibacteraceae > C7867-001. Next base: position 28,948 of record CAYHXV010000005.1, on the reverse strand, counting down.
CTATCCTGATTCAGCCCTTGCCACAAGGCTCAAAACCGAGTATTCTCGAATTATCGGCTCATCGTTTCCGGAAGACCCACTGCCCGAGGCTGAAGTCTTTGAGGCAGGTATCGCTTATGGCGAGGATCCGGACGAGCACGCGGCTGACGATCTAGTACGAGCTCTTGAGAAGGCGACCCTTGGGGAGCGCCTTAACGACGTATCCAAGCGTCTGCGTATTGCAGAAGCTTCAGGAGACGAAATGAACGCGCGCGCCCTGGCGGACGAATCCCGCACTCTTGCTCGTATGCTCGCAGCATTTTCATGAAATTAGTAGCGTGCACTAGCTCCTCCCTCTATGCCAACAAAGAACGTGAAGAAGAAAGTAGCTAAAAAGCCGTCTCCAAAAAAGGTGGTTAAAAAGGCTGTTGCCAAGAAGTCTGTGAAGAAGGTGGCACCTAAGAAGAGTGTGAAGAAGGTGGTTAAAAAGGTGGTGAAGAAAGTAGCTAAGAAAGCTACTGCAAAGAAGAAGGAGGTGATGAAGAAAGTAGTGCGAGCTGCAGCAACGGGTGCAAAGGCAAAAGCAGCGGCTCAGAACGAAACCAAGGCCGAGCACCTGATTAAGAAAGGAAAGGAGCGCGGATACATCACGTACAGTGAGATTCTTCGTGAGTTTCCGCACATCGAGGACGACGTCTCGTTCCTCGAAGAGTTGTATGAGCGCCTTGCGGTGAGCGGCATCGATATTCTTGAGGGAGGCATGCTTGAGGACAATGCAGATGAGTACCTCGCCACCCGTAATATCAAAGGACGTGAGTCTTCCAGCTACGACTCCATTCAGATTTATCTCCGGGAGATTGGACAATATCCGCTTCTGACCGCTTCCGAGGAGCGCGAGCTTGCCCAACGTATTGACGCTGGGGACGACGAAGCCCGCAACATTCTGGCCCGAAGTAACTTGCGTCTCGTGGTATCCATTGCAAAGAAGTACGTGGGGCGCTCTCCAGATCTCACCCTCCTTGATCTTATTCAGGAAGGGAACCTAGGCCTCTTCAAGGCCGTTGATAAGTTTGATTGGAAGAAGGGGTACAAGTTTTCAACGTATGCTACCTGGTGGATTCGCCAGGCTATTACTCGTGCATTGGCAGACCAGTCCCGTACGATTCGTATCCCGGTGCATATGGTGGAGACTATTGCTAAATACAAACAGGTATCTCGCCGCTTAGCTCAGGCGCTTGGTCGCGACCCGCAGCCCGAAGAAGTGGCTATTGAGATGGGTGTTGAGGTGGAGAAGATATACCAGATTGAGAAGATTAATCAGGACACGCTCTCGCTTGAGAACCCGATCGGTTCAGACGATGATGATCGCTCTACTCTTGGAGACTTTATTGCAGACGATAAGATCCCGTCTCCAATTCAGGAATCTTCTGAGAGAATCCTCGGAGAGCAGGTGCGCGATATTCTGGACGACCTCTCACCAAAGGAGCGCAAGATTCTAGAAATGCGCCATGGACTACTGGATGGGGTGTATCACACTCTTGAAGAGGTGGGGAAGGAGTTTGGGGTTACCCGAGAGCGCATTCGCCAGATTGAGGCTAAGGCATTGGAGAAGATAAGGACGCATGAGAAGAGTAGACGGTTGAAGAGTTACTAAACAAAAGCGCCCGAAAGGGCGCTTTTGTTGTTTATAATCGTGAAAAAGACCGAAATTTAGCAGTCCTTCACGTTTATTGTTGCGTTAATCGTGAATGGAATTAACCAGGGTTAGTTTATCCACAGGGGGTGAACTAAAGTTCACCCCCTGTGTGTAGGAAGGCAGTATACTTAAGTACATGACTGGTGCAGAACTTTCAAACAAAAGAAAAAACGGGCAGTTTTTTACGGAGGGGAATCCTTTTATACTGGAGCCTTTTCAGGAATGGGCAAAAAAAATAGACCTTTCTAACCAAATAGTTTTAGAGCCATTTGCTGGAGCTAATAACATCATCAGAGCATTACAGAAAACTGGTTTTGCTACAGACTTTGCTTCGTTCGATATCGAGCCACAAGACGACGATGTTGAGATCCGGGATACTCTCAGTTCGTTTCCCGATGGATTTGAAGTTTGTATTACTAACCCACCGTGGTTAGCAAAGAATTCGGCTAAACGTAGAGGTCTCGATTTCCCTGTCACGACTCATGATGATCTGTACAAGTATTCAATCGAGAAATGCTTGGCATATTGCCCCCACGTAGCTGCACTTATACCGGCAACTTTTTTGCAGAGTGCTACGTTCACAGACCGTCTAGAGACAGTGATTTTTTTACATGACCAAAGTATGTTTCTAGACACCGACAACCCAGTGTGCCTTGCGCTTTTTGGGCCGCAGTCTTCTGGAGTTCGTATTTATAATGATAATTTGTTTATCGGGAATCTTTGCGATCTGAAATCCCTAATTCCAAAACCGAAACAGAAAATAACCCTCACATTTAATCATCCGGAGGGCGAGCTGGGATTTGTAGCCTTTGATAACACTCGCGAGGCCTCTATTCATTTCTGTAAGGGCAGCGACTTAGACCACTACCCAGTTGGTAATACAAGTCGAATGATTACTCGTATAAAGGCCGACATACCAGTTGGCGACTCCCTCATTAAAGAGCTCAATGACAAGATTGGGGAATTTAGGATTGAAAGCAAAGACGTCTTCTTGACACCTTTCAAGGGGTTACGTAAAGATGGAGTATACAGGCGCAGAATGGATTATAATCTGGCCAGACACTTCATTAACGCGTATGCTTAGTAAAAAATCCTCTCAAAAGCCCAACTATGATGGTGAATTTGTAGCTGCAATTCGGGCGAATGTTAGCAAGGTTATAGATTTGCTGGACAAAAAAGATGCTGGACTTTCAAAGCGTGTTAATACGTTTGCATCAAGGTTCGATTTTGTAGTTGAAAGTATTGAGGAAAAAATCCGAAAGGATGAAGTATTTAGGGCAGTTTTTGCCAAGGATCCCGGAAAACAGAAAATACATGAGAATATTGCAGCTCGCTTCATTGAACAGATGCAAGGCGTAGTGGGTTTCCAGCAACTTGGACACGATGCTCTGGTTGTTTTTGGAGGGCGAGTGGAAACACGTAAGGCCGTTTTAGCTGCTGGGGCTGGAGCTACAGCCAAGACAATTGATTTTGAATGGATATCCAACGGGAGGAAAATCTATGCATCTCACAAGTACACTAAGCAGAGCGGAGGAGCTCAAGATAATCAGTACAAAGATTTGCAGCTATTCATACGTGAAGCCAACGAATCGAATTTGAAGGACACCTATTTTCTTGCAATAGCAGACGGCGACTACTATTTGACAACCGATAGAGGTACTGGAGGTACAAAAATGGAAAGACTCAAAGATATTTCAAATAAAAGAAACGTGTTCGCTCTTTCAATTGATGAATTGGAGGACTGGATAAAGACTCATTGCGCTTAGTTTCTCTACTGAGACAATAGGTGCGGCCCATGGCGGTTTTGTACCTTGAGTGCAATGTCATTTTGTGAAAATGATTATGGGACACGGATAAAGTGTGAGCGCAGAAGGTGTGGCCTGTGCGGAAATCACCGGACATCCGGACCGCATGGTCCACGGCACACGGACTGTATTCAGCTTCCGATCCTGCTCGGCTAGCTAAACGTTTTGTGTTGTAAATTACTAACTCTCGCGTAGCGACACGCGGGAGTTTTGTAGTAAAAGTTCAACCGCCATCCAGGCGGTTGAGTTGTTTAAGGTTGTTTGTGTAGCGATGGTGCGCTACACAAGGTGCTTCCGAAGAGCGATGGTGGCTACTCTTACTTCGGGGGTCAGGTGCAGGTCGAGGGACTCTGCATGGGTGAGCCAGGCATGGTCCTCATGTTCGTGACTTAAGGCGAGCGTGCCGCCCGTGACCGTGCAGACGTTGAAGTGGGCTTCGTACTGCATGCCCTCGTATTTCCCGTCTTGAATCAGGTAACCGTCGACGAACGCGCTTGCGTGGAGGCACTCTATGATGAGTCCCGTCTCTTCCGCAACCTCCCGAAGGAGCGCGCTCGCCATGTTTTCACCAGGGTCCACCTTCCCGCCAGGGCACTCCCAGAGTCCAGGGTGTCGCGGGTCGATAAGGGACCTTTTGGTGAACAGCAACTTATTGTCTTGCGCCCTCGTGATAAAGGCACGGGCGACAAGCAGTACTTCGGGCTGGTTGGGATGAACCAAGTCCATTGCCTTCTCCTTCCGTGTGCTAAAGGGCAGTCGCGCTTACGGTACCATGCAGGCCTAATTAGTCAAAGACACCGAAGTACCATCTGGAAAACTAATAGCAGAGACACTTACTATACCTGTATACTGAATATCTATGGCAAAGAAGAGTGTTGTACAGAAGGACTTGAAGCAAGTCCTGATATATCAAGCAAAGAACGGAGCTATTGAGCTACGGGGTGATTCTGCGCATGACACCCTTTGGGCTACCTTGGATCAAATCGCGGCTGTTTTTGGACGCGACAAGTCGGTGATCTCTCGTCACCTACGAAACATCTTTTCCGAAGGTGAACTCGACAGGAAGTCAGTTGTTGCAAAAAATGCAACAACTGCAAAAGACGGAAAGACGTACCAAGTCGAATACTACAATCTCGACACGATAATCTCTGTGGGATACCGAGTAAATTCTAAAACAGCTACTCAGTTTAGGCAGTGGGCCACCAAGACACTCCGAGAGCACATCACCAAAGGCTACACGATAAACCGCAAACAGATTGCGAAGAATCGTGAAGCGTTCCTCAAGGATGTTTCAGCAGTCCAGGCACTTCTTCCTGACCACATCGCCCTTGATCCAAAGGCGATACTGGAACTTGTCAAAATATTCTCAAACACCTGGATGTCGCTCGATGCGTACGACAAGGGTACACTCACCGCTGTAGGGAGTTCCAAGAAGGCTATTAAACTCAGTGGGGACGAACTCACCGAGGCGATATCGAGCCTTCGTACTGAGCTACTCAAGAAAGGCGAAGCTACGGACATCTTTGCTCAGGAGCGAGCGACAGGAAATATTGAAGGTATAGTGGGGAACGTCATGCAGTCACTTGGTGGTACTTCTGTGTACCCAACCGTGGAGGAGAAGGCAGCACACCTGCTCTATTTCATGGTGAAGAATCATCCGTTTGTGGACGGCAATAAGCGCTCAGGTGCTTTCGCGTTTATTTGGTTCCTCCGGAAGGCGGGAAGCAGAGCGGTGAAGAATATAAACCCCGCTGCACTCACGGCGCTCACGCTGCTTATTGCTGAAAGCAAGCCAGACAGGAAGGAGCAGATGACCGCACTCGTTACGCAAGTACTGAGGTAGTGCTAGAGCAGTATATGAAGCAGGCCGCCCGGTTCTCGGGCGGCCTGCTTCATATATTCGCAGATTGAACAGCCCCTGCTACTTCCGTCGGGACTACAGTACCTATGAGGTAATGGCAGCAAAATGTTCTGCAGAGACTGGAGTAATGGAAAGACGCGAACCGGGTTGGAGTATTGTCATACTCCGAAGTTTTGGATTTGAGCGAATATCAGAGAGGGTAACGGGTACCTTGAACGTAGACACGTATGCAATGTCCACGACGTACCAGATTGGGTTGGCTTTGGTGGCCCGAGGCTCGAAGTACGGACTTTTGGCATCAAACTGAGTGGGATCTGGATAGGGAGCTGAAGCAACCTTTGCCGAGCCGTACACGCCCGGAACCTTGCAGCTGGAGTGATAGAAGAGTACCGGGTCTCCAATGTGCATTTCATCTCGCATAAAGTTGCGAGCTTGATAGTTCCGCACTCCAGTCCAGGGTGTCTTCTTGTCTTTTTGCAGATGTTCAATCCCGTATGTTTCTGGCTCCGATTTGGTGAGCCAATATCTAATAGTTACCATAGTTGGTATTCATTGGTCCGCACAAATAGATATTACAGGAGCCTATCCATGTTGAATTGCTTCCATATTATTGGAAACATTGAACTGATCAATGCGAACCACCCAACAATATTAATTACATATAAGTCTGGAAACAAGGTCATGGTACTACCGGACGAATCTGGTATAAACACTACAAAAGCAATAAGAATAGGAAAAGTCCACATTGCGAAATGACTCCACGTTTTGAGCGCAGGTTTTTTAATTACTAATAGCAGTAATCCTACAAACACCAGCGGTGTGAAAAAAATAACAAGACGAGTAACTGCATCAAAGACGGTGCCTTGTATAAAGCTCGGAAGCTGACACGTATCAGATGTGTAGACGCACCACTGTAGGGCCTTGTCGATAGCAAACACAAGAAAAATAGTCACAAGCAACCAACCCCGCATCATTATGGTCATACTTTAATTTAAGATGAAGTAGAGAATAGCTTTTGGAAACTGTTTAACTCTTTCAAAAATAGTATACACGATATTTGAAAGCCACTCCGCAATAGAACTGAACGCACTGTACGCAGATGCAGTCTGAGGCAACTCTGGAACAGAAGGTGAGGCTACTATCTGTGTCTTGCTTGTTGTTGTGACTGTTTCTGCTGGAACGGTTTTAGTCAGAGCAGCTTTCAGCACCGACGGAAGAGAGGTCACCAGCTTGGTGGCCGGAACAAATGGAGCCAGTACAGCTGTCACCACTTCGGAAGCAGTAGTGGTAGTAGCCTGTTTAGGGTTGGACGAGGATCCTGAAGAGTTTGAGCTTTGGGCTATTGCTCCGGGTGGTGCGTAATTAACCGTCTTCCCAGCCTGAACCGAAAGGGTAGTATCGGTCGTTCCGTTCCCATCAGTATCCACTTGAAGACTTGAAGCATCAGCCACCCCATTTGTGATGGTGAGCTTGGCAACAGTGCTAGCCGTTGTCGGTACGTCCGCAATAGTGGCCGAGGAGGTAACGGTGTTGCCCGTCTGCTCTTGAATATCGAGTGAGAAAGTTCCCTCAGACTGTCCGAGCATCACTAACTGATACTCTTGGCCAGCTGGAGCAATAAGATACTTCACCTCTCCAAACTCCCCATACTGGGCACCCGGAATACTCTCTGACACCGAGCCATCGGGGTTGAGGCCGGTGAAGTTGCCACTTGAGTCGTATAGGCCAAGGGTGAGGGGGGAGTGGAGTTGGAAGATGAGTTTCTTTTCTGGATTAACCGGCTTTGGCTGGTGGTCGTAAGTGTAGGCTGTGCTGCTCTGCTTATCGATTAAAATCGAGATAACGTAGTCCCGGAGTGAGTTCAATTCAAAAAGATTTCCGTGATCATATTTCTTCTTTTCACTTTTACTAGCCTCTCGCAAATCAACCCAATACCTCTTCACATTCTTCCCCTCGCTCATCATGAGTGCACTTGGGATTGGCACCACACCGTCCCCATCTTCTATGAATATAGGGCGATACTGCTTCTTATTTCCTATAGTCACCCCAAGCAGTTTCCGCTCATCATAGAAATCTATTCCCGAAATACTATTTAGAACTCCCCAACCCGCAATCTGCTACAACACACCGCTAGCAGGCGGTACCCACGCATCAATTACTGCGTGCGTACTATTTGCATACTCTATAAGAGCAGCGTTGAGTACATTTGGTATGGTGATGTCGCTCGGTGCAGGCTTCGCGCGCCCACCAGCTTCTCGTGCCAAAAGGTACCCATCAAGTTCGTCCAGTGTATCAATGGTAGGACCATACGCAGCACGCTCCGACTCGTACAACTTGGTACCCGAAAACCCAATAACCGAATGCTTTGGGTCTCGCGTGTCTGCCAGATAGCGAGCCGAAGGGGCGAGATGGTATCCCATGGGGAAGTTCTCCGCCAGCACCCGTGCGGTGCTTTGGGTGAGTAGAATATTCGGGAGGCGCAATTTGCCCGGAAGCGTCTCTCGCTCACCAAACAACAGTGCACCGAGTGCTTGAGGGGCACCACTTTGAGGAACGCCCACAAAAATAACCTTGTCCACGAGCTTTGCGGTCTCAGTATCTCCCAATTTCTGCATAAGTGCCTTGGCCACTAATCCTCCGTTACTGTGTGCAATGATGGTGACCTTGCCAGTGGTGGATTTTCCTGCAAGCTCCCGAAGTGTCTGTTCAATGTATGGGGTACTAGTGGCTTCGTCATAATAGATGCGATTTCCGCGTTGTGTCCCTTTGGAGATAATGTCATCGAGAGACAGACGCCAGTCGTAGGCAACTGGCTTCCAGCGCCACGAAGTACCGAGTTCGCCACTCGAAGCTTTTGCATTCATCTCGGTGATGAAGGAACTGTAGAATTTATTCCCCAGTACTTCGTCTATTACCTGAGCGTCCTTCGCGTACACGCGCTCCGCACCCAGCTTGAGTTCAAGCTTCTCTGCCAGTACGTTGCTATAGGGCTCCCACAGTGTTTCATCACAGATACCCGGTAACCCTTCACAGACAAACACTTCGTGATACAACCTACTCCCCTTAATCCCCGGCAGAAACAACACATTCGACACTGTGGGACCAGATGGGGTTACCACCACGGGAGTGGACGAAGCAAACCCTCCCGAACACCCATCTATGCCACACAACTGGAATGCAAACCCTCCCGACACCGGATCTTGATACGAGCCATTGAGTGAGGTACCCGCATTTGTCGCTGAACCAAGCACCGTTCCCGATACCCCAAGAACTATCACACTCAGCGGGGTACCCGCTGGAATACCGTCTCCCTGAAAGTAAAAGTCACAAAACTTTCCACCCTCTCGAGAGACCACTCCCGCGCTCGAATAGACATTGTACGTAGAGGTATATACATTAATCCCCCGAGTATCACCCCAGCGAAGCTGGTCACAAGTGGTGTCTCCAAAAGGCTGCACTCGAGCTGTGGTGGTGGTTCCGGTAGATACCCACGCATGTTGAGTTGCGAGAGTAGGCGGATTCCCAAGCGCATCATACCCATTGAAAAAATAGGTATAGTGTCCACCAGTACCAACTGCAAGGCTCCACGCCTCGTCTGCAGACGAGTGATCCAAGAGTACTCCGGTGGGGAGAGGGACAGGTGTGGAAACTTCGCTTGAGGTAGCAGTCTCCGTAGTGCTCGCAACCGACTCAGTAATAGGGTCGGTAGAGGTAGCCGTCGTGATGGCTCCTGGATCGGTTGAGGTGGCGGACTCATCTGCCTCTGCCTGCGGCGCCCCAAAGACACCCACCAGCAGAAGGGTAGCCAGGAGCACGCCCAGCGCTCTCATCCCCATATACGCGCACAATAGCACGATATATACTGAATCGTATGGAAGAACACATCGGAGAAACTATTGAGCGCATGCTAGAGCGCAACGCACGCGTTGAGGCAGACAAGGCATGGGAGCAAAGCTACCTTCGCATTGGTTCCATTGCCCTCATCACCTATGCCTGTGTATCCCTCGTCCTATACATCATCGGGGTTGAGCAGTATCTCCTCTCGGCCGTGGTGCCGGTGGTGGGGTACCTGTTGTCCACCCAGTCCCTTCCGTTTCTCAAAGACTGGTGGATTAGAACGCAGTTCAAGAAGTAGATGTACACGATACAAGAATCCACTCGTGCGAAAAGCATGCGCATCACCGTGGATGCACACGGAACTGTTCTGGTATCAAAGCCGAAACGAATAAGCATGCGCTCGGTTGAGCAATTTATTCTCACCCATAAGGAGTGGATAGAGACCGCACAGGCAAAAGCTAAACGTAGACGTGGTGGCCTTCCCCTCATCGAGCTCCCTCGGCCTCGCAAGGGTTCAAAAGCATACCGAGAGGCTATAGCAAATGCTCGAACACTCACGGGCGAAAGACTCCTCCATTTCAACGCCCTGTATGCCACTACCTATGGAACGGTATCTATTCGCAACCAAAAGACTCGGTGGGGAAGTTGCTCCGCACGAAACAATCTAAGCTTTAATTACAAAATCATCTTTTTGCCTCCCCACCTTGCCGACTACATCATCGTGCACGAGCTTTGCCACACCCTAGAACACAACCACTCAGACAGGTTCTGGGCACAGGTGTCTAGAGCACTTCCAAATCACACGCTCCTACGAAAGGAGATACGGACGCGGTACCAACTCTAGGCTTTCTTTACGAATTCAGTGCGTAACACCAAACCACGAATGCCTTCTACTTGAGCTTCAATCTCCTCGGAGTCATCGGTGAGGCGAATGTTCTTTGCCTTCGTACCTTTCTTCAATGTTTGTCCCGCTCCCTTAACCTTGAGATCTTTAATGAGAATGACCGAGTCGCCGTTTGCGAGCTCGTTCCCGTGAGCGTCTATGGTGGGGTCTGGTAGCTCGATATCTTCCATGATTTTCGTAGTATACAGGGATTCTCCGTAATCAGGTAGAATAAGGATATGAAAGATTCGCTCGCATTTGCTGAGGGATACCAGAAACTGAACCCGGCCCAGAAGCTCGCGGTAGACACCGTGGAAGGCCCAGTACTCGTCATAGCGGGCCCGGGGACCGGCAAGACGCACATTCTGACCCTCAGAATCGCGAACATCCTGCGCCTCACGCAAGCCAAACCCACCAACATCCTCGTCCTCACCTTCACCGAATCAGCAGCTCGCACGGTGCGCACGCGCCTGGCAGGAATCATCGGAGAAGCAACTGCCAGGGATGTGGCCACCTTCACCTTCCACAGTTTCTGCGAGTACATTTTGAAAGAATATCCAGACTTCTTTCCAAACTTCGCAGGCAAGCGACTTGCCGGAGACGTGGAGGCAACGCTCCTGTGGCGGGAAGTGCTTGAGCACGCAGAGGTCGCACACCTGCGCCCCCCGAAGACCCCCTATTTCTATCTGAAGGACTTGGAAAGCCTGTATAGCAATCTCTCTCGTGAGCGGGTGTCTCTCGACGCATACCGCGCATGGGCCAAGGAGGAAGAAACACGCATCAGATCAGACGACTCAAACTATTACGCACGAGACTCTAAGTACGGAAAGAAAGGAGACTTTAAAGCAACCGGACAGCATGCACTCGAGCGACTGGAGAAAGTATATGAAGCGTGCGCGCTCTTTGAAGCGTACGATTCACGCAAGGAAGCAGCGAATGTATATGACTTCTCCGATGTCCTGCGCGGGGTAGTGGACCAGTTGCAGACAGACGAGGCACTGCGCGCCTCGCTCCAAGAGCAATTTCAATATGTACTGGCAGACGAACACCAGGACGCCAACGCCTATCAACACGCGCTGCTCGACAGTTTGGCCTTTGACGACCACCCCAACTTATTTGTGGTGGGGGACGAGAAGCAGGCCATCTTCCGCTTTCAGGGAGCAGACGCGACACACTTTCGGGAGTTCCTTGAACATTATCCGCGCACCACGCTCGTGACCCTCACCGAGAGTTTCCGCTCACTCTCAGGAATCCTCGATACCGCACATCAGACAGCGCTGGCACACATCCCCGTAGCGTACGGTGCCCACGAACCCCTCTTGGCTTCTCGAGCGGGAAGCGCAACTATTTCCTTGCTCGTCTCTCCAGACCCCCTTGCAGAACGAGACCAGGTGGCGAGCCTCGTAGCAGCCGCACTCGCAGACGGCACCCTGCCACACGAAGTTGCGGTAATAGCAGCACGAAATGCTTCGGTGGCAGTATTCGCTGAACACCTGAAGGGAAAAGGTATCCCCACCCTTCGTGCCGGAGACTTCTCCCTAACTTCCCGCCCACTCATTCGCTCACTCCTGGCGCTTATGCGCGCGGTGGCAAACCCACTCGATAGCGCATCCCTGCGCGAGAGCATACTTGCCCCGTGGTGGACAGAAGACCTAACCGTACGGGCAACCTTTCTCGCTCGCACCCGCGACCGGGACTTGTCTGCAGAACTTGCAAGCGCACTGCCAACTATTGGCACGGTACTGTCTACCCTTTCAGCGTCCGCACTGCACCAAACCCCTCTGGAGATATTTTCTGAACTCCTGGTTTTGTCTGGCGCACGAGGGTACGCCCTCTCACACGGAGAACACCTTGAGGACGTTGAGTTGATACGCAAACTCTACGGCTATCTGGAGGATATGGTTGCCCGCAACTCCAGTGTGCATTTCAAGGACGCCGTTGAACAATTGCGCCAGGCAGAGGAGCATGGACTGAAGGGGGTGAAATCTTCCGCTGTAGTACGCGAAGGGTGTGTGTCGGTTATCACCGCACACAAAGTAAAGGGTATGGAATTCGAACGAGTGTTCATTGTGGGCCTCACCGAGAACGAATGGGAGAAAGGGAAGATCTCCGCAAAGATACCTTCACCCATTGATACCGGCAAGAATACCGAGGACGCAGCGAAACAATTCTATGTAGCACTCACTCGTGCTAAGGACCAGGTGACCCTCTCCTATGCTGAGGAAACCCTGGAGGGCAGGGAGAGAAAACCCTCACTCTTTGTTCCCGAAGGCCTCACTCGTATCATGCCCGAGTACGACCCCCTCCCAATACTTCACGGCGAGACGGACGCACCTGAGCTTGTGCGCCTTCTCACCCGTAATTATCTCTCGGGAGAAGGACTCTCTCCTTCAGCACTTGGTGAATATCTCGAATCTCCGGCAACCTTCTTTGCCCGCAGAGTGCTCCATCTCAAGGGACCCGAGCAAGCGAGCATGCTTATTGGCACCAGTGTGCACGAGGGCATTGCCGCCTTACTTGCCGAAGAAGGTACAGAAGATGCTGCATACCGCGCACTTAGTGCAGCCTTCAACCGCTCGCTCATGCCGCGCACCAGTGCGTACGACCAAGCAATGGCAGACGCCACTCTGCGCCTCAAGGAATTCTGCAAAGCCCGCTCAACACTTGGTCGAGCACACGCCATTGAACAGACATATAAAACACACAAAGAATTTAATTCGGAACAGGTCAACCTCTCAGGGAAAGTAGACGCGGTGCTTGAGCGAGACGGGCAGCTTCGCATTGTGGACTTCAAAACTTCAAGCACGGTACGCGGCAAAGAGGAGAACTTCCTTCTTCAGCTTTCGTTTTATGACTTCCTCTTGCGTGAAAACGGGGAGACTCCGATGGGGGCCTCTATCATTCAAGTACGGACAGACGGTATCGAAGAATTTCCCGTGCCGCTCACGGACGAGGCACGCCAGCTATTCCAGGAAACACTTGACGCGGTTATTCCCGAAATGCTCTCGGGGAAGTGGCGAGCCCCGCAGGAGGCGTCTGAATATGATGATCTACTAAAGCTTTTCGTACCTATTGACAAATAGTCAATAGCCTGTTAATGTATGTATTCGAACTGTAGGAGGGTGGTATGCGCCAGGCGATTGAAGAAAGGATACGCACTATCCTTTCAATACTTTCGACCCGGCAGAGATTGCCGGAATACAGAGTTCTTAAACTTGAGAAAGTCTTGCCGGCCTTGCGCCGTGCGCTCGAGAAAATTCGTGACGGTACCTACGGGTACTGTGACGATTGTGAGATAAAGATTCCTGAGGAGCGCTTAGAAGCTTCTCCGGGAGCCACCCGCTGCGTTGCCTGTCAGGCACGTGCGGAAGAAAACTAGGCCGCCATCGAAAGACTGGCGGCCTTTTCTGTTGCCACAAACCCACGATGTATAAATTTCGGTGTCGTCTCTGCGCCGTTGCGTATGTCCCACAACAGATCTTTCTCCTCTTCCGTCATTCTCTCCTCGGGGAACAATTTTATGGGAATACGAACCGTTACAAATCGCACTGCTTCAGGGGGGACCATGCCAGCAGCGCTGCGAACTCGGAGTCGATCTACTTGTGCAAACACCAGTTTGGACTCAGGCTGCTGTTTAAAGTAAAAGTCCTCTGGTTTTTCAAAACCGTACACCATAACAATACCGTCCATATGGCCGTACCCCTCAAGAAATGCATTATCGAGGCCCCGCGAACCATCGGTGTGCGGATTCCACTCCACCGAATTTGCGTAGGGCACGTTGCCCACGAACCCTATTTCCAGAGGTGTATTTTGAGTAAGAAGCTTCAACAAGGCTTCGGGGTTCTCGCGGCGAACAATAAGTGAGGTGCTTGGCAGCTCACGATACATCTTTGAAATGTCTGTGTATTCCTCAAATCCAGATAAACTTTCCATGGTCGTGAGAACACGTTCCGCGGCCGTGGTTTCTTGGGGTAACTGTTCTGGCCGTACCGGGGATTTTTCGTGTTCGAGGCGCTCCATAGTCCTAAGCTACTTTAGTTCCTCGAAACACATACACCCCACCAAGCAATGCGCCAATCCCCGCAAGTACAAAGAGTACTGGTTCCGCTACGGGCCAGGGGAATGGCTTGCTCGGGTCAACCACGCTATAGGCAGAGGCAGTCTGCAGTGGCGCAGGAGATACTATAGGTTCTTCAGTCAAAACAACGGGTGCAGTTTGAGCAACCGCTAATACCTGTACGGACTCTGGCACCAAGCTCTGGCGAGGAATATCAAGAGACACGAGTGGCTCCTCCTCAATAACTCTAACCGTTTGAATCTGCGTCTGCGTTGGTACGGGTATGCTCAATGGCGCCGTGTCTGCCACCACCTCTGCGACAAAGGACGACCGTGCTCCTCCAGAAGAACTCGGATTCCTGCCCATGGTACTCACTGCTGCCACCACTTCCGTGCTCGTCGCAACCTCTGGCGTGCTCGTCGCAACTTCTGGCGTAGTGGTGGCTTCCGGTTCTGGAACAACCGGCACAGGAGGAGACGCAATGGTAATAAGGGACGTAGTAGCAAGAGTGTAATTAGCTGCTTCGTCCCCAATGGTGAGAATAAAGCGAAGGAAGGGCGCGTCAGTCGGGAAGTTACTTGCCCCGTTAGCGGTGTACAGCGCAAGCGCAACATCAGTGAAGGCACCTGCGGAGAGTGCATAGAGCCCCGGAGACGCCGGGTGTGTATTTGAATACACGGACTGATACAGCACCGTCACCCCGTCAGAAGCAATCTCCTGCTCAAGGATTTGATACAACCGTACTCCGGAACCCGTTCCGTCCATAGAGCCCGTGAGAGAAAGAACATCAAACTGTACCAGGGGTGTCGAGGTGGCCGCAGTAATACTGGTGAGTGTTGCAGTGGGAGGAGTATTATCGAGCGTCACCGGAATGCTTGAGGTGGTAACCAGACCATTCACATCGGTAGCCGTAAGGGGAATGGATACCGCACCCGTGGTTGTTGCAGAAGCTACCACAAACAAATCACTCTGAAATTGACGCAGCAAGTTAGGACTCGTGTTCGTGTCCACATAGTCGTTCACATCCGTGAGTGCCACACTTGCCCCACCTCCAAGCGCACTCAAGTCTGCCACCACTGAGTTTGTCACCGCAGGGTTATCTATGGTCACCACCAAGTACGTCTGGTCCCCATCTTTGAGTGCCGTTTGCTTCTGACTCGGGCGGGCCACTTGATTCGGGTAACTGATTTCTTGTCGGATAAACAGAGGTCCATCTGCTCGGGCAACCAGCACCCCGCCCATGAGTAACCCAAGCGAAAGTAAGAGAGCAATAAGCGCCAGTTCAGGTTTATACGCAAAGGATAGAGTCGTCGCTCGCATTGCTTTAATTAGAGGCTTTTTTGAGTGATTCGTCAAGCACCTGCTTCATGCTTTGGTAGGGTAGTGCGCCGGAGATTGGCACGGACCGTTGTCCCTTCACCACAAGTACAATATAGGGAGACCCGGTAGCGCCTGAAAGGATAGCATTGGTGTAATCGTCCTGAACCTTTTGTTCGTACGTTCCCTTGGACAGACACTGAGTAAAGGCATCACTCTGTACCCCAAGACCTGGGAGAATTGTCCCATAGTCACGAGGATCAAACTGATTGGTTCCCGGAGCATTCGCCGCGATAGCGTCGAGGAATCCCCAGAAACGCTCACTGCCACCAAGGGCCGCCACACACTCGGCTGCCGAAGCATGCGCAGCAGAGTTTGGATGAAGCGCAATAATAGGGAAGTGCCGGAACACCCAGGCAACCTGTCCACCCGGAGCGTATTCGGTCATGAGCTGCTCCATGATGGCATTGAACTTCTTGGTGTACTCGGAATCAATGTCTCCGTATTCCACCACCATCACCGGCGCCGTAGGGTTCCCAATTAAATGATCCGATGGGGTAACGGGTCGTACCACCGACACATCTCCTGCCTCCTTGGTGACGTGTTCACGTACACGCACATAATACAGGGCACCGGAGATAATAATTCCTGCTAATACAATAGCAACGGGAAGTACCCAGGGAGGGGTAGCACGAAGCGCATTCATACATAAAATAATAGCACGCAAAAGAGACTCGGGTATAAAAGTACGCGGCCCCCGAAGGGACCGCGCAACTGCGCTAGGCAGCTTTGAAGTGAACAGCGCGATGACTGTCGAACCAAGAAAGGGGTGTCCCGCACGGCGACCTGAGCTGCACATTGTGGGACCCTGTTGATCGGGCCAGTGTGCGATACAGAGCCGCATAGAAACGCACCCGGTCCTGGATATACTGCTTCTCGTCGTAGGTCAAGGGCGGTCGCGGATTCTCCGTGACCACACAGATTATTGCCGTGCGATCGATTGAAGCTCGAAAGGACCTCATACCGTTCACGAGAGGCAGACTGCCAAACCTGCCATCAAACGCCTTGCCAGTGATACGGTGGGTCCGATCACAGGTTTTGCGGCAGCGATCCTCAGACAGGTCACGCGGAAAGTACAGATCGATGCGCATATGCGCCTCCTTAAATGTGACAGCGCCGAAGCGCACGAAGTGAGCCTACTCCTCTGAAAGGCTCTCCGCAAGCTATAACTGCAGAGTGTGGGTAAAAGCTTCTTTTTCCTGATCAGTCTGCCACAAACTCGTATCAATCTTGATAGTTTTATTGTCCTTCAGGTCCTTGTATTTCAAGCTCCCATGCTCGAGCGCATAGTCATAAAGTCTGCGGGTTAGGCGCACATCCTGAATGCAGTACTCGCGCACTTTGTCATAGAGACCCTCCTGCCACCATCGTACCGATTGCAGCCCATCTCCTGATTTTCCAACCTTGAGCGTGCCCTCTGCTAGAGACTGTAGACGAAGACGTCGCCCGAGTGCCTTCTGCACCTCAACCAAAAGGTCGAGTGAGCGAATCTTGGTTAAGTCTCCTGGGTAGTAGTTATTCAGGAGGGGAATATCAAAACTGTCTGAGTTGTACCCAATGAGCACATCAGCAGTCTCAATAATGGGCCAGAGCTTGGTGAGCTCCTCTTTTGAATACGAGGAATACTCCCCCGTCTCACTATCGTGAATGGCAACAACCGCCAGCTCCATACGAGAGAGATCACCCCGCGAGAGCGTAGGAAACGCGTTAGCGGTTTCAATATCAAACGTGATTTCTCGCATTATGAACGTTGTTTAGCAAACAGGTGTTGCGCAAGAATATTGTCCGCAACCTCCTCTTCTCGACTCTCCGCAAGAATCTTCAGCGTGACCGATCCCTGCACTTGTTCCTTTGATCCATAGGCAACGAAGTACGGAATGGTACGACGCACCGCCTCTTTCACTTGATCCCCCAAACTCTTGCCCGAACTGTTCACTACCACCGATAACCCATATTCACGAAGGGTATCAGCATACTCTTGTGCCGCAAGCATATCTTCTTCCGCAGGAGTCCCAATAAAGAGTGTGGGGCTACTCGAAACACGAGGAAGGAGGTTGTGCGTGCGCAAGAAATCCATAAACGTAACGTCTCCAAATGCAAAGCCAACGGCGGGAATCTGCTCTCCTCCAAAGAGACCCACAAGCTCGTCATATCGGCCACCCCCCATAAGGGCACGAGGATTTTCTAGATTGGTATCAAATACCTCAAACACGAGACCGGTGTAATACAGGAAGCCACGCACCACCGTTGGGTCAAACACCACATTAGTAATCCCTCGGGCACTCCATGCAGCCATAAGAGCTTCAAGCGCATCACGCTCCGCCTGCACCTCCGGGTTAGCTCCGGCCTCAATAACCTCAAGAGGATCTGCTCCATTCCTGCGGAACGGTTCTCGCGCTTCCTCAAAGCTACCCGCTTCCATTTTGTTTTTCCGATCAAGCAGCGCGATGTACGCAGAAGTCTCTGCAGTGTCTAATCCGCATGCAGCACACGCTGCGTTTAAAAGCTTTCGTGAGTTCACCCGAATAGTGAAGTCGCTATCATGCGCCCCAAACTCCTTCAAAAGTGCGGGCGCTACCACCACCACCTCACCCTCCGCGCGGAGACCCTCTATGCCCACGATGTCTACGTCTACTTGATAGAACTCGCGTAGACGACCCTTCTGGGGACGCTCATAGCGAAAGCGGTTTCCAATAGAAAACCAACGCACAGGGTACACGAGCTCCCTGCGTTTGTGCGCAATCATGCGCGCAAGAGTGGGGGTCATCTCGGGGCGGAGCGTCACGCGACGGTCTCCTCTATCGGTGAAGGTATAGGTCTGCTCGTTCACAATCTCCTCCGAGGTCTTGCTTTCATAAAGCTCAGCGCGCTCAAGGGGGGATGCTTGGTATTCTTCAAATCCATAGGTACGCAGTTTGCCGCGAATGCGGTCAAAGACGTTCGAGAGGAGCACCCAGTCCTCTGGATAAAAGTCTCGCACTCCCTTGTATGGCTCGGTTGAAAGCGGCTCGCGATCGGTCATAGGTATGAGTGTATCAGAAAGTAGAAAGAGACTGTACTACCAGAACAGTTGCCCAAAAATCTCTCCATTTTGTGCAATCGTGAACTCGTAGGCACGGGAGAAATCAAAACCAAAGACGGCAAGATAGATAAACAGTATACATACGCACAGAAGGAGTAACTTTGATCCACTCTTATCTTTCTTGAATTTCATACACCGGAAGCAGGAGGATGGAGCAGCGCAATCTCCCGCATAATGAGGTCCCGCATTCCCACTGGGTCTGCCACCCCATCCATCACAAACTTGCTCGAAGCAGTTCCCGCAGTCTCCACCTGCACACACCCAAAGCCAAAGAGGTCAGCGAGGATTCCATCTATGTTTGTGGTCACATCCTGCACGCGCACCAACAGGAAGCTCGATACTCTGCGTTCAAAGAATCTAAACTGCTGAATGTGCACAATACGTTGCGAGGTGATAATCCAGACATTTAGGAAGTAACTCGTGAAGGCGTTAAAGGCCCCAATCCAAAGTATGAGCCACCACACCCCAAGACCAACACGCACCAAAGGATTCATGAGGTTGAAAGCAACAAGTGAGTCTCCAAATGCTGGGTATGCACGGGTTGCCCAAGTAAAGATGCCTGGAAGAAATAATGGAATGAGTGCAAGGAAGATATACGGAAGAAGCATACCCAGAAACACCAACCAGTGCTTGCGCACGGTGCGCATGACCTGTTCCCCTGGTTCTAGTTCGAATTCTTCCATATCAGGTGTTTATTCCACTCACGGCATACAAAGCAAGCAGCACCGACACGATCACGTGCGTGATAATTGCAGGTATTGCCACCGCAGACCGATGTCCATACCGGAGCAGATGATACGCGGCAATGAGGGTGTATATGACCCACACAATAAAAAGCAGTACCGCAATAATAGACACCACCCCGGGAACATCAACTAAGCGCAGGAGAGGAGCAAAGACTTCCATGGGGGAAGAGACTCCCTGAAGTGGTGTGTCCATTACAAAAAGTATCCCACGCATACTCGGGGCCGGCCATAGGGATCGGTGCGTATCGCTACATTCTGGAAATGCTCCCGCATGAGCATTGCTGCCTCTTCAATATTTGCGGTATCGCACTCCATCCACAGCTCGCCACCGGAATTTAGGTGCTCTGGAGCCTCAGTGATTATGCGCCGAATAACGTCAAGTCCATCAGTTCCTGCAAAGAGTGCTTCGGACGGCTCATACCACAATACACTCTCCTCAAGTTCTCTTTCGCTTGGAATATAGGGCGGGTTGGAGGCAATAACGTCGAACTTCTCTGTGTAGAAAGGAGCAAACAGGTCGCCACTTCGAATGTCTGCACGAGAAGCATCTAGACTGTTAGCTTCACTATTCATACTAATGAGTGCGCTATGGAGTGACGAGAGCTCAGCAAAAGACACAAGGGCGTTTGGAACCCGAGAAAGTACTGAGAGACCGATAGCTCCGGAGCCCGCGCAGAGGTCGAGCACGCTAATCGGATGTGAACGCTTTTGTAAGTGCTCACACAGTACTTCAGTCCACCACTCCGTCTCGGGGCGGGGAATTAGGGGATGTGAGTCGAGGTGAATACGGAGACCAAGGAAGGGAATCCACCCGATGACGTATGCCAATGGTTCGCCTTCAGACAGGCGCAGCATATCTTCCTTGAAAGCAGGAGTGGGTACGCCGTCGTACTTATCCCGCAGGAGAAGTGCCAGGTCTTTGGTATCTATACTCATAACGACACTGTAGCGGTATTCAGTAGTTGTGGCCACCACTCGGGTGTGGCATAGTGCTGTCAGATAATTGTTCTGGGGGACTCCATGATGGACATTCAAACTCGTGAAAGCCTCGTGGCCTCACGCGCACTACAACTACTAGGGGACATCGCACGAGAAATGCAGGAGAAACACTTGCATGGACTACGGCGTCGTCCACGCTTTACGTTTCGAGCAAAGTTCTATCCGGAACTTGGTCGCTACGACGAGCAGGCGGTTACCAATTATCGTGGCGTGTTTCAGCTGGAGGGGCGTGGACGAGGATTGGCAGCGTACTATCAGTGGGGCTCGCACGATC
Source organism: uncultured Candidatus Saccharibacteria bacterium (assembly GCA_964360855.1). GTDB lineage: Bacteria > Patescibacteriota > Minisyncoccia > Phycocordibacterales > Phycocordibacteraceae > C7867-001. The sequence continues at coordinate 8,352 of CAYHXV010000005.1, read as the reverse complement.
GAACCTTAGCGCGCAAAGGCTGGGCACCGGTGGTGACCCTTCGGTTGTTGCCGCAACTGGTGGAAAAAGACGACGACCCTCGCTTGGCGCATGCCTGCACTGAGTGCAGCGATCTCGACAAAGCGCTTATGCGCACGGCAAGTTGTCTCTTTGTGGCTCCAAGACTTGTTCCGGCCATGTTACGCGAAGAGGTTCGCCGCTTCATGCGTGACTACTTCGGCAACGACGATATTCGTTTCTTTGATGAGCCCCTACGAAAGGGAATGCTCATCAGTCCTTGGTTGCCGCGTGATCGATAGGGGCCGAGCAGAGAAATCTGTTCGGCCCTTTCGCTATATACAAAGAAACCGCCCGACACGTGTCGGGCGGTTTCTTGAGCGAACTAATTAGTACCCTCCGCGGTCACCGCCGCCGAAGCCGCCACGGTTACCACCTCCGTACCCACCTCCGCGGTTTCCACCGCGATCACCACCTCCGTACCCGCCGCGATCACCTCCCTCGCGTGGAGGTCGGTCTCCCTGAGGACGAGCCATAGAAACGGAGAGCATACGCCCGTCGTATTCCTTGCCGTCCCAGCGGTCGATAGCAGCCTGAGCTTCTTCCTCAGACGCCATTTCCACGAAGCCGAATCCGCGTGAGCGGCCGGTCATGCGGTCACTGATAATGCTAACCGAGGTGACGGTACCAGCTTCTTCGAAAATGGTACGCATCTCGTCTTCGGTGGTGCGGTATGGGATACCGCCTACATAAAGCTTACTTGTTGCCATGGGGGCTATGAGATACTGGATAACCTCGCCGCTCGAACACTTTGATGCGACCTGGGGGGTCGCGCGAAGCTTCTCTAACTTGCGAGTTAGCCTAACTATGCTATAGACACACCTAAATCGCAAGGGTGGTGGGGATAAGATTAGCTGGAACGAGATTCAAGTTCATGGAGCGAGCGATTGCGATGAATGAGCTCATCATTTCGCACCGATTCAAAGAATTCATACTCACTCCGGCACTCGCGTCCATAGAAGGAAAGGAAGTCAGAGAGAATTGGAGTGTCTCGCAGGCGTTCCCCATCGCTCACCAGAAACTTTGAGTACTGATCATACGCATGGCTCTCAAACAGGAAGTTCAGTTCGAGTGCTGCGCGGCGCGAGAACAGGTAAAGGACATAAATTGTCCAGAAGTAGAAGAATGCAAAGAGAAGGGGAATAAGGGTGTGGCGGAAGAACCCCGTACACTTGAGTTTCTTGGTGATTTGCGTGATGACCACCACGTGCATGGTTTCGTTATCCTGTGCCTGTCTACTAAAGGCACTGGTTTTTGCAAGACTAATAGCACGTTGCTCATCTCCATAGAATCCGGTGAGAAGCGTGTACGCAGCCACCTCCCAAGACTGATAGGGAATACGCGCAATCACTTCAACCGCCTTAAATTTTCCGTATGAAGGCTTCTTTCCATATACGATGGTTCCTGCGGTAACCAGAAGCCAGCCCAAGATGCGCGGAACAAGCATGGGGCGGTATCGATCATACTTGGCCGCATATTGTGAGCGGAGGGTAGGGTCATTTAGTGCTTTAACGAGTGCTTCGTGTTCGTGAATGTCTTCAAGCATGAAAATACTGTAGCATGCAGCTCTACAACGAACGGATCATATCCCGCTCAATATCCCCAAACGTCCCCCGCACCTTCTTTCCAGGATTAAATATATTGGTCGGATCAAAGATTCTCTTTGTCTCTTCAAATAGTTTAACCACTTCTTCCCCAAATAGTTGGGGCAAATACGGCGTCCGAATAATTCCATCATTGTGTTCGCCCGTGGTAGTACCCCCATACGAAATAACGAGGCTGTATATTTTTGGTGCCAGTTCCAGGATAATCTTTCGCGTATCTTCGTTACTCAAATCCATAAGCGGAATGATATGGAAGTTTCCATTGCCAATGTGTCCCGCAATCGTATAGATGAATCTATCTTTGTATTCTGCGAGCAGATTATCCAATTTCGGCAGGAACTCCGTATAGCAATCGGGCGGAACCACGAAGTCGTCTATGAAGGGGGAAGCATAGAGCCCATGCACGTTCTTGCGCAGGAGCGCAAAACTCTCTCTGCGTACTTTCCAATACTTCTCTGCCTGCTGCTCATTTCGCAAGACGTTCATGGTGAGCCCAAGCGGCAGGAGTGCACTACGTGCTTTGGTTGCTGCAAAGAGTCCCTGCTCCGCGGTGTCTTCCGAGAACTCCGCCATAAGTACTAATTTGGGAACCCCGCCACGAAGCACCATGAACACTTCCGGAATAAACGAAAGTCCAAGGCGAATAGCACTAATCAGTCCCATTTGAGAGAGCATCTGGGGAAGAAAGCGAATAGCAAGGGAGAAGGTATGGTCGTCATAGGACTCAAAGGACTCTGGGTTGAAGGGAAGTACGGTTCTCACAATCTCCGGAAGCTTCGCCAGATCATTCAAGAAAATAACGAGCATCGCTCGATGCTCCTGCTGGCGCACGAGGCGAAGTTTCATCTTTGTGGTGAGTGCAAGTGTCCCTTGTGCGCCACAAATAAGCTTCGCAAGGTTCATGTTTCCTTTTTTATCAACAACATCCCATAACGCATACCCGGCAGAGTTCTTGGAGACTTTTGGCTTTGCATTTTGAATAACTTCTTTATGTTCTTCAAGAAGTCGAGACATATGCTGATAGATGGCCCCCTCCCGACTCGGGAGAAGTTTCTTTGCCTCCACCTCTTCTGGGGTGAGGGAGGAGAAGGTGGCTACACTGCCATCGTCTAACACCACCTCCACCTCCTCTATATAGTCTGCAGTCTTCCCGTACTCAAGCGTTCGCTCTCCTCCCGAGTTGTTGTTCACAATCCCTCCCATGGCGCAAATCTCTCGAGAGGCAGGATACGAGGGAAGTATCTGGCTGCCTTCAGCGAGCGTTGCCTTCTCGAAGTCGCGGTAGAAGCAACCAGGTTCAACCACGGCGTACCCGTGCTCCACCTCAAGAACTCTATTCATGTACTTGGTGAACACTGCAACGATTGAAGTGGTGAGGGGACCCCCAGACATGTCAGTTCCCGCTGAGCGGGCGGTGATGGAGGCAGACACGCCCTCACTCACGGCAGTGCGCACTGCCTTCACTAAGCGAGACACATCTTCAGTATCTTTAGGGTACACCACCACTTCAGGCACCCGTACAAAGATACTCGTGTCTCGACTGTACCTTGTTCGTTCGGCCTGCGTGTTTGATACGTCCCCGCGAACGGCGCTCTTCACACGCTCCAGCAGTGTTCTCGCGTTCATTACTTCCAGAATAGCACTCACTCGTGCAGACCAACCACTTTGAAATTGTAGAAAAGATTAAAAAGATAGTTTCCTATGCCCACCACGCATGCGGTGAGTACGCGTGCAAGCATGAAATACAAACCGGCGTAGGTGACCAACACCGTAACACCAAGGGTAGTTATGCCAGCCCCAACAAGTGCAGCAGTAATGAAATATGAGTAGCCATGCACGTGCCCGCGTTCTGTTCCCTTAAACACAAACCGACGACTAATTACATAGTTGATAGATACCGCCACCAAGAAGGCGAAGGGTGTTGCGATGTAATAGGGGACTCCAGCGTACGTCGTTATGACATACAGCAGGGCAAGATCAAAGAGAAGTGTGGAGCCGCCCACGAGGGTGTAGCGAAGGAAGCGAAAAACAGAAGGTTTTTGAATCATATCCACATTTTAGCCTTAAAAGACCACAATGTTATACTGCCCTTAATATGACCTCTGATGCCCCCGCACTCAAAATCGAAAATTTAAAGAAGGTATACGCGGGAGAGAAAGGGAAGCCGGGAACTGAAGCATTGAAGGGGGTGTCTTTCCTTGTCCCTCAGGGCGAGTTTGTGGCACTCCTTGGCCCTAATGGAGCCGGAAAGACGAGTCTCATCGGCATTACCGCAGGACTCACTACCAAAACGTCGGGAACAGTGGAGGTGATGGGAGCTTCCATAGACACGCATCCAGACAAGGCAAAATCATATATAGGACTGGTGCCCCAAGAGATAAACCTGAACATCTTTGAGCGGGTGCAGGATATTGTGCTCGACGAGGCGGGGTACTATGGCATCTCTCGAAGTGAGGCAATTCCTAAAGTAGAGAAGCTCTTGAAAGAGTTGGGGCTCTGGGAAAAGAGAACGCAGAAAGCGCAGGCACTCTCGGGAGGTATGAAGCGCAGACTTCTTATTGCACGCGCACTCGTGCACGAGCCCAAGGTATTGCTTCTCGATGAGCCAACCGCAGGAGTAGACGTTGAACTGCGCCGAGGAATGTGGGACTTCTTGCGGGAATTGAACGCAAGCGGCACCACCATTGTACTTACCACCCACTACCTTGAAGAGGCAGAACAGCTCTGCCGCCAGGTGGCTATTGTGAACAAGGGTGAGATTATTCAGGAAGGGAACGTAAAGGACCTCCTTACAAAGCTCAACGTAGTTACCCTACTCCTTGATACCAAAGAGCCGGTCACCACGGCCCAGTTTGAGTTGCTGCGCCCGCTTTCCCTGAAGCGTATAGACGAGAACACTCTTGAGCTCACTTTAGCTCCGGGAGAGTCCGTGAACGACGCGGTGCGGGTGTTCTCGAAGGTGGGGGTGCAAATTGCGAACATTCGCAACAATGGCTCCCGTCTTGAAGAAGTATTCATGAACCTCATCCAAAAATAATCTATGCTTCGCCTACCCGCAATTGTTGGTTACTACACCATGGTACGAAAAGAGTTCGTGCGCACTGTGCGTATCTGGACGCAGACTCTGTTGCCGCCGGTTATTACCATGTCTCTGTATTTTGCGATATTTGGTACCTTCATCGGTTCGCAGGTAGCGCCCATTGATGGTTTTGCCTATATACAATTTATTGTGCCGGGCCTGGTGATGATGTCTGTTATCACCAGTGCCTACATGCACACGGTGTCTAGTTTCTACTTTGCAAAGTTCTTGCGCACCATCGATGAGATTCTCGTTTCTCCTATGCCTACCTGGGCAGTTATTGGCGGGTATGTTACGGGTGGAGTGATGCGAGCTAGTATCGTAGGGGTACTTGTGGTGTTAGTCTCTCTCTTCTTCACGCACCTGGTACTTTTCAATGTCTGGATTATCTTTGCCGCAGCCTTCCTCACCGCGCTTCTCTTTGCGTTTGCGGGGCTAGTGAACGCGGTCTTTGCCAAGTCCTTTGATGCCATTAGCATCGTTCCCACCTTCGTCCTCACCCCACTCACGTACCTCGGGGGAGTCTTCTACTCTATCGAACAGTTGCCCCCATTCTTCCGAACCCTGTCTCTCTTCAATCCTATTTTGTATATGGTGAATGCGTTTCGCTACGGATTCCTTGGAATATCAGACGTGCCTATGTGGCAGGCGTTTTCGGTGATGGGAGCGCTTGCACTCCTTTTCTTTGGTCTCACTATGTTCCTGTTTATTCGAGGGACGGGGGTGAAGAGTTAGGGTGAGTTGTGCTAGTCTTCTCCTAGATTCACAAATCACGGAAGGAAATCCGAGATGGGTCTTTTTAAACGCTGCTCGCATCGCATCCCGACGCAGCAGCTCGAAGTCATCGCAAAGATGTATCCCTATGACATTCTTTGCTATGGCGATCTGCGGCCAAAACTCATGGCTTTCTTGGCCGATGAGTTTCCTGGTATCGATGAAGAAACACGAATCATCGAGGTCAGTCAGCACAACGGCCACGGTCGCCAGTGGGGGATTGTCCTACTACAGTCTCCAGGAGAAAGCGACTGGGAGCTTGCTGGTCAGTTCGGTCACTACGTGTGGCTGTTCTTCCCTCCGAGGCGGTTCCTCAACATCGAGTATCTTTTTCTCGTGCTTTTCGGAACGAGCCCGGTCTGGTGGCCTGGTGACTCATACCCCCGCCCCTCGATTCAGGAAGGAAACATCCGACGACTCAAGGATCTCCCGGCGTTCTGCTCCTGGCTCGACAACTTCGATCCATGGGAAGAGTTCTTGAAAGCTTGCAGACTGCACTTCGGCTATCTGAAAAGGTCAGCCTGAAAGTCGCCCGGCCACCCCTCTCAGGGTGGCCGGCTTTCGTTTTGGCAGCATTCAGAAACTAATACAGCACCAAAAAGAAGAAGAGAGCAGCCAGCACAACTCGGTATATCCCGAACGGAATAAAGGTAGCGGTCTTCACAAACTTCAGAAGGAATCGCACCGCAGCGAGTGCAACAATAAATGCCGTACCAAACCCAACGGCAATGTATCCAAGTCCATCAGTGGTGAAAGATTGATAACTTTTCAGTACATCAAGAAGTACGGCGGCACCCATGGTGGGCACTGCAAGAAGAAAGGAGAACTCCACAATCGTTGTACGACGAATTCCGAGCACGAGTCCACCGAGAATTGTGGCGGCTGAGCGCGAGACTCCGGGGATCACCGCAACAGACTGCGCGAGACCCACCAGGAATGCTTGCCGGTACGTGATAGTTTCAAGTCCTTCGGGAGCGCCAGGGCGCTCCTTATGTAGAAACTCAAACATAATGAGCACCACACCTCCAAGTGCGAGTGCCGCTACCACCACCAGCTCATTCCCGAGCAGCTGATGCTTTATAAATGAATACAGCAAGAGACCCACAATTGCGGTGGGAACAAACCCTGCCAAGATGCGCTTGAGTATTTCAATATTCAAGAAGCTCTTCCAATACAAGAGCACAACGGCACAAATGGCTCCAAGCTGAATGGCTATCTCAAAGCTGGTAAGGAAGCTGGAGTCCGGAAGCTTAAGCAGGTGACTGGCAAGAATGAGGTGGCCGGTGGAGGAAATGGGGAGGAACTCGGTGACTCCTTCAATAGCCCCTAAGATGATGGCGTCTAAGAAATTCATAGACACAGTCTACCGCTTCCCCCACCGCCACATAGGCTTCTCCCCAAACCGAGTACAGATACGAATCAACACATAGGTGAGAAGGGAAACAGCAGCCAAAAACTCAAGCACTCCCAAGGACAGACCTCGATAATCAACCGCATGGGCACTCGTGGCCGCCCCCAGCCAGCTCATGAAGGAAATGAGGAGGAACGCATACCCAAGCGCAAAGAGAAGGGTAGCCACCCACCCTTCAAACGAGCAGGGAACCCAGCCCCAGCCATATTCCTTCGCCTTGAACCACCGTTTTCGGGCTTTTTTCATAACCTTATTATACCAAAAATAGCCCGTATTTCAAGGGAAAACAGGCCTTGACAGACAAGCCCTTTGAAGTCATCGAAAGGGTGTGGCCTGCTTCACAGCCCTTGACAAGGAATGTCAAGTCTGCTACTATGGGCTTATCAGCCGTATCCGTAAGGAGCGGCTTTAATTTATGCCCGTTATTGCAGTTGCAGCCCTTATGGGCTTCATGTTTATGCCAGGAAACGCCTCGGCGCCGACGCCCGCAGTAATTGCGAGCCCGGCCGCTAAGGCAGTGGCGGCGGAAGGTGAAGAGCCTTCCAAACGCCTGGCTACCTCTCGCGAGGTAGCCTCCCCACTCCTGGTTTCCATGACCGCGTACAATGCGCTGGTTGGACAGACTGATGGTGACCCGTTCACCACGGCCAGTGGAGCGTATTCTAACCCTGAGGTCGTTGCGGCGCGCTCCCGAGATCTCGCGGGTGAACTTCCTTTTGGTACCGTTATTCAAATATCACGAACTGCAAAGGACACTCCTGGCTGTCGCTTCTCCCAGGTGGAGCCGCAGATTGGATACCGCGTTATTGCAGACACCATGCATTCACGCTGGACCAAGAAAATCGACGTGCTTCTTGATGAGAACCGTACGGTTCCGGTTGAGGGACGCGAGGTTAATCCTGGTATCGCTCTTGGCGTCTGCCGCAACGTGAAGATCACGGTGGTAGGTACGGTTGATATCAATCGCATGCCAACCACCCAGGCGGAACTGGTTAAAATGTTTGGCACAGCAACCCTTGCACTCAAGTAAGATATATTCATAGTGTTCGTCTCTGAAAGAGCGGAGCCAGAAGGCTCCGCTCTTTCGTATTTGTTATACTCTCACTATGTTGAACCTTCGTATCGTTCTCGTTTCTGCACTCTTGGTTCTGGTGCTTTTGCCGAATGCAACGCACGCGGCAACTAAACTTGAATTCTCTGGCTGGCTTCCATACTGGCGAGTAGCCTCAAGTACGCGAGACGTTATGCCGCATCTGAACCAACTCACCGAGGTGAATCCATTCGGGTATACCGTAAAGAAGGATGGAAGCTTGAACGATGCGGCAAAAGTCTCTGCGCCCGAGTGGCAAGCGCTCTTCAAGGCAGCAAAAGCTCAGAAGGTACGGGTGATACCAACGGTGATGTGGAGCGATGCTGATGCTATTCAT
>CAYHXV010000004.1:0-39819 GCA_964360855.1 uncultured Candidatus Saccharibacteria bacterium | reverse complement strand
TTTTCTATTGTTGCGCTCACTACTCGAATATCATATGAACTGTATTCAATGGTTCCAAGTGTGCGCAGCACGGCGTCAAAAGAACCGGTGATGGAGAGGGAAAGAGCAATACGGGGCTTAGCGCCCACATGCTCTGTATTCACCGAGAGCACCGTCACCATACCACCCTGCGCTCTCCCCTTTCGCTCAAGTGTTTCCAAAAACGGGACAATGTCTTCCTGACTTAGTAGGAACGCGCTCGTGGCGGCTTCAGCACTTGCAAGTAGAGGCAACGCTTCCTTTGCCGCGCGCACGCGATCAATTTGTGTTTGTGCAGCGCTAACTTCTGTCTGCAGTGTTGTAGCTTTCTTTTCCACCTTGTTCAGCGCCATACCTGCCCCCACACACAGTCCAACGGACAGCGCGAGTATTGCCAGAGCACTTCCTAGGTGAATGAAAGGGGTGCGGTTCATGGTGTAAGGGTGCCCGTCACGGTAATGGTAAAGGGGATATCAGATTCTTTTGCATACGCACTAATCGGCAAGTCCACCCCAGACACATACGGAAGGATAGCCAGTGCTCCGGCATATGCACGCAGAGTTTCGCGAGACGCTGCAACCCCGGTAATGGAGAGCCGTGCCTGAACGCCTTCAACAAAGGCGAAACTAGTTATGCGCACCCCTTTGTGCGGCATGGCAACAAACGCACGCAGCGCGCCACTTGCTGTTGCTCCTCTGGTGGCGGTGGCGAGATAGCTGGTACGCTCGGAAAGACTCGCTACGCGCGAGCCGATTTCCTGTTCTTTCGAATCGGCGATACGTTCGGTTAGTGCTGCGAGTTCAACGGCGCTGTCTGCAGCATTCTGCGCAAGGTGCAGATACGTAGGTACCGTGAGGATGGTGTGTACGAGAAAGACCCCCGCAAGCATGAGCGCACACACCACCCCTACTCGTACGAAGTAAAATCGAGTGAGTTGTTGCTTTCGACTGTCGGGAAGTAAGTTCATGATCTAGTGTTCAAATTCTCGCAGCGCTAGTCCAATAGCGGTAGCGTACGCGAGTGATTCCATGTACGGCACAGACGGAAGCCACTTCTCTCTCGAAGCGAGGTTGGTAAACACATCTCCCAAAGCAACGGGGAGTTTTATCGCGTTCTCCAGGTACTCCGGGAGGCCTCGCAAGGAAGCGTTTCCACCCGTTAGCAACACTCGGGTTATGGGCTCGTGAGCAGTCCCTGTCTCTGCTCTCCCCTGCCAATACTCAAGGCGTCGAATTATTTCCTCTCGTATGGCGGAGACGGTGATGAGCATGGTGGCGACATATTCATCTTTGTCATCTCCATTCAGGAGTCCCTTTTCTGCTTTTACTTTCTTTGCTTCATCTTCTGAAATATTGAAATGCTTCATAACCGCCTGCGTGAGGGCATGCCCGCCAATTTCAAGCGTGGTGGCAAAACGAGGAACTTGGCCCGTGACCACAATGAGCTTGGTGGTTGTTTTTCCAATATCAATAATGAGTACCGTCTCCTTTCCTCCACGAGGCATAAGGGCTCGTGCCATAGAAAAGGTTTCACTTTCCACGGCGCGCGTTATAACACCGGTGGCATCAAGTGTGGCGAGCGCTTCATCTATAACGCGCCTGGCATACCCCACTCCCGCAAGGGTTCCGGTAGTCTCGGTCGCGTTCACGAGCATAAGATCAAACGCCACATCTGCTGGGGGTAGCGGCACGTATTCATCAATGTGTTGCTCGGCGAGTGCGTGGAGCGTTGCGGAGTCGCTCGTACGGTGGTCCCCCTCGAGTACCGACTCAAACAAATAACTGCGTGATTCTGAAACGGCAATATTGGCAAAGGTAATGTGGTGCTTGTGCGCAAGCTGCTTTATTGCAGTAGACACCGCTACTTGGTCGCTAATCTCTCCCCCAACAATGGCGCCAAGCTCAAGGAGTTGTTCACCATAGTCAACGAGCTCGATACCATCTAGTCGTTCTTTTAGTTTCGCCACCTTAATACCACTCGTTGAAATATCGATACCCGCAGCAGGCATAGACATATACGACGGAGGTGCAAGCTCTGTGCGCACTAAACGACTCAAAAGACTATCCTTCATGTCTTTGCCAGTATACCGCCTTGTAGGCGTGAGTTTTAGTGTGCACGAGTCCCTGGGGGAACATTTCGATCGGGTGAAAGGAATGCAAACGTCTCTTCGTTCCCCACCGCAAAGAGCATGCCGTTACTCTCAAGCCCCTTAATGGTACGTGGTGCTAAATTGGTAACGAACGCAAGTTGTTTCCCAATTAGTGTCTCGGGTTCCGGCACGTATGTTGCAATGCCAGAGACTATCTGACGTGGAGTCTCTTCTCCAAAATCAACCGTGAGACGCAGGAGCTTGTCTGTGTCCGGTACTCGCTCACAGCCCTGCACCGTTCCTACCTTCACTTCAATTTTTGCAAAGTCTTCAATACTAATCTTTTCGTTCTCCATGGGGACGGTTTCTATCTAAATAGCTGGTAAGGATGAGGGCGGCGGCAGACGCGTCAACCAAGACGCTGCCGCTTCCTGATTCACGCACTCCTTCGAAGTTTCTCCTGGCTTCTTGGGTGGTGAGGGTCTCTGGTTCGTAGGCAACAGTGATTCCGGTTCTTCGTTCAATGAGTGCACCAAATTCTTTGGCCGCCTGTGCTACCGGATTAGGAGATCCATCAAACCCTCGGGACTCCCCTAGCACCACGGCGCCTACATTCTTTTGGGTGATGAGTGCAAGAATCTCATCGATAAGTCTCCCTGAATTAGGGAGCGTTGCGTGCGGGAATCCCATAGCACCACTCTCGTCCGAGAGCGCGATGCCCACCCGTTTAGTTCCATAATCTATAGCAAGATACCGCATTCTTAAATCCTACACGGGAGGAGTCATGCGTGCTATAGTCTGCCCGTATGATGAACACCTGGTACACCCATGAAGGATTCTTTCCTTTTGCGCTTCCTCTCCTTGCTGTGCTTCTTGTGTGGGTACTCGCAATTAAAGGATATGCACTGTGGCATGCAGCTCGCAATGAACAGAAGTGGTGGTTTGTATTTCTGTTGATTGTGAACGGAATTGGTATTCCGGAAATTGTGTACCTCGTGTGGTTTCGTGCGGATAAGCAGAATGCAAAAGTTGCGCCTGCTCCGGCACCAGCACCTGCTACCCCCAAGATTGAGGAGTAGGTGGATCACTCTTCGTTTTGAACTGGTATACTGGGTGAGTGCCTGAGTACAAAAGAAAGCCAAATACCAAGTGTTTGATCTGCAACAAGCCCATATATCGTAGGCCGGGTGAAATTGCGCGTGGTGGTGGGGTTTTTTGTTCCATGGTCTGCTACGGCATTTCTCAAAGAGATGAGGTACCTTGTGTTATCTGTGGCAAGCCAATTCTGGCCGGAGCTAACAAGAAAACATGCAGTCGCGGCTGTTCAAATAAAAACAGAACCGGTATTAAGTACCACTTAGGCCGCCCTAAAGACAAGGTGGTATCTCAGAGGGGACTTAAGTTGCGCCTACTAGTCCAGCGTGGAACGGTATGCGAACGCTGTGGGTACAGCAAAGCTGAGATATTGCAGGTACATCACAAAGACAGGGACCGGCAACATAATGAGCTCGAGAACCTGGAGCTGATATGTCCCAACTGCCACTATGAAGAGCACTATTTAGAAAAAAGCTGGCTTAATGGTAGGGTACAGACTTAGGGAGGAGTCGGATAGCGGTTTATTCCAGCGCACTTGAAATGCGCCGTATCGTAAAGGTACCGTGGGTTCGAATCCCACCTCCTCCGCCAATATGAAAGTCATCCTGATGCACGGTAAAGATACCGACCCGAGTCAGAAGTGGTATCCGTGGTTTAAGGGCGAAGTTGAAAAGCGTGATGTTCCTTGCATCGTACCGATACTTCCTGACGCTCAGGATCCTAAAATTGAGGAGTGGGTTTCAACTCTTTCTCAAACGCACCCTGATCAGGAAACAGTTCTCATCGGTCACTCCCGTGGTGGAGTTGCAATACTTCGTTGGCTTGAAAAGCAGCCACCGAGTGTGAAAGTCCGAAAAGTAATACTGGTGGCTACGAATTCTGGGTTTGTGAAGAACCGTGCAATTCCAACAGAGACCAATAACGGTTTCTACAGTGTAGCGGGTTATGACTTTGAAAAAATAAAGATGCACTGTGATGATTTTGTTGTCTTTCACTCTAAAGATGACCAGTGGGTACCATTTGTACAGGGTGACGAGAATGCCACGGGTCTAGGAGCCCGACTCATTTCTTTCGATGATAAAGGTCATTTTGGAAAAGGTATCGACACAATTCTCGAGCTATTAACGGAACTGGAAATCAAGTAGCGCTCCCGTGCACAGACGAGTGCTATCATCAACACATGGCGCGCACGGTCTTCTACCAGTGGGAAGGACAAGAATATGCATTTGAAGAAAAAGGTGCCGATTGGTACTGGGCTCTTGGTCTTATCGCCGTGGCGGGAGTTGTTGCGTGCATTCTCTTCAACAACATAATCTTGGGTCTTGTTATTCTGGCAGCCAGTGGCACCGTTGCTTTAACGGCAGCACGCAGCACCCGTACCCACCAATTTGCTATTACCGATCGGGGGGTAACGGTAGATCAAACACTCTACACATACGACGAAATGCTGCACTTCTCCGTGCTTGAGTATGCAGACCCCAGCTGGCCTCCTTCCCTTTCCATTAAGACTAAGCGGCTCTTGGCTCCTCATATCCTTATCCCTATCGTTGGGCACGACCCGGTTGAGATCTATGAATTCTTCAGCCACCACGTGGAGGAGGGCAAACATGATGAGTCCATCATGGATTGGGTGGTTGAATTGTTTAGACTCTAGAAAAGTTGCAGAGCGCGCAAGGAAAGGATAGAGTCAAAAACGTTAGCTCCTGTCGTTCAATGGATAGGACGCGAGTTTGCGGAATTCGTAATGATGGTTCGATTCCATCCAGGAGCACATAAAAGAAAACACCCGGACAATTGTCCGGGTGTTTTCTTTTATCTTCCCTACTTCCCTGCCCGCGCAATAGCGAGTGCCAAACGGGACTTCTTGCGAGCTGCGGTGTTCTTCTTGATAACGCCTGTCTTTGCCGCCTTATCAATAGCCTTGTATGCCTGTGCGAGAGACTCGTTCGCAGCCTTGGTATCGGAAACCATAAGCTTCTTAACGGTCTTGGTGGTTTCTGTAAGTGCACGCTTGCGACGCACATTAAATACGTGCTTTTTGAGTGAAGCGCGGTGCGCTTTCTTTGCAGATGAGGTGATTGCCATGTAGGACGGATAGTACGATATATCGGTTAGAGATGCAAGAAATGCTAGGATATACGCATGATTCGCGAGATTCGAGGAACCGTGAGCTCAGTTGGTGGGGCGGGTGCCGTCGTGGACGTGAGCGGCTGGGGTGTCTATGTGCAGCTGGCCTCCCCCGAGCAGCTACTCCCGGACACCGTAGTGCTCCTCAAAACGTACCTATCCATTAAACAGGACGGGGTGGATTTATTTGGGTTCCTCACCGAGGAAGACCGCACCTTCTTTGAGCTTCTCATCACGGTGCCAAGTGTTGGTCCTAAGTCCGCCCTCTCTATTATGCGCAAGGGTCCTCGAGCAGCTCTTGAAAGCGCTATCGCTTCGCGAGACACAGACTATCTCACGCGTGTAGCGGGACTTGGCAAAAAGGCGGCAGACAAGCTCACCGTGTTGCTCTCTGAGAAGCTTGGTGGCAGTAGCGAAGGGCACGACGAAAGCGACGCTGATGTGTTTGATACGCTGGTGGCGCTCGGATACACGGATCGCGAAGCACGAGGGGCACTTTCTCACATTCCAAAGACAACGGTAGGCAAGGATGCGCGCCTGAAGGCCGCGCTATCTTCTGCGTCTAAATAATATGAGCTGGCTTCGTTCACTTCTCGAATCTCTCCTCCCTCGTCGCTTATACGCGATCCTTCTGAAGTCGTACCACTACCTCTGGGTATTTGGATCAGCACTATTCTACAGCTTCCCTGCTCGCAAGCTCACCGTTATCGGCGTAACGGGCACCAAAGGAAAATCGTCAGTGTCTGAAATGTTGTTTGCTATTTTGCGCCATGCAAAATACTCAACCGCAGTAGCCGGTACGATTCGTTTTGCGGTGAACGAAGAGTCTCGCCCCAACCTCTTCAAGATGACCATGCAAGGACGGGGATTCCTCCAATCATTTCTTGCAAGCGCAGTACAAAAAGGTGCGCAGTACGCAATTGTGGAGTTAACGAGCGAGGGTGCAGTACAAAACCGCCACCTGTTTCTCGATATGGACGCCCTCATCTTTACCAACCTTCAACGAGAACACATAGAGTCCCATGGCTCCATCGAGCACTATGCAGCGGCAAAGTTTCGTCTTGGCCAGGCACTTGCCCACTCCCCCAAGCGACCACGTTCAATTATTGCCAACAGTAATAACGAATATTCAAAGCCGTACCTCGCGCTTCCCGTTGAAACCAAACTTCCTTTTGGTGTTGGGGACGCGGGTGAGCTCTCTCTTCAGGACGGTGCGGTGTCTTTCCGATACGAGGGTGTTCTATTCACTATTCCCCAACCGGGAGAGTTTTCTGTGATGAATGCATTGGCCGCTATTAAAACTGCGGCATGGCTTGGGGTTCCTGTTGAAACGAGTAGCGAGGCACTCCACCTCCTCACTCGCATACCGGGACGTGCCGAAAAAATAGACGCCGGACAAGATTTCCTCGCTATTGTGGACTACGCACACACCCCCGACTCCCTTCTCGCGCTGTACGGCGCATACGCCAAGCGCCGAAAGATTTGTGTACTTGGAAACACCGGTGGTGGCAGAGACACGTGGAAGCGCCCGTTGATGGGGCAAATCGCAGACGAGCACTGCGATGAGGTGATACTCGCAAACGAAGACCCCTATGATGAAGACCCACAAGCGATCGTAGACGCCATGGCGGCAGGTATGAAACGGACACCACGCATCATTATGGACAGGCGTGAGGCAATACGCACAGCCCTCTCTCTTGCTCGTCCCGGAGACGCCGTGCTTATCACCGGGAAAGGCACGGATCCGTTCATCATGGAAGCAAGCGACACCAAAACTCCTTGGAGTGATGCACAGGTAGTGCGTGAAGAGTTAGAGAAATTAAATACGAGCGCGGTATCATAAGTACATGCAGAGCGAGTTCCTCTTTTTCCTAGCGATGATGGTGTTTTTCTTTGTGTTGTGGCTCGCGGGAGGTGGCCCCACAAAGCCTATTTCGTGGTCTGGTCCCTATATCACCCCCATAACGAACGTAGACCAAACACAGGTGGGATATGGGAATGGTACATGGCTCAGTGGAGTAAACGTAACGGGCTCACTTCCTGGGGTGAAGACACAGGAAATACGGAGTAGCTTGTCGAGCGCGCAGTATCAGCTTGGCAACCTGCAAATAGAGGCCAAGAAGCAGGCGCTCTTCAGCACCCCTTCCCCCTATCGGGGTATGGTGCGCATCACCGGCGGAAACTTTTCTGCAACTGATCAGGACCAGGAGTATGTAACGATTCAAGTGTCCTCGAGCGCGCCACAGGACTACACCATTACTGGGTGGCGCCTGCAGTCTGTATCAACGGACACCAGTGTGCGCATTGGGACAGGCAGTGCCCTTCCCACGTCAGGTGGCGTGAACGAAACAGCACCCATTGTGCTGCATCCTGGAGACCAGGCATACATTGTTTCGGGAGAGTCGCCTATCGGCGGATCCTTCCGGGAGAATATGTGTACGGGGTATCTTGGGTACTCGCAGTCCTTTTCCCCGGCACTTGCGCAGCGCTGCCCCACGGCCCGTGATGAATTCGATCATTACTTTGAGGGAAACCCATACAAGGACACCGGATGCTACCAAGCAGTGCAGAACACGAGTATCTGCAAAACTCCCAGTGACGCCGGGCGTATCTCCTCGTATTGTCTGGCACTCATCGATAAGCGCCTTAACTACAATGGCTGTGTAGCCTCTCATCAATACGACGCGTATTTCTCCACCGGCACCTGGAGAATCTTCCTGGGGCGCACCGATATCACCCGCACACACAAGGAAAAAAGTGAGTATGGCGAGCTCTGGAAATCGTCGCGCGATGGCGTTCGTCTTTTGGACGAGAATGGATTAACGGTAGACCTCTATACCTATTAGCGGTATAACAGAACACATGCGCCCATAGCTCAGTTGGTAGAGCAGCTCCCTTTTAAGGAGACGGTCCTTGGTTCAAATCCAAGTGGGCGCACATGAAAACAGTATTCATAAGCGGTGTGTGCGGCGTTGGTAAATCAACGCTTATGCCCTACCTGCGAGAGCTTCTACCCACTTCCTTCGTGGTGGTTGATTTTGATTCGCGCGGTGTGCCTGATGGTGCAGACCATGCTTGGCGCAAAAACGAGGCGGCGCACTGGATTGCTGAAGGGGCTACGTATCGAGAGAGCGGTCAGCAGTTAGTGGTGTGTGGTTTTGTGAAGCCTGGCGATTTTGAATCATCACAACTGAGAGAATTGGAAATCATTGTGCTTGATGCAGACGCCGATACGATTCGTGAGCGCTTGGTGGGCAGATACACCAAGGACGGAATATTTGATGAAGCTCAGACAGTTATTGGAAAGCCGGTGATGGAATTTATTGACGGCAATGTGTGGTACGCAAAGAAAATGCGAGAAGAGTCAGCAGAAGAGGGGTTGTCCATTGTTGATACATCAAATAAGGCTCCTGAGGAGGTGGCTCGGGAAGTAGCCCGAATAATTACTAACTCGTAACAGAGAGCGCAAACCGTTCCAACCCCACCCCAAGCGGCACGTCGCCACTGCGTGAATCAGACACCAATTCAATTAGGTCGCGGGAAAGTTTCCGTGCACCCTCTCTTCCCCACTTCGCGCTTCCCTTTTGCATCATGTCTCGCGCCTTCCAGTGTAGGAGACCGTGTACCATCTCAGGGGCATCCCCTTGGCGATAGGCTTTTTGTAGCTCCCTCCACAACAGTTCCCCGTCTTTGCTCCCGAGGGCGTTCACCAGTCCACTATTAAAACCCCGTGCATTTTTCTCTCCCGCATCAATTTTGAAAACCTTCTCGGCTTTGGCTTCGAGCTTTTTGATTCTCACTGCCAACAGCTTTGGGGCCAGTATAGCCACGGGGTTTTGAGACAGCGAAAGCTCCTCCAGAAGGGAGAGTACCGTCTCTCCAGACTCGGTAAGGGCAAAAGGGTCATCGAGCAGGATGAGAGATTTTGAAAAGAAAAGTCCCTGTGTGCTGAGTGCACCCCGGAGCACTCCCTCACTCAAATCCTCTGCACCAATCCGCAGGTACACGGCGTCCGGTGCCTTTGCTCGTGCAGCCTCTACCCACTGAAATGCTTTTGCGCGCACTTTACTGGTATCCGACCCGTGGAATAGGTAGATCATAGAGCTTCCATGCTTCCCCAATTGGCACCCGCCTTCCACTCGGCAAGAATGGGTACTCCATTTCTCTGCTCGTCTGTGAGGACGGTTTCCATAATGTGTTCAACACCGTCCGCCAACTCCTGCACGTTCTCACTTCGTATTTCGTACACTAATTCGTCGTGTACCTGAAGAATAAGGTGTGCGTCTTCTCGAGCATTGTTCTCCTTGAGCCACGTATCAATTCGCACCATGGCAAGCTTTATCACATCAGATTGGGTGCCTTGTATGGGCGCATTAATTGCCATACGTTCTGCCTGTGCGCGCACATACGGCAGAGGAGACTTCATCTCGGGAAATTGTCTGCGTCTCCCAAACAAGGTTTCGGTGTATCCGTTCTTGCGTGCGAACCCCTTCGTCTCTTCCAGATATTCTTTTAAGCGGGAGAAGGTTTGAAAATAGTCTTCCAAGTACTGTTGCGCCTCTCCAATAGAGGTGCCAAGCTGCGTCTTAAGTGCATTCACCCCCATGCCGTATAGAATCCCGAAGTTAATAATCTTCGCTCGACGACGCATTTCACGGTCTACCTTCGCTGGGTCTACTCCCATCACAGCACTTGCCACCTCGGTGTGTACGTCCCGGCCGCTGCGAAATATCTCACAGAGTTTCTCATCTCCTGAAAGAATTGCCGCAATGCGTAGCTCAATCTGCGAGTAATCAAGACCCACGAGGGTGTATCCCTCTCGGGGAATGAATGCGTTACGAATTGCTCTTCCCTGCTCGGTACGTATCGGTATGTTTTGCAGCCCCGGATTCTGACTTGCCATGCGACCCGTTACAGCACCGGTCTGCAGGAACTCCGCATGGAGTCGGTCCTCACTATCAAGAAGTGGGGGGATTGCCTCAATATAGGTGCTGAGAAGTTTGCGTAGCCCTCGATATTTCAGTACTTCGTCCACAATAGGATGCAGGTCTCGAATCTTCTCGAGCTCAGTCTCTTTGGTACTCCGCTGTCCTCCCGCAGTTTTCTTTTGTCCTTTTACGACAAGCTCTAGTTCGTCAAACAACACTTCACCAAGTTGTTTTGGTGAGCTCACACTGAACTCTCTTCCCGCCATTTTGAAGATATTCTTCTCGATACTTTCTAGCTCAGTACGGTACGTGCTTCGCAACTTCTCGAGAACAGCGCGGTCTATGCGCACTCCACACCGACTCATTTCGGTAACAATTGGAATGAGTGGTTTCTCGATATCCTCATATAACTGCTTAAGTGTGGGGATCTCGCTAAGGCGCTTCGTGAGCTCCTGGTATGCGTCGCTAAGCGTGTGCGTTTTAGTGTACCCAAGCACATCGTCATAGTCGGGGTTGGTGAACTCCGAGTACAGAACCCACAACATAACCTTCGCTTCCTTGAGTTGTTCTTGGTCCACACTCTGTTCGGTTTCTTCTTCCTCCATTTCCTGCATGGCTGCTTCTCCCTCTTCGTCGGTTTGTTCCGTCAACAAACGCACGCGCTGTCGCAAGGTGCGGAAACCGAATTCATCGAAGAGCGCAAAGATGCGCTCTTGCTTCATTTCGTCCTTCCATTCTTTCTTTGGAAGGTTGAATGCAATGGGTGCATCGGTACGAATGATTGCCATGCTCTTTGAAAAGAGCGCGTCCTCTTCATGGTCTTTGAGAAGTTGAACCATGCGCGGCTTCACACCCGCCTCAACAAATGCGGCTTCGTTCTTCTTGAGTGTCTTGTATATATCTTCAACACTTCCAAACTTCTGTATAAGCTCTGTTGCCGTCTTTTCGCCAACGCCAGGAATACCTTTGATGTTGTCTGAGGGATCTCCCCGCAACCCCTTATAGTCTGCGATGAGTTCGGGGGCGAAGCCGTATCGCTCGATCACGGCTTTCTCGTCATAAAGAATGGTGTCATTAAGTCCCTTCTTGAGGGTGTACACCGACACCCTCCCCTGCTCAACCAACTGCATGGTGTCCATGTCTCCGGACGCGATGATTATTTCAATACTTGTGTCTCCTGCCAGTTCTTTACAGATGGTGCCAAGCACATCGTCTGCCTCAAATCCTGCACGTTCATAGATGGGTATGGAGAACCCCTCAAACACTTGTCGGGAGCTCTGGAGTTGTGTGACCAATGCATCGTCTGACTTTCCGCGTGTTCCTTTGTATTCTGCGAACGCTTCATGTCTGACGGTTGGGCCCGGCAGGTCGTAGCAGGCAACAAGATAGTCAGGGTGCAGATCGGTAACTATTTTAAGAAGCATTGAGGAGAGCCCGTAGAGGGCACCGGTAGGTTGGCCGGCGGGTCCGGTGAAGTCAGGGAGTGCGTGGTACGCACGATGAATGATGGCGTGTGCATCGAGCAGTACCAGCCGCTTTTGTGTTTCTTTCTTAGGCATAGGAAATGGTGCGGCCTTCGGTGGCAGGCACCGTAAGGGTGATGCGGTGTGCTGGCGCTGGAAGTAAATCAATAACTTTCTCTGGCCATTCAAGCAGCACGAGATTTCCGGACTCGCCCATAAGTTCATCAAAACCCAGTGCGCGCAGCTCATCTCCACCCGTGAGACGGTATGCATCTATGTGCACGAGTTTTGAAAACGGCGCGCTGTGCAGTTGGTATATCTTTTCAAGCACGAAGGTGGGACTGGTGACTGATCCCACCACCCCCAAACTACTGGCAATCCCTTGGGCAAAGGAGGTCTTCCCTGCCCCAAGCTCACCAGACAAGGTGACTAGAGTTGCGCCGTGTTGGCGAGGAGTGAGTGTTTTTGCGAATGCGCGAGCTTCAGCGGTGAGCGCTTCCAGATTGGGAAGGAATCGTTCCATGTGCCTAATTGTACACGGGTATAAAAAGATACGCGCCCACCTCAAAGAGAGGCAGGCGCGCGGCGGGATGTTGTCAGTATCGGGGCATATACCCGCAACCAGAACCGTCCCGGTTGCACTGGTAGCGGTAGCCGCGAGCTGGCGGCGTGCTCCAGTAGGGCGAGCCGGGCACTTGGTAGGGTGCGGCGGCGGAGCCGGGTCCATACCGAAGGCAGTCCTGGTACATCACCGCGGTCTGCAGTAAGCACTGCGTGGCCTCGTACTGCGGCCGCGGCGACTTGGCCACAACCCGCATGGAGCAGTAGGTGTAGTTGCCGTGCTCTCGCGAACAGATGCAGGACTTTCCATCCTGCTTCTGCCCCGGGAGGCAGGAACCGCTTTCAACAACAGCAACTGACTGACCCGTTGCGGGGTCATAATTGCCGGTTGTGGTGCATGCCGCCGCAAACATGGCGAACATGACCACCGATACCTTACTAATGGACATGCTGTCCTCCTCTTGGGGTTGAGCTCCTCACTGACTATTCGTCACGAAAGGAACAAGATATGCATATATTATACACCTGAATAGGTGTATTTGTCAAGTGGCGCCAAGAACCTCATGTTTCAGGTGTTATTATTCATAATATGTCCGTTCATTTTGATACTGAAAACGAAGATCAGAAGCTGGATCATATCCACGAGTCTGAAGAAGAGGACCTGGCGCAAATGCTGGCCGAGAAGTATCGCTATACATACACCGATCTCACTATGGTGCCCATAAACGTGGATGCACTTCGTCTTTTACCAGAAGCTGAGTCTCGGTCCGCAGAAGCGGTAGTATTTGATAAGCATGGGCACCACCTCTCTTTTGCCATTCATGCTCCAGGCAACCCCCTACTGAAGCCGGTGGAGCAGGCACTCGAAGCCCAGGGGTTTATCTTGGAGCGTTTCCTTGTCTCTCGAAAGAGTATTGAGTCTGCACAACTGCGCTATCAGGACCTCTCCCTCGCGCACACCACGCGAGCAGGAGTATTTGATTTATCAAGTGATGAGTTGGTGGCGCTCTCTCGTGAGCTCTCCTCTATTTCAGCCCTTCGCACGAAACTCGATGCGGCATTTAAGGATGGCACCCAGGCACAGGTGTCCCGAGTACTTGAAGACATTATGGCCACTGCCGTGTCTCTGCGCGCGTCTGATATTCACATAGAGCCCGAAGAGGCCGGAGTACGACTCCGTCTGCGACTAGACGGCATCCTCACCGATGCGTTCACCTTTGATGCACGCGCCTATCGACTCCTAGCAAATCGTATCAAGCTTCTTTCGGGACTGAAACTGAACGTTGCTAATCGAGCACAGGACGGTCGCTTCTCAGTACCAGGTGCTGTGGGAGAAGTTGAAATACGCACCTCGGTTATTCCCGGAGCGTTTGGTGAGTCCTTTGTGCTCCGCATCTTGGACCCTTCAATTCTTGGAGTTGATTTTGAGAACTTGGGTATTCACCCGAAGCTCCTTGAGCGACTCAAGAAGGAAATCACCCGCCCCAATGGCATGTTTATTGTGACGGGCCCAACCGGTTCCGGAAAAACAACGGCGCTCTATGCGTTCTTGCGGCACCTGCACACCCCTGAAATAAAGATTGTGACCATCGAGGACCCGGTGGAGTATCACCTCCCGGGCATTGTGCAGACCCAAACGAATGGTACCGACTATACTTTCGCCTCAGGGCTTCGTTCCGTTCTTCGCCAGGACCCGGACGTTATCATGGTGGGAGAAATCAGAGACGCAGAAGTAGCTGAGGTAGCGCTTCAGGCAGCCCTCACGGGACACTTCGTGTTCTCGACCCTCCACACCAACAATGCTGCGGGAACCTTCCCGCGCTTTGTTGATCTAGGAAGCGACCCTAAGACCTTTGCTTCCGCTATAACGGTGGCAATGGCACAGCGACTGGTGCGAACGCTTGATCCTGGTGCCCGAAAACAAGTACCCGCCACAGACGAAGAAAAGAAACTGATGGAGCGCGTGCTTTCAACTCTCGAAGACAAGACACTCCTTCCCTCTTCTCTCGATATGGTCTGGGTACCTGATCCAAAATCTCCAGACGAGACCGGATACAAGGGGCGAGTGGGGGTACACGAAGCAATATTTATGGACGAGGAGTTAGGAAACTTCTTGCGAGACAATCCAAGCGAGGGGGATATCGCAAAATCAGTGCGCAGACAAGGCTACCTGACCATGGCGCAGGAGGGTGTGCTGAAAGCAATTAGTGGAGAGACCTCACTTACGGAAGTGTTTAAGGTGGTGGATTTGCCGCGGGACTAAATAGTAATGGCCCTCGATGAGGGTACATACATCGAGGGCCACCGGTGTGGAACTCGCGTTACAGTTTTCCCCTCACCAAAAGGAGTCCACCGCCCAATAAGATCAATGAGGAAATGAAAGAAAACGTGAGTGGCACCACGAACTGAACCATCAGGGTGTCCTGATAGAAAAGGGTGGTAATCCCCACGAAACAGATGAGTGCGAGCAACAGCTCCGCAAATCCAAGTACCAACCAGAACATTCTGGTAGTCATGTCTTTCGTCCTCACGAAGCCAATACTGGCGAGCGCGAGTGTAGTTAAGAAAAGAACGAGCGGCAACGGAACCGCAACCGTAAGACCGAGCATAATGCTCTCCTTGTTTAGTGAGCGCCACCATGGCACTCACCGTTATAGTGTACAGAAACATCCCGCACACAACCCTCCAGGCACTCCTTTCGTAAACGAAAGGCGAACGAGACACCTGGGGATACTCTCAGCGCACCCACTACAAGGTGGGTACCAAAAGGTCCTTGGGGAAACGCTCCGAAGCCGTCAAGCCTTGCCTAGAGGGTTATATGCAGGATGTAAAAAGAATTGGCCCCAATGAAAGAGCCGGTGTGATAGAATGCTAGCACAGTCCACTTTTATGTCAAGTACCCCCCTAGACTCCCCCATTCGAGACCAGTCTCTAGACGCAGCTCTGCGCCCCTCTCTCTGGGACGACTATGTAGGCCAGGGGCACGTTAAGGCGAATGTACAGATAGTGCTTGAGGCTGCAAAGAAGCGCGGTGGTATGCCGGAGCACCTTCTTTTCTATGGCCCTCCCGGCGTGGGCAAGACCACCCTTGCCCACTTGGTGGCGGCGTCTCTGGACGCCCCACTCAAAACAACCTCCGGAGTAGCAATTGAGCGTGCCGGGGACTTGGCTGCCATACTCACCAACCTCGAGCCGGGCACCGTGCTCTTTATTGATGAAATACACCAGCTCTCGCACAAGATAGAGGAGCTCCTGTATCCAGCACTTGAGTCTGGTTCCCTTGATTTGATACTCGGGAAGGGCCCTTCAGCGCGCACAGTTGAACTTGCCCTTCCTCCCTTCACGCTTGTGGGAGCAACCACCCGCATGGCACAGCTCTCTGCTCCCCTGCGTTCTCGTTTTGGGGGTGGAGTGTATCAGCTTGATTTCTATACGGAGGACGATCTGCGAAATATTATTCGTCGTTCAGCGAGCGTGCTGTCTCTTGAAGCCCCAGACGAAGTTATTGAGCGAGTAGCAAGTCGCAGTCGCGCAACACCGCGTGTTGCTAATGCGCTCCTGAAGCGTGTTCGTGATTACAGTGAGGTGCACGAGCTTCCTCTTTCAGGAACCGTAGCAGACGCCGCCTGCGACTTGTTTGGTATTGATGAGCTAGGACTTACCAAAGATGACCGTCGATACCTCACCACCCTTCGGGATTCCTTTAAGGGAGGGCCAGCTGGGGTTCGGGCGCTCGCAAGCGCGCTTCATGAAGACCCGGACACGGTGGAGAGTGTGTATGAGCCCTTTCTAATGCGTTTGGGGTTTGTGGAGCGAAGTCAGCGGGGGCGAGTGTTAACAGCGAAGGGACGGGAATATTTGGAAGCATGATCGAATAAAATAGTAGGTATTATTCACCGAACCGTCCCTCTTGCTATACTTCCCCCATGTCCGGACACAG
This sequence comes from uncultured Candidatus Saccharibacteria bacterium, assembly GCA_964360855.1. Lineage (GTDB taxonomy): Bacteria > Patescibacteriota > Minisyncoccia > Phycocordibacterales > Phycocordibacteraceae > C7867-001. Next base: position 23,598 of record CAYHXV010000004.1, on the reverse strand, counting down.
CAAATGGTCTTCCATTAAACGCCAAAAGGGCGCAACAGACGCAGCCAAAAGCCGCACCTTCTCTCGTTTCTCCCGCCTCATTACTCTCGAAGCAAAGAAAGCTGCTGGCAACCTCTCCGCACCAGGACTCCTTGGCGCTATTGAGCGCGCCAAAGGCGTAAACATGCCAAAAGATAGTATTGAGAGAGCCATAACAAAAGGCTCAAGCAAAGATGCTGGGGATTTAGAGCAAGTAGTATATGAGTGGTACGGCCCCGGAGGAGTAGCAGTGGTGGTAGACGCACTCACCGATAATCGCAATCGAACCACGCAAGAAATTAAGCATCTCTTAACCAAGAACGGACACGAGCTCGGCACCCCCGGAAGCGCGCTCTGGGCATTCACCAAATCAGGGGGAGGAGTACTCATTCCAAACGAGCCACTCATGGAACTATCCGAAGAGGACGAGACAACGTTCGTATCTCTCCTCACCCTTTTTGACGAACACGATGACGTGCAGCAGGTCTTCACCAATGCACGCGGCTATGAAACCACTCGTGAGTAGCAGAGTATTGGCGGTTGATCCCGGATATGACCGACTTGGTTTGGCCGTTGTTACGGGCGACCCAAGCAAGCCACAATTAGTTTGGAGCAATACCATACTCCCTCCGAAAGGACTCAAAGAAGCACGCCTTGCTGCGGTATTCCAAGCGGTACAGGATGCAATAACTACGTACTCCCCCACTGTCCTTGCCCTCGAAACACTCTTCTTCACCAATAATCAAACCACGGGTATTGGGGTGGCTGAGGCACGCGGTGCCGTGCTTGCAAGCGCCGGACTCAATACTCTTCCGGTATTAGAGTTCTCTCCCCAGCAGGTGAAGCTTGCTGTCACTGGATACGGAAACGCAGACAAGAAGGCAGTTATGGCCATGGTTCCCAAGCTCATTTCCTTACCTGAAAAGAAACGCCTGGACGATGAGTTTGATGCCATCGCTCTTGGTATTGCAGCGCTGTCCACAAGGCCTCGCTAATACCCTTGCAAAGTAGGCGTCTTCTATACATTATGGACTTGCTCCCGATATTCGAGAGTATTCATAGCTAATAACACGCACATGTTGCACGACGACGAATTTGAAATGCCAGCTGGGGGAATGGAGGACGAAGATGAAGAGGAGGAGGGTGAAGAGGACGCACCCCCAGCCGGACTCGACGGCGACGAAGACGAGAAAGACACCTTCTAGCACGAACACAAAACCGACCTCACACAGGTCGGTTTTGTGTTAGCATTACCTACATTATGGCGCGCGCTAAGGTGAAAAAGAACACCCTGAAGTCTCAGATTGAGAGTCCTAATCTGCTGCTGCGAACGCTCTTCATTTTAATTGGATGTGTGTTTGTGCTAGCTGGTATTGGTGTCTTATTTGTAGCCCTTCGCCCCATTCCGGATCTAAACAACTTTGATTCACGCAAGGTAGCGCAGTCCACCAAGATTTATGATCGTACGGGCAAAACAGTGCTCTATGACCTGAACCACGATGTACGACGCAATGTGGTGCCCCTTTCTGAAATATCGGTGAACTTGCAGAAAGCAACGCTGGCTATTGAAGATTCTGGATTCTATTCACATGGCGGTGTTTCCTTACGCGGCATCGCACGCGCAATCTACACTGACATCACTTCAGGCTCTTTCGCTCAAGGAGGCTCTACCATCACCCAACAGGTGGTGAAGAATACTATCCTGACAGGACAAAAAAGTATTACCCGCAAGGTACAGGAACTCATCCTGGCCCTAAAGCTCGAACAGAAGTATTCCAAGGACCAAATTCTTGAGTTCTACTTCAACGTGACCCCGTATGGCGGGACCCTCTATGGCGCTGAAGTGGCGAGCCGTTCCTTCTATGGCAAGTCCGCAATTGATTTAAGTATTGCTGAGGCGGCTTATCTGGCTGCCATTCCACAACTCCCCACCTACTACTCTCCTTATGGAAATAACCGATCGGCACTCGATGCACGAAAGAACATTGTGCTCTCTCGTATGCGCGCTCTCAACTATATAACCGAGGGTGAGTACGCAAGTGCCAAAAATGAGAAAGTTATCTTCAGTCGCCAGCAAAGCAATTCGGTACTTGCACCGCACTTCGTTTTCTATGTCGAACAGATGCTTGAGACTAAGTATGGCTCGGACGTCGCTACCCAAGGACTCAGTGTTATTACCACACTTGATGCGGATCTACAGCGTGACGCAGAAACAATTGTAAACAAGTACGCGCTCGCCAATGCAAAGAAATTCAATGCGAGTAATGCAGCGCTAGTAGCAATAGACCCGAAGACTGGACAGATCCTCTCTATGGTTGGCTCTCGCGACTATTTTGATCCAGCCATTGATGGAAATTTCAACATCACACTCGCCAAGCGTCAGCCGGGCTCCTCTTTCAAACCATTCGTGTACGCAGCAGCGCTTAAGAAAGGATACACACCACTCTCAATAGTCTTTGACCTACCAACGCAATTCTCGACAGCGTGCTCAGCATCAGACACCACAAACAATGTGTATCCCTGCTATGCACCTTCTAATTATGACAACAAGTTCCGAGGACCTATGACTTTCACCACGGCTATTGCTCAGTCGATTAACATTCCTGCGGTGGAGGCACTCTATCTGGCCGGTATGGACAATGTACTCGACCTTGCAGAATCAGCAGGTATCACCACCCTCGGAGAAACCAAGCAATACGGTCTTTCTTTGGCACTGGGTGCTGCTGAAGTAAAACTGCTTGAACTCACCAGTGCCTATGGAGTGTTTGCAAACGATGGGGTGAGAAACCCAACGGTAAGTATTCTTGAGGTACGAGATCGCAAGGGGGTGGTGCTTGAAAAGTTTGTACCTGCTCCAACCTCGGCAATTGATCAGGGAGTTTCTCGTCAAATCTCTGCAATGCTTTCAGACAATCAAGCCCGGCAGCCAGAATACCCTCCGGTTAACCCCTTCTACTTCCCCGACTTTGATGTGGCCGCAAAAACCGGTACCACAAACGAGTCGAGAGACGCATGGACGGTTGGGTACACTCCCGGTATCGCAGTTGGGGTATGGGCGGGAAACAATGATAACTCCCCTATGGTGAAGGAAATTGCGGGATATATCGTGGCCCCAATGTGGCACGAGTTCATGCAAGTTGCTATCGATAAGCTGCCAAAGGAGTACTTTAATGATCCTCCGGCGATTCCGAATTCAGCACACGCAGCACTTCGTGGTGTATCAAAAATAACACTGCCGGATGGTTCAACAACTGCGCACAGTCTTTTGTACTGGGTAAACAAAGATAACCCCCAAGGACCTCCCCCATTTAATCCCTATAGTGATCCACAATTCGCTCATTGGGAATATCCTATACAAATATGGCTTGCTGGTTCTCTCCCTCCCGTGGCTACTCCTACTTCTACACCAACGCTGTAACACTATTGGTTCATCGGCATCACCAAATACAAGAATGAAGGGTCTCCCGTGCCGCGCATAATCATGGCGCGTCCAATTCCAGACGCTGAAAGCGTAACACTTTCAGCCGTAATAAGAGAAAGTGGTGCTCCAAGATACCGATGATTAAAGGAAAGCTCCACCGACTCTCCGGAAATGTTTCCTGAAATACTTTCCAAAGAATCTCCCACATCAGAATTCTGGGAGCTTAAGGTTATTTTCTTGTCCGCAGTTTGGAAACTAAGACGAACCTTTTGAAAGGCGTCTGAAAAGACTGCAGTACGCTTCAGTGCTGCTTCAAAGTCTTTTTTGAGAAGCACCGCTTCTGCAACGCTCGCTTTAGGGATTATTTGTGCGTAGTCCGGATAGTTTGCCACCACGAGACGTGTGGTAACTAACCCACCCTTCCAAGTAAAGACACACTGGTGGTCATCGAGAGACACTCCAATGTCGGTATCAGGAATGGATTGAACAATATCAAGCGCATTCTTGGCAGGAATAAGAAGCGAAAAAGGCGGAACAGTGCCAGAAAGCGTTATCTTCTTCTCAGCAAGTCGAAATGAATCAGTCGCAACCGCAGTAAGAGTACCCCCTTCTGCCTTTAACAGTACTGAAGCAAGTTCAGGACGTACCGTTGAGGTGGACGCGTATCCTGCCACAGCACTAATGAGAGAGCGCAAAACTGCTCCTGGAAGCGAGAAGGATACCTTCGGAGACTCAGGGAGCGGAAGCACAGGAAAGTCTTCGTACGGAAGTGTTTTGAGGGTACTCTTCCCTGTTCCAGACTGCACAGACACCGTGCTTCCAGATTGTTCAAGGGTGAGAGGGCCTGATCCTGAAAGAGAAGCGGTTATTTCGCGAAGTACTGCTGCAGGAAGAGCCACTACCCCGGGCTCTTTTATGGTGCCCGCAAGAGAGAGATCAATGCCGGTCTCGAGATTCGTTGCCCGTAGTTTGATTCCATCGTCTCCAGCAATGATTGCAATACCTGAAAGTACAGGAAGGCTTGCTGATGTTCTCTGAGCAAACCGCGCAACACTCTGCACTGCTTCTGCGAACTCCTTTTTATCTAAAATAATGACCATACAACTCTTATTAGGGGTGTTGATAGCGTGGATAACCCGTACGGTTCATAGGGTGGGCTCTAGAAACCCTCTTCTCTATTGTACATCGTGGTGAAAAGAACACCTTCTCCGCACTACACCTGGGGACTACGCAAAAACTGATAGGAAGTAGTCCACAAGAGGAGGTCTCCTCTCCCCACTTTTTCCCCAGGTTCTTCCGGAAGTTTTTCATACGTTATCAACTGAGATATCCCCACCTACACCAACAAGGTGCGGATTTCTGTTATCTCTTTAGCAAGCTCTGTGTCCTCAAGTACTTCTCGCTTCACTTTCTCGCAGGAGTGAATAACCGTGGTGTGGTCTCTTCCACCAAGCTTAGTTCCAATAGTTGGGTACGACACACTGAAATCCTCACGAAGGATATACATAATCACTTGGCGAGGGCGTACCACCTCCCTTCTACGGGTCTTCTCGTAGATACTCTCCTCATCTATCCCGTAGTATTCGGCGACCTTAGACACCACATGCTTCACGGACACGGTCTTTTGCGGTCGTGCAAAGGAACGGAGAGACTGCTTGACCTCTGCCAAGTCAGGTGGAATTCCTTTTACTTGAGTGTGGCAGACCACTGAGTTAATAACTCCCTCAAGTTCACGAATAGAGCCCGAAATAGAGGTCGCAATATGTTCAACTACTTCGTCTGAGAGGTTCACCCCCTGTACCGCAGCCTTTTTGCGCACAATAGCCATGCGACTTTCCATATCTGGTTCCCCAATATCAACTGCCATACCACTTGCAAATCGGCCTCGAAGACGCTCGGCGATATCAGGGATAGCTACTGGGGGACGATCTGAGGAGAAAATTACCTGCTTGTTATTGTCGTGGTAGGCATTAAAGAGATGGAACAGCTCCTCCTGCATCTTTTCTTTCTTAGAAAGGAATTGCACATCGTCAATGATTAAGAGATCAAATTGACGGTATTTGTCCTTGAAACGATTTGCGGTCCCCTGCTGCAAGGAATCGACATAGTCTGTACCAAACTTCTCAGACGTAATATAAAACACCTTGCGAGTGGGATACATCTTCTTGAATTGATTTCCAATGGCCTGAATAAGGTGGGTCTTCCCTCTTCCGGTGTCTCCATAGATAAAGAATGGATTGTACGTAATACCCGGGCGACGAATGGTTGCGAGAGCAGCAGTGTGTGCCAGCTCATTAAAGGCTCCAATAACGAAGTTATCGAAGGTATAGCGTGGGTTTAAGTTGTCACTCTTGTTTACATAGAACTCATCAAGGGGCAATTCTGCTACTTGCTGTGTTGGCTGACGTCGTTCCGTTTTCGGTTTACGTCTATCGTCCTTCACGATCTGATACTCGATATTCCGGTATTCGTATGAAATACCACGTACTATTTTGAGCAGCAGTGTGTGAAACTTCTTCAGATACCAGTCGCGGAAGAACTGACTCGGGACACCTACGTGTACAATTCCCTCTTCGATTTTAACGATCGAAGACTCACGGAACCAGGTGTTGAAATTTGCACTTGAAACAGAAAGTTCTACCTGAGTAAGTACCTGCTCCCACAGCTCCCGAGGCTCAAGACGATTCATGGTGTTGGTGCTAGACATACCGTTAAGGAACAAAAAACTGATAACTACTCTGGTGTGTCGTGCGATCTAGTCTCATCGTGGTGGTAGTATACCCCTCCTGGTCCAAGGGGAAAGTCTTGGCAATCCTTGCCCTCTGTGGGCGAAACTGCTAGTATCCAAACACTATGCCAAAGCGCACCTATCAGCCAAAAAAGCGAAAGCGCGCCCGTACCCACGGGTTCCGTGCCCGCTCAGCTACGGCCAACGGCCGTCGGGTTCTTCTTGCACGTCGTCGCAAGGGCCGCGCCAAGCTGACCGTCTAGGCTTTTTCTTATGCTTCCTCGCCGAATGCGGCTTCAGAGGGGCAAGGCCACCCATACCGGGAAGGAAATGAGAGCGGTAAGCCCTCATTTCTCTGTATCTATTCGATTGGGACAGTCCGGTGCCGGTGCCGTTATATCAAAAAAGACCGAAAAGACCTCAGTGGGGAGACATCGTCTCAAACGTCGTATTTTGGCCGTACTTCGGCCGTGGTGCGCATCTGACAAGACAATCGTGGTGTACGCTCGCTCAGGAAGTCCCTCCCTTCCCTATGCGGTACTCAATACCGAACTCTCTGAACTCCTCACCAAACTTCTCGGACCGGCACAAATAAGCTAGACTCTATCCACATGATGGCTTTCTTTCACACGGTGCTCTATGTGCCGATATACAACCTCCTCATTTTGCTCGTGGACAAACTTCCCGGTGCGGACATAGGTCTTGCGGTGGTGCTGGTGACGATCATTATTCGTCTCATCATCATGCCGCTCTCGTTTGCGGCACAAAAGACCGCGCGCGCAATGAAGAATATCGAGCCCGAGTTGAAAGTAATTCGCGATACACTCAAAGACAACAAAGAGGAACAGGCCCGTGCCATGATGGCGCTCTACAAGAAATACGGCATCAATCCTTTTGCGAGTATTCTCACTATACTCATTCAACTCCCCATCATCATTACCCTGTACTGGGTCTTCTATAACAAAACACTCCTCACGGTGGATCCTTCTATTCTCTATTCATTCGTTGCAGTGCCCGCAACCATCTCCCCCGTATTCCTTGGCCTCATCACTATAACGAGCACCAGTGTGGTCCTCGCCCTTATTGCGGGCATCACCCAATACCTGCTCGCCCTCTATGCCATCCCCGCACCCCCGAAGTCTTCTGAGGACAAGAGTATGCAGGCAGACATATCACGCGCCATGACGCTCCAAATGAGGTACGTCTTTCCGGTTATAATGGCAGCGATCGCGTACGCGTCAGGAGCAATTGCTATATACTTCATCACCAGCAACCTGTTTGGTATTGTGCAGGAGTATTTCGTACGACGTTCAATGCAAACCAAGACACCAACAGTTATCGTTTAGAAATCATACGCCCAAAGTGAGCCGTCTGATTTGTTTGTAAAGATAACGGCGTCTTCTGCAGGATCAACGGTGAGGGATACCATGTCGATGGTGATACTTGCCACCGTACTCGGGTCGTTCACGAGCGTGGCGAGCCGGGTATGCAAATCAACCTTCCACAACCGATCGGAAAATGCGTGCGTCCCCTGATACCAGCTATCAGGCAGGTCTTTCGGAAGTGCGGTGGGTACGCCACAGTATAGCGAGGTGCCATTTGGCGCCCAGGCACATTTTTCGGCAAGCGTGGTAACGGGTAGTTGTGTGGCGGTGTGCTTTTGAACATCGAGGACTGCGGTAAATACCTTGCCTCGAGAGGTGTAGCTATAGAGCACCAATTTCCCGGAGGGGTTTGGAAGTGTTGAAAGTCCGGTGAAGGGTCCGAGCACGCGACTAAACCCACCGGTCTTTCCGGAGACCAGGAACGCATACCCACTTATTTCAGAAGATGCTTTGGTGGTGGCAATAAAATCAGTACCAAACGAACGCAACGTAAGGGACTGCAGGGGTGAAGAAAACAGTGTACGTGCACCGGTGCCGTTTGCGTTTGCAATGCTTGCCACTGAACCCGAGCCTCGAGAGATGAGGGTGTACAGGCTCGAGGACGCCGTGATCCCAACGGAGGATAGACCAGATTCAAGGAAGAAACCTTCCCCTCCTCCTGAAGGGAGTGAGTATGTGGCGACCCGCTCTACCCCCTCTTCGCTCGTTATGAAGCGCGCAAAGACACTGGAGCCATCCGGAAGCCAGACTGCCTCCTGCACTCCAGGCAGTGTTTTGTTTCCGATACGGGTAAGAACGCGGTCATGCAGGAGGAATGAATAGACGTTCCCGCTTTGTCGCTCAACGTAGCGCACCTCCGTGTCTCCGAGTCCGGGTGTTGAAGAGCCAATGGCTTGCGGAATCACCACTAGTGCCACCGCACCCTTTGCCACTGGTCCCGCAGTGATGCGCACCAAGTGCGGAGCCACCACAGTGCCCGCACCCTCAACGGGTCCCGAGACAGTGTTTGCTATGGGTTCTCGGTCCCCTGCTGCCGTGAAGGAGGGGGCGGTCGTTGTGACGCCAGGCTTACCACTGAAGAAAAAGAAGTAGACACCGACCAAAAGTCCGAGGAGGACGATGATGCTGGCTATGATAATGAGTACTTTTTTAGACATACAATTCTATTGTGAACATGTCGGCAGATCCTTTATATCTTTCCACACCGGTGTTTGCGAAGTGAGTGATGGCCTGAATCCTGAACAGTTTTCAATGAGCACCACGTTACTGTTGGCGGTAGCACTTAGCAGCGCACTCGAACATAAGTTTACAGAGCTAAATGTTGGCTTTTTGTACAAGAGACACCTTGGAGAACCAAGCTTTGCAAGGTCTGTACTTTCCTCGGCAGTGTAAAAAGTGATAGTACCATCAGAAAGAACCGGCGCCGTTGGTGATTGACGCAATCGCCCACAGCAGGTCTGTCCCGCGGGAAGTAGGGCGCAGGTGTTTATAGTACTTCCCAGTGGAGTGGTGGGAACATTTTCCCAATCAATCCCGAGGATATCTTTGCACGACTTGCCAGCTGGCAGCGACTCGGCTTTCAACTGGATATACCCCGCCAATTGTTGATCGGTTGCCGTATCCACAGGCGGTGTTGTATCGTCTTTTCCAAAACGAGTGTCTCCAAGCGTATCTAACCCATCAATCTTTAATTCCAGTATCTTCGGATTGATAAGTGAAAACACAATCACCGGAGATAATATCAGAATCAATCCGCCAACAGAAAGGGCGATGAGACTTTTTGCTTCTTTCTTTTCCCACACAGAGTCCCCGCCCATGTACATAATGCCCGCTCGAACAATCTGCAGTACCGCGAGCACCGCAGCAACTCCAATAGCGAGCTTGTACAGGTTATTTAAAAAGTCCGGGAGGGTTGCTGAGTTTCCTGCAGACTCAATTCCCGGAATACTGGTGAGGGGCACGAAGCCGAGTGAGGTGGGTGCCTGTACTTGGGGAGTGGTAGGAGTAGTTGACGTGCCTGCGGCAAGAGACACTTGCGGTACCAGAATCGCAACGAGGAGTAGTGAATAGAGAAGTCGTTTCATATTAGAAGCCAAATAGACTAAACGGGGATGTCCCCTCACCGAATCTGAGTAGCGTCCGGCTGCTTGCAGTTTGTAAATTGCTCGCTAGCTTCGCCCGTGCCTCAAGCGAGGCACTTCCCTGCCCGTTCCCAGTGGAGCGCACGGTAATATCCTTCTGTGCATTCTGAGCGGTGCCGCTCACACTCCACTCAATGGTGGGAGGAGCAGCAAAGAAATATGGTACCGCACGAAATGATGCTTCAGTGGTGAGGAGCGAGAAGGACGCACCGATGGCGTGGTCATAATCAGGACCCAAGAGGGGGTCAAAGGAGTAGATGCGCACCAGTGGGTCTACGGGGCTAATTCTTGTTTTGGCTTCAGCCACTATCCCTGAGTCGGGAGTAGATACGGTAAGGGTAATATCGGCGTCCCGGTAGCGAATGGGAGCAGTAGCCACCAAGACCGAGCGACCAATACCCGAGGCACTGGTAAGAATCTTAGAGCCAAGCTTCCACTGGTACACTAGTGTCGAGGGATCAATGGGCTTATTGATGCTGGTGCGTAGATCGGCAATTGCCACCAAACGCACACTCCCCTCGCTCGCAACCAGAGGCAGACCCTGATAGAGCGGATGTACGGTGGTGTTTGGTTCAACCACGAGCGAGACGTCTGCCGGGCGCACCGAGGTGCTGGTCGTATACGTTTTTCCATCAGGCCCCTTCACCGATACGGTGATCTTGGTGGTCTCCCCCACCCCACCCACCGTAACCGTGGCTGCTTGGGTCCCGGTTCCCTTTTGAACGGCAACCCCGTTCACGGAAATGGTAACGGTGCTTGCGGTGAGATCAATTAGAGAGCTCCGTGGACTTACTGTTACGCTCTGATACGGACGCGGATAACTCGGGGTTAGAATAAACGAAACAGGCTCGTCTTGTGTGGAGTACTGTGCAGCCACAGGAAGCGCAAACAAGAGTGCAGCCACCATCATACTTATCTTCAACATACGCACAGTATACCGCCTCAACACAGGAGTGCTGTATCGCTACTAGGGATTACGCAGCCTCTTGCTGCGCAACACTTGCCTGCATTTCTTGTGTCTGTGCATACTGCGCTTGCTGTTGTGCGAGTAAATCCGCCCTTGCCTTCTGTCTCGCTGCCTTATCCTCCTTTCGTGTCTGTCGAATAATAAGAACAGCACCAATGGTAATGAGTGGAAGTACGTCCAAAAAAGGCACCATTTCTGCAAACATCGTGCCGAACGTCGCTCCAGCCTTCTTGAGTGCACCGGTACCGGAGTACTTAACTCCATGAAGTGCAAATGCTAGCCACAGCCCAAACCCTGCCAATAGGCCAATGATTACTGACACAACCGAACCAACAACCGTTAGTACTAACAAAAACTGAACAAGGTCAAGAATCAGTGCAATCGCAATAATAAATGCTGCTGTGACGGTGGATATGCGTTCCCGCTCCCCCATACTTTATTTGGCTGCTTCCTCCTCCAACCTATTCTTCTCCTGTTTAATGGCGAGGAGCTGGGAAGGGTCTGAGGTAATGATTTGATCCTCAGTATATGAAGCCACAATCTTGATTGCCACATGCTTTAGTCCCGCAAAGAAGAGCCCCTCCCCCACCCCGGACTCAAGGAGCAAGAACTTCTCCTCATCCGTTAGATTAAAGGTTTCCTGCAGCACGTTAATAGTTGTCGGAGACTGCTTCAAGAGAAGTTGAATAGAAGAGTTGGTGAGAATTGGTCTGCCGTATGGGCTCTTCAAGAAGTCCTCAACGTCCTGAGTAATGGTTGCAAGACCGAGATAGTATTTGCGGCCACGCTTGGCAAGACTGTACAAGAAAGACGCCGTGTCTTCGGACTTCATCATCCACCACGCCTCGTCTATCACGAGAAGGCGTTTCTTGAGTTCATGACGTACCGCGTTCCATATATAGTGCGTGATGATATACATCGCGATTGGCTTCAACTCGTCCTCCATATCGCGCACGGAGAACACGACAAACTGCTTGTTTATGTCGATGTTGGTGGGCTGGTTCAAGAATCCAGACCAGGTGCCGTGCGTGTACTTAGACAACCGAGTAACCAGAGACTGCGAACCTTCCATTCCTGAGAGCACTTGCTCAAAGTCTGAGAGAAGCGGTGGTTCTACTCCGGTGAAGTCATTGTCTCCGGTGATGTCCTTAAGGGCGTACGTTTCCGTGACTGCCCTATCAATAATGGCGTCCTCTTCAGGAGAGAGACCCCCGAGCATGATACGGAAGAGTCCCACCAAGTTAATGATGTTTGAACGCAAGATATCTGCCGGCTCCTCGTCTTCCTTAACCGGGGGTAGGTCAAAAGGGTTGATGTGGTGCTCACTCGAAAGAGAGATGTTGAAGGTACGGCCTCCGGTGGCGCTTGCGAGGTCTTCGTATTCACGTTCGGGGTCTATCACAATCACTTCAGTCCCAAACATGAGGGAACGAAGTATTTCTAATTTAACGGCATAACTCTTTCCCGAACCTGACTTAGCGAAAACCACCGAGTTGTAGTTCTCCATCGAGAACCGATCAAAGAGAATGAGGGACGCATTGTGTCTGTTTATGCCATACAAAATGCCGGAGTCACTGGTGAGGTCAAAGGAGACAAAGGGGAAAATGGAAGACAAGGGAGATGAGTTCAGCTTGCTGTGTACCTCAAGCTGGTCGAGTGCAAGCGGCAAGGTTGAGCGGAATCCCTGCTCTTGCTGGAAGAGTGCCGGCTTGGTGTATATAAGCTTCGCGTCAAGAATGCCACGCAACTCCCCTTCCAGCTTATCGAGCTCCTCTTTTGAGTTTCCGTATATGGTGATGTACAACCCCACATCAAAGAGGTGTTCCTCTGCTTGCTGGAGTTGGTCACGAAGTGTCTCCAAGTCTTGAAACGCGGTGTCAAGCATTGGGTCCCGCACCAGTCCCTTGTCTGCTCTATCCTCTATTTGGCTTTCCACTTCGGCAACCTTTCTCTGGAAACTGCGCAGTGCCGCCCCCGTATCCACCGGATGCACAAATATAGCCACATCAAAGACCTTGTCCAGGTTTATTACGGGCGTGAACCAGCCATCGGCCAAAAAGCGTGGATAGGAAATGGTGTAGAAAGTACGAGAAAACTTCTCGCCAAGCTCTATCTCCCGTGCCCCCACCTTGAGGGCGGCTGGCGCTATGGCGTCCGCCAGATCAAGCGCACCCTCTGCATAGATATCGGCAGGTAATACAGGCGTTATTGCAGGTGCCGCATCCTTATTTCGTCCAAGAAAATCAAGTAGTGCCATACGTTATAGACGAATAGGGCTCTCGAGCTCGCTCAAGTTGAATGAGCGATACAGCAGTTCAATAATCTCCTCGGTGCCAAGCGGAATGGCACGTAGTCCCGAGGACGCGAGTCCCCCTGCCGCAAGCGCCATACGCTGCTCAAGCTGCACGCGGTCGTCCTCGAACGAAGAAGCGGCTTGGTCTAGCTTCGTGGGATCTTTGTGTTTCAAAAAAGAAACCGCGCTACTCACCCCCGTACCGAGTCCCGGAGTGTATGGCACCACAATGTAGAAAATCTTCGTCATGATACTCGTGGAATCCATGAAGCCACGGATGAACTGAATGTACTCGCGCAACTGCAGCCGCATGAGTTCACTCGTTTGTGCTTCCATACGCTCAGATAAGAGCGCTAGATAGGGCCTAATATCCATTTTGCGTGAATGCACTACTATCTCCACCGAGAAGTCGAGCGTATTTAGAAAGTTCTGAAATCCTCCCACAATAGCGCGCTGCTCGTCTTCAGACTTCAGCGCAAAGTTAATTGAGGAGCACATGAGCACACCCCTATACCCCCCATCTTTCAGGATAATCACCCCGTTACGAACTTCTTTCACGGGCACAAAGGACTGTGTTGCTTTTGTTTGTGCCATGTTATGAGTCGTCTTGCTTATTCATGGTGTCTTTCACGTCGAGCGACCACGCAAGATCGTGGAGACGACTGCGCGTGATGGTTGATGGTGCTACCCGCTCTGGAGCTTGAACTACGGGAGCACTTGCAGAGACATTCTTAGAATCTTTCTTCCACAGATAGAGACGTTCGGTGGTGTAGTACCTGAAGCCACTCTCCAACATATCAACAAAGCTTTTGTTGTTCACCTTGTAGAACGCAAGCGCTGCTGAAAACGCTGCAACAGGAATAGCGAGAATAATACCGATGACCGGGGGAAGATAGAGCACGAGCACCGCACAGAGCCCCACCCCACCAGCAACATATATAAACTGTTTCAAGGTGAAAGGACCAAAGATCTTGTCCTCCACTTCAATGAACTGCGGTACTTGGTACTCCATTACTGTTCAGTATACCTGATGTATCCGTGCACACGGAATACTCTACTGAGTAAAAGGTTCTCGGTACGGGTCTGCAGAGTATTCTTTTTGGATTGGGGTTGGTTGCGGCATGGGTGGAGCGCTTGGTATGGTCTCTGGTATCGACGGTACCGGAGTCGGTGTGCTCGGTTGGATGGGGGGTGCTGGTTGTTCAGGAAGTGGTGCTGCTACAGGGGGAGCCACCCACTGTTGCGGATGATGCACGGGCATCATGTACATGGGTGTGCCGTACGGTACTGCATAAGGCGGATATATGAGCGTGTGTGGCAGAGGTGCTGCGGGGACGGGATAGTGATGCATGGGAGGAGGAACCACCTGTTGAGGTACGGGCTCAGTGCTTCCTGGAAGAATGGGTGCTGCTGGTGCGGGAGGAGGAGTAGCTATAACGGGTGCCGGTGGCGCTTGCTCAGCTTTCCGAAGAGGTACAAATACCTGTTCGTTCACATCGTTTGCGAGGCCGCGCACGGCTTCGGAAGAGATCCCTGCCTTAGTGAGTGAATCTACGAATTCTTCAGGGGAAGAAATACCAAGGAGCATGTGCATATAGGCTACTTCAAATGCCCCTGCCTGGTCCACGTGGAGTTGATACTTTTGAGAGAGAGAAAGTGCTATGCGTGCGCGTTCGGGCCCCGTGACAAAGTCCTGTACGGGTTTTGGGAGTTCGCTGAGGAGGGTTGCGACTGCCTCGTCTACAGATAAGTCATTCGAGGGCTGGGCATTCAGTTCCATATTCGACATATTATCAGGTTAGTGAATTGTTGGGCCAGCAGCCCCACCCCGTGCCGTGGTTTTTGGAGTCTCTTCCTTATGATCATCAGCCGCCTCGGCCTTTTCTTTTGCCTTCATTTCCTTCTTAAGGGCGTCTAACGCTTTATCAAGGTCTGACTTATTGGCGTCCTTAAGTATTTTTGCAGCAGCAGCATGGTTTCCATGTGAGGCCGCAGTGACCCGAATCCCCTTAAGGCCTATAAAGTCCAAATCACCCTCGTGTTTAATATTTTCAGCGTACGCTTTCTGACGATCAGACCCCTTAACGGTAATTTTATCTGTTGTCGTTTTGCTAAGCTTGGTGCGAGTTTCTTGAGCGCTTGCTAGTGCCCTTGTTGCATCGGCAAGGTTCCTGTCTGCCTGCGTGAGGTCCTCATTTGTGCGTGCAACATTTTGCTCTGCTGCCACGAGATCACGCTGGGCGGCCGCACTTCCAGGATTTTGAGTAACAATAGTCTGCATCCTTCGCAACTCAGACTCTTGAGTCGCCAGAAGTTCTTTTACCACACGTTTTGCTTCCTCTGCCACAGGAACAGCAGCTTCAGATTTAGACAAGTCGCGTGCGTTTTGCTCGTGGTCGCGTTTCAGAGCTGCCATGCGTATTTTGTACTCTTCATCAGTTTCGTTTCGGTCCTGAAGAGTCTTTGCATAATCCAGACGCGCCTTCTCAGCCTTCTCCTCAATGCCATGATACCCGTGTCCCGCAGTCTTATTTGCCTTACCTACGTCAACACCTGTTCCCTTGAGAAGGCCACCAGCAAGGTTTCTTGTACTGTAGCTGGCTTTTGAGCCAGCATCTGCAGCACCAACCACCAAGCGACCGAAGTTACCTTCCGCAAATTTAGTACCACGAAGTTTAGAAGCAATCTTTCCTGAAACTCTCCCTACCGTCCTCCTTGCCACAAACCCATGCGCCCCAAACGCAATACCCCCTGCAGTCTTAGTAGCAAAACTCGCCCCATACGCACCCATCTTCTGCGCAATCATGAGTGCGCCGATCATAAACCCAATCACAATCATAAACACCATCACCACCTGCATGTTTCCCGCGGTGGTACCTCCCCCACTTCCCGTATTTCCGAGTATGGCGTCTGCAATGGTTGCCTCGCCAGACTGGAGTCCCTCCACTAACTTCAAGCTCACAAAAATCATGAGCAGGAATAGAGGAGCGAAGAACGCTTGATTGATGAGCTTGTGCCACCAGTCCTGCGCAATCTTATTAAGCGAAGGAATAGCCATGCCCGCAAATCCTATGGGCGAAGTAACCATAAGGAGGGAGAGCACCACCACCCGCACCACAAGCATAATGGTGGCAGCAATGAGCACCATGGCCGTTACGGTAACCATGAGGGAGAGCATGATGAGCATCACGGTATAGGTGTAGGGTTGCTCCCATGCCTGTGAAAGGGCGGTAAGTGTCCCCACCTTGAAGGGGTTGATGTTGTGCATACCCGCCGCCTCAAGGATTTTGCTTGAGATACCGAGGTTGGCACACGCAGCTTGACTTTGCCCACTACTTCCAGTGGTTGATACACCCTGATCGCACTGTTCCTGTCCCGCATACGCAGCAAACACCGAACTAAACCCATTGGCCACATCAATAATCGCCTGTGTTGCAAAGAGACTGAAGTTAAGGAGTACGGCAAAGATGATGAGTCGCGGCAGCGCTTTCTTTGCGGTATACCCCTCCACACTCTGGGTATTCAAAATTGTGGCTATGCCAACAAAGATAAATCCGAATAACAACGCAATGTTGGCAATGTCTCGCAGCACTCCCCAGGCAACCAGCATACCCGCAGAGGTACCGAAGTATAGGGCAAACTGAAACACCGTGCGTATCACCACCCAGTTAAAGACCGTACCGGCAATACCCAGAATGAGCGCTGATAGTGTGAGGAGGAGGAAGCCGAGGCCAGCGAAGAGCATGCCGGGAAGTTTTCCTAAGGCACAGAGGAAATTACCCGAACAACTAGCATCGTCTGAAATGGGTCTCCCCGTATCCTCACCCACCTGTTGTCCTGTTGCTGCATCTATCACGGCATCCTCACCAACACGATTTGGTGAAAAAGTGTCCTCACCACCCACCTGAACTGGATTGCCCGCAGCATCAGTTACACGACATGTATTAAGCAAACCGGTTGTATCCTCACAAGTTGCTGTCAGTTTTGGCTGCTGTTGTGTACACGATATCGTATATGTGGCCGTTCCCCCACGGCTCAATTCAGAAGTGCGGCGGAAACAAGCAAGACCCTGATATGTAAAATTTGTACTAGCACCAAACCCGACGTTAGGGATTCTTGCCTTGTCTTTTGTTAGTAAAATACTTACCTTGGAAGCGAACTGACTTACCGTATCAGTGGGCGTTGCTGCAGGAGGCACATTAGCCGTCTGTGCATAACCAACAGACATCCCCACACCAAAAAACAGCACCAATGAAAGCCCCGAAACTATAATCGATGCTCGCAGGAGCTTTTTCATAGCGCTAGTTTCCGGTGAATGCACACAAGCGAGCAGAAGAAAGTCTAGTCATCTGGCTGTAGAGTGAGCCTGGAGTGGCAGAGCCAGTGTCCTGACTCTCTCCCGCAGCTTCGGTCAACTCGGCAGCACTTGGTAGCGTGCCATTAGAAAGAAGATCAAGGTAGCTGTTAGAGATACCGGTTAGTACGGTTGCAGGATCGTCCCCCGCAGTATTGAGAGCTGCAGACCGTCCTCGTATTTGGTCGAGTGCCGCGAGGGCTTCGCTCGCTCGTGCGAGAGCTTTGGCGGACCTATCGAGTACCGCTTGGATTGTCTCAGAGCTTGTGCCGCAAGCAGCCTTAGCTGCTGCAGCGGCATCAGCAATCTTTTGCCACGACGCGCGATAACTTTCAGTCTGGGCACGCGAATTAGCAACACCCTGGTCAAAGCCGCCTCGAAGACTGTTTACATTTCCAGAGTACTGGGAAGAATCTGACGCTTGTTCGAGTGCCGACTTCCCGCCTCCTTGGCCAGGGTTTGATACTCCGCGAAGTCCTCCCCCACCAATAACTTTTGATACTAACTGTTGCGCCAGAGCCCCAATAATCTCATTTATAGAGTCTGCAAGCTCGAGCTGGTGCAAGGGAGAGTTTATGTTCGGAATGAGTGTACCCTCGATAACAGAACCGGGTGTTTGAATTTCGTGTTCAAGACATCCCTCAGCATCTGAAAGAGTATGGGTAGAGGGGGTAGAGGCTGCACGCGCAGCCCGTTCTGCTTCGGAGAGCCCACTTCCTGTATTTGTTCCACCAACGCCACTAGTGCTCTGTGAAGATACTGATCCCTGCGCAGTGTTGGTCGTGGTACCACCACTCCCGGTGTGTGCCGAACCATTAGTTTTGTCGACACAATCACCCTTCCACGAAAGGAAGCCACTTCCCCACCCGAGTTCTTGGGTACGCTGCACTGCAGCAGCAGAAATCCGATTAGAGAGTTCTTGAGATGCGATCATCTGCGCCCCAAAGGGATTGTTGGCGGGATTTTGAAATGCACTGAACCACGCGTTCCACCCCCCCTGACTAAAATCTCCCGCAAGAAATGCCCTATCGTCTGCAGCAGACTCGTTTAGGGTGTAGCGAAGACGAGACGCGAGTCCTTCTCGACCACTATACAAATAGTATGCCGCACCCACATTCGTTATGAGCTGATCGCTAAACGGTGATCGAATTGCTGCTTCATTGGCCATTTGGGAGAGAAAGCCTTGGGCCACACCGTCCCCCAAACGACGGAGACTGTTTTGGAGGTCAGTTTCAAACGCAGGAGAGCCCTCAAACCCACCATTGATCCAACTCACAATACTCTTGGTCATGGTCTGAATGGCGACCTTTGCAACAGTCCACGCGAGAGCGTTTAACACTTTGGAAATAAGGGTTTGATCGGCGCTAGCAATAGCTGTCGCCGCAATACCCCCAAGAAGCGCTGGATTAGTTTCAAAACTAAGTACCGCTTGCGCTTCCACACGAGAGGCATTCATTGGCACGTACACCCCAACTGCAACTATCGCCACTGTAAGGAGTCCAGCTACGAAACGTACGAAGTGTGAGTAGAAGGAAGTCATTGCGTCTGTGTGCTACGAGCAAAATTCACAATAATGAAACCTGGCGCTCCTTTCGAGGGCTCCCCACCCGAGAGAATCGTGGTTGCAAGTTGCGTAAATGCCTCCACCACACCGGTTGATGCGGGCTGATATATGCTCAGTGCCCCGAGTACTGCCACCGGATCTTTTTCAAAAGAAGCGGCGAGACGCGTTGCGCGAGCAAGCGAATCGAAAGACTGCAGAAGCAACAGATGAGAAGTGGAAACCGAAGGCGGCACGCGCAGCGCAAGAAGAGCTTTGCTGATTACTTCGTATCTCTTTGCGAGTGCGCCCAGCTGAACTCCAGCTGCAGCGTCTCCGTTATTGATATAGGCATCCATTAGATCAAGTGGTAACGGACTTCCCTTTGGTGAGTCGTTTGCAACGATGATTGCTTCAACCGCTCCTGCGTACGCCAATACACTCACATTCGTGTCGGTATGTATTGAAAGTGCGGTGTAAGGGGATGTCACCACCTTCTCTGCACGGGTAGTGAAGCTCTGCATGAGTCGCGAAAGCAAAACCTGTTGCTCACTTGCGCTCATGGTCTGACCACCGGCGTCTATATAAGCTTTCAGAAACTCCTGTGAAAACTGTGCCGTTACTGAGTCGTCCGAGGGTAGTGTGCCAGGAATACTCTCGGCACTCGTCGGTGTAGCTGGTGCACTTTCAAACTTCGGCTTCACCAAGCCCTGCGCAACCGCATCCCCATCCCTCATTCCTTTTTGTACGGACTCAGGATTAGCTGGATCAGTACCATAGAGCGCTTCTTGCCAATCAGGCAGACCGTCTGCATCTGCATCTTTTACCGCATAGGCTTTCAACAGTGTTTCTGCAGTTGCGGCGTCCACCGTACTTGGGCGAAGTGAGAAGGGTCCCGAGAATAGATACGAGCACACAATGAACGCAACCGCGACGGAAGAAGCAAGAGCAAGTTGAAGCGTACGAAAGCGGGGATTCATACAAGGTTTATCAAAATAGTAGCACGCACACACACTTCCCCGCCGCTACCTATATAGGGTATCTGTGCATTAGATACGGAGAGTGTGTACAAGAGACCGCCACACTTCCTCTCCAATGTCCTCACTGCGCACATTTGGGGAAAGACCAAGTGTCTGAAACGCACGCACGATTGATTCGGAAGGGTACAACTGCTCCAAGTTCTTAGCCAACCGCTTACGTTTCTGCGAGAAGCCAGCCCGAAGCACTTCAAAAAATACGTTCTCGTCTTCCGGAGAAGAAAAGGCATCCCTCCGTATGTTTTCAATAGAAAGTACCGCAGAATCTACATTTGGAGCGGGCCGAAAGGCACCGCGGGGTACGGTGAAGCAATATTTTGGGGTACCAAACGCCTTCACAGACAAAGAAAGAAGGCTTTCCTTCTTGTCTCGAGCAATTCGAACAGCCACCTCCTTCTGAACCAAGAGGGTCATGGAGGTTGGCTTGTGGGTACTGGTGAGGAATTGCCGGATTATCTCCCCGGTTATGTAGTACGGAATATTTGCCACAACAGAATACTCACCGGGAATTGTTGCAGTATCAAAAGAACGAATATCCCCAGACACCAATTCCAGTCTCCCTGTCCCAATCTCTTCAGCAAAAGTCTCGTTAAGCGCACCCAGCAATGTATGGTCTGCCTCCACCGCAATAACTTTGCGCACGCGGGCAAGGAGTGCGCGGGTGAGCATACCGGTACCGGGCCCAACTTCAAGTACGGTGGCGTTCTCCCCCACCCCTGAGGCAACCACAATACGCTCCGCAGTTTGCGGGTGCATCAAGAAGTTTTGTCCGAGTGATTTTTTTGGTTGCATATTAGCGCGAATAGCCTTTCTTCCTGTGAAATATACCCGCCACATGGACCGTGTTCTTTCTGATTACGAATTCAACACGCCAGTCTCCCACTCGCAAGCTACGCGAACCAGTAAGTGAATACCGTAGCGGCTTGCCAAAATGTTCCGGGTTCGTGGTCAGTTTCTTTTGTATTGCCTCACGCAATACTGCAAAGTCCGAGTGGTCGAGCTTTCCAGCGTCGTTCAGTGCGTCACGGGAAAACGTAACGTCGAAGGCCCCCATACTTATTTTGAGTGCATCGCCTGAACCTTTTCCCAGAATTCGTCAGAGGAGAGCCACGTTTTGGTTGAGGCGATACGTTTGTCTACAATAGCCGCGATACGCTTGTCCTCGGCATCTTCCAGAGCTTCTCGCACCAGACGTGCGGCAACTGTTGCGCGAGGACTTTTCTCCTTCTTCGCACGAAGCGTTAACTCGTGCGCCATATCAGGGGTAAGGGTGATCAAAATACGTTCTTTGGTGGTAGGCATATATCAAAAGTGTATCACCTAGTGTAATACACACAACCCCCTATTCAATTATCGTCTCATGCTCGTCCCCTTCCTCAAGATGGATGAGGTGTTCATCAATATCATGGATGAAAGAAGAGGGTTCCGAAAAGAAGTCAGTTCCATATATTCTACGTACTCGTGCAAGGGTGAGAATGAGCCGCTGTTTCGCCCGAGTAACCGCAACATAGAAGAGCCGGCGTTCTTCTTCCTCGTCTCGTTTCTCATCGTCCATACCTTGGTGAGGGAACAACCCCTCTTCAAGACCCGTTACAAACACGGTATCGAACTCCAGACCCTTTGATGCATGCACCGTCATAAGAGTGACGCCCGTCTTGCTTTGGTCTCGATCAAGCTCGTCCTGATCTCCTGCAAGTGCGGTGTCTGCAAGAAACGAATTAACCCCCTCAACTCCAGGAGTTGCGTCATAGCGGCTCGCAAGTGTTGCCAACTCTTTGGCGTTTTCAAGCCGCTCCTTATCTTCGTCTCCCCCCTTGGTGAGCGCGGCTTCCATGCCACTTCGCTCTACGACCAAACGCACAAATGCAGAGGGCTCAAGAGTCTGCGCCGCTTCGTGCAGTTCGTTCACAATAGCTTCGAACGCTTCCACCTTGCTGCGCTCCCCTGCTTTGAGGGTGTCGCGCAGTCCTGCGGTCATCTTTCCGAGCGTTACTTTACCAATTCCTCGCGCAGGACTTTGCACTGCACGCATCCGGTCCGTCTCACGCGTAGGCTCAAGTGCCAAGCGTACCCACGCCAATACGTCCTTTACTTCCTTGCGATCTAGAAACCGGGTACCAAGAAGCTTGTATGGTATGCGACCTCGCAGAAATGCTTCCTCAAGTGCACGAGACTGGAAGTTTGTGCGATAGAGAACCGCAATGTTTTCGGGAGGAACACCGGCAAGCATTTGGTGTCTCGCCTCGTCTGCAATCCAACGAGCCTCGCCATCCGCCGTGTTTGCCACATGAATACGAATCGGCTCCCCTTCCGCATTGTTGGTGATGGCAATCTTTTCTTTTCGGTTTTTGTTCTTCTCAATAATGCGGTTCGATGCTTCAACAATTGTTTTGGTTGAACGGTAATTATGTGCAAGCACAATTGCGTGCGCGCCTGGATACGTGTCTTCAAAGGAGAGTAGGTTTTCAATCGTTGCATTACGCCATGAGTACACACATTGATCGATGTCGCCCACAACGAATATATTTTTGTGCGTTTGCGAAAGTGTATTAATCAACTCGCCTTGTTGTACGCTCGTATCCTGATACTCATCCACATGAATGTGCGAAAAGAGTTTCTCCGCTTCTGCGCGTATGTCTGCGTGCTCGCGCAGCAGCTTTGCAGGTAAGGCAATCAAATCATCAAAATCAAGAGACTTCTCGCGCTTCAGGGTGTCCTCATACCTGGTCCACGCTTCAGCGG
This sequence comes from uncultured Candidatus Saccharibacteria bacterium, assembly GCA_964360855.1. Classification (GTDB taxonomy): domain Bacteria; phylum Patescibacteriota; class Minisyncoccia; order Phycocordibacterales; family Phycocordibacteraceae; genus C7867-001. The sequence goes on along the minus strand of CAYHXV010000004.1, from coordinate 972 downwards.
TGATACGTGAACGAAAACTTTCATGAGCGTGCTTGGAACGAAACTCTGTTGCACCTAACCCCTCCCCCTTAGCTTTACTAATGCGTGCAAGAATCGCTCGCGGAGGAACTTCTTTCGGGTCAACATCGAGTGCCTTGAGCGCTTCTTTGACTGCGCGCTCGGAATCATCTCTATCAAATATCGCAAAGTAGCGCGGTACCCCTATGCGCGTACCAAACCGTTCGAGCAAAATACGCCCGAGGCCGTGGAAGGTGACCACAATCGGAAGCCGGGCGTCGTCGAGCATGTGGGCAAGCCGCTCACGCATCTCGCGAGCCGCTTTATTGGTGAAGGTCACCGCCAAAATACGCTCGGCAGGGGTGCCGGTGCGTATCAGGTGGTATATACGTGTGGTCAGAACCTTAGTCTTTCCGCTTCCTGCCCCCGCAAGTACGGATACCGGCCCTTCGGTGGTTATGACGGCTTCTCTCTGGGCATCATTTAGGCCGTCCAAGTACTGCATGTCTTACACTATAGCCCAAAAGCCACTCTCCCCACCTACCCCACGAGCCAGTTGACCTGTGCCACCCACCCTCTATACTAGGAGAATCGCCTGGTACGGATGAATTGAATAAATGGCTTATATACGCCATTTCGAATACGGAAGACTCGCTGACGCACACCCTGTTTCTTTATTTTGCCCCCAATTGAACCTCCGAGTCCGCTCAAAGCACTATCCGACTCGGTTGCATACTGGATTCCTGGCGCTTTAATCGCCGCAAGCCTTCTTCTTGGCATAGGAATCATCCTTGTCCCGCAAACTGCCGGAGCATTCTGGCCTTTTTCTATACTTAGGGCTTCTGAAGTAGTACAAAGTGCACCGGTTCTTCATGACAGCAGCCTCGCGCTCCTTGAGGCGGCTATTAACATCGACCCCTCCCCCACTCCTGGCGGGAGTGATCTCTCTGTGTCTGGGGGCTCAGCCCTTATGGC
>CAYHXV010000003.1:0-62808 GCA_964360855.1 uncultured Candidatus Saccharibacteria bacterium | reverse complement strand
TGGTGGCGCCCGAAACTTTCAGTGCGGTGGTGGAGGCGGTACCGAAGTAGCCGGTGCCCGATACGGTGAGTGTGCCATTTGTTCCTCCTGCTGACGAAGCACCGATGATTACGTTACCGCCAACGGAGAACAGAGCTGCGGGAGTGGTGGTACCCACTCCGACGTTTCCACTACTGGTGATGTTTACAAGTACACTGCCCGTACTGCTTTGTGCCTGGAAGATGTCTGCAGACTGGGAGCTTGCTCCACGGAACACGGCCACCACCTTGCTTGCGGTGCTGTTTATTGCGCCCAAGAGTGCACCTGGTATTGGAGTTGCGGTATATGCATAGTCAGTAAATTGGGTGGATGAGGCATTGAACTGCAAGCGATTGAGCTGCGTATCGGAACCATACGAGCCACCCATGAACGTTGCATTCTCATTTGTTGAGTTAGTTATTTGGAAGTAGGTGGTTGTTTGTGAGTCAGTCCACGCCCCTCCGTTGGCAATGATTCGAAGCTGACCGGTTACCGAGGTTGCTATGCCTCGCAAAATAACTCCAACACCGTTTGATGAGTTGTACAATGTTGGCTGAGCACCTGAAGAAAGTACCGAGAGCGTGCCGTTGGTACTATCGAAGGTTAACTTTGAAGAATCCTGAAGCAAACCTCCTGTTGAGGCAAACGGCACTCGCCCACTGGTGAGCCCAGACACCGTAAGAGAAGGAGTGGCAAGTGCGCCGGTACTTGAGATGGTAGTGCTTCCTGTTTGTCCCGCAGCAAAGGTGTTTGCGGTGAGGCGGTCTGCAAAGAAATTGGTAGAGGTTGCAGCAGTGAACGAGAGTGCAGACGGAAGCGAGAGGGTTATGCTGCCGTCTCCGTCGTCCGCAACGGTGATCTGGTTTGCGGTTCCTGCAATCCAACTAGTGAGTGAGGAGACTGCAGACACAATACCGGAACCATCAAGACTAAGGAGGCGCGAAGGGGTAAGAGACTGGAGGGTGGTGGCGCCCGAAACTTTCAGTGCGGTGGTGGAGGCGGTACCGAAGTAGCCGGTACCGGAGACCGTGAGTGCGGTGGAGGAAGCATATGGGAAGGTGTTGGCACTTGTTGCCGTTGAGGTAATCGCACCCACGGTGGAGATAGCGCCACTGTCGAGGATACTGAAGAGTGGGCTGTTGCTTGAGTTTGTCGTCTGGAAGTTAACGCCAGTGGTGGTACCTGCTCCCTTAACTGAAAGCTTTGCATAGGGAGAGGTGGAACCAACTCCCACATTCCCTCCCGGAGCAATCGTCATACGCTCGCTTCCGGCGGTAACAAAACGCAGCGTATCTTCGTTCGTGTTGTTGGTGTCTGCCGTGATGTACGTATTCTGATCTGCATCAATCACTCCACCAAGTCCCTGCCACACACTGTTGTCTCCATATCCTTCAAACTGATGCGTGGTGGTGTTAAAGCGGACGAATCCAATGTCTCCCCCTGGGCGCTGTGCACTTGTGCCCACCGGCAAGCGCACCGCGTCTGTTGCGTACACATCAAAGGCAACTGCAGGGGTGGTGGTGCCAACTCCCACGCGGCCGCCACTAGTCGCAAAGTAGCTCGAACCAGAAACGCTGAGAGCGGTGGTGGAGGCAAAGATGGTGGTGAGTCTGCCTGAAGCTGAATCAAAGGTTAGATTTGCTGAGTCAGTGAAAAGTCCACCCGTAGACGCAAACGGGATGCGGGTAGCCGTGAGGGCAGTATTGTAGAGCGCTCCTGAAACCGTAAGCGCAGTGGAGGAGGCGTACGGAAGTACTGAGGCCTGGCTCGTGGAGGTGCCTATGAAGTAGGAAGCAGTCGCGTAGTTTGCCACCGAGAGTATGCCAGCAAGGTTGGTGGTGCCCCCATCACCCCGAATGGTACTCGTTGCGGTGCGCCCTACCGAAACAAAGTCGAGTGCGGAAAGCGCGGTGGAGGAAGCGTTCGTGAGTGAGAGCAGGCTTGGCAGGGAGAGTACTACCCCACCGGCTGCGTTGTCCGTTACGGTGACCTGGTTGGTGGTACCGGAAACCCATGAGGAAAGATTAGTACTAGTGGCGTTCCCACTTGCGTTAACAAAGAGCAATCGAGACGGCGTAGTGAACGTGAGCGCAAGCGCTCCGGTGGTGGTTGCGTTTGTGGTGGTGGCATACGTAAAGGTTGAGTTCGTTGCCGTGAGGTTTGCAATTACCGCCGTGGTGATTGTAGCGAGTGTTGCGGTGAGCGTATCAATGATGCCCGTTACAAAACGGGCAACGGACGAATACAGACTGGTTGAGGTGGCATTGGTAACGGTGGCATACGTACCTGTGAAATTAGTGAACGTTCCGTTTGTGGCAAAGAGGTTGGTGGTGGTTGCGTTCGTCGTCGTGCTGTTTGTGGCAAGCAGGTTCGGGAATGTTGAGTTAGCCGTAGTTGAAGTTGCCGTGAAGTACGGTGCTTCGATAAGTCCGTATGAAGTGAGTCCTGAAACAGTGAGTGCACCGGTTGAAAGAGTTCCGGTGATACTGGCATTCCCCACAACTGAAAGTGAGCCGGTGATGGTGGTGGTAGCAACGGCAAGAGTGCTTCCGGAGATCGAACCATCCGTAAAGGTGGAGTCGGTGATAGCTCCCGTGAATGTTGTCTGCGGACGATTCCAGGAATCAGCATCCATAACATTGGTGGTGGTGATTCCGCGCCAAGATGCCAAGCGTTGTTCAAGGTACTCGCTCGTAATACCCGGAAGAATAGTTGGCTGATACGTGTTCTGAACAATCGTCGTTGGTCCACGATACGCGCTGGCACGTGGCGTACTCGCCGCGACCGGCAACGTAGCGGGAACTGAAACCTCTTCCTGCACCGGTATAACCGCAAGCTGTGGTGCACCAAAGATTTTTGCAAATAGTGTGTGGGTACTCTGCGCAAGTCCTTGAGAGAACGTGCGTAGTGGTGCAGGGATCCACGATCCTGTAAGGGCAACCAAAGGAGACGCGGAAAGAGTAAGGGCAGTACTGGCACGATGTGCAAGGTTTGACACAACCTGCACAGGAGAAAGTGCAGTGGCAAGTTCCTGGAACACCGGGCCACTAGCCAGCATGGTCTGCACGGCGCTCGCCACTAGGCGGTCTTCAGCCGCAAAAGTGTCCGCAACAATTGAGGACGCACGGGTCCCTACGGCGAGCTGGCCCTCCGTGAGGGTGCTGGCCACTGCATACGAGCTGTCCACCCAGGTAGAGACCCCCTGCTCATACGCAATAGGAGTGTGCACAACACTGTATGCAAGTGCAGTCTGCAAAGTGTCTCCAAGAGCAAGTGTTGGCGCAACAATCGCAGGCGGAATAGCGGAGGTTTCTTCAACCCAGGTGTAGACGCCAGCCACGTAGAGCGCAACGACCTGATCACTCGCGCTCACTATGCTCTGTCCAAGCGCGCGGTGTGTGCGTGCTAGGACAGCAGGAGTTGCAACACCTGCGTCACGCACCTGCACTCCAAGCGTGTATAGTGCGTCTCCCGTGCCGGTGAGTGACGCGAGGTACTGTGTGCCGAACACATCTGCATCACGTACAGCGACTTCTCCAATAGCACGATAGGCGTTCAGTACTCCATGACCAATCGTTGCAAGCAACACTCCTGGGTTCGCAAGTACACGCGAGGTGTTCGCGTACAGTACTGCAAAGCTAACTGACTCCGGAGCCTGACTGTCGAACTGCAGCGCACGATCATTCGCTCGCTCAACTATGTGTACCGGCTCGTGAACCGTCTCTAGTTGCGAAACAAAACGTGCAGCCTGTTCCAGAGTAACCAGCGGCGAAACTTCTCCGTACACGTTTTCAGGAATAACAACTGCCAAGTTTTCTGAATCTCGCACGGTATCAAACACGACCGTATGTGCGCGAGTAGTGGCTTCAAGAATTTTATTTCCTACGCGAGCAACTAGGCCACTCTCTGATGCGTAGACACTTCCCCCAAGAATCGCAAGAGTAAGAAGTACCGCAACTCCCTGACGCACCATTAGTGTCCCCGAAGGAACAAAGCGGCGTGAAGACCCGAGAAGACTTGACACCTGAAAAACCTGATGCTCAACAAAAACAGAGAATTTCGGTGCAGGAACTGGCGTTTGAACAGGATTTCGATATTCATCACCACGAGTGCGTGATAGAGATTCTGCAATTTCTTTCTTGCGTACAATCTGTTGCGCAATAAACGATTCCAGCGAAGAACGAGAGACGAGCCACGTGCGTCCAACCTGCGTGCCCTCAATTTTCTTCTCGCGGCAAAGTCGCGACAAGTAGTCTGCGTTGTATCCAGAAAGCTCAGAAGCTTCCTTTGTAGAAATCAGTGCTGTGTCGAGAAGAGGTTTCAAGGTGCAGTGGTCGGATGTCCGAATTAACTACATTCTAGCTTGTTATTTCGGAAACACGTAGATAAAGAGTGGGGATAAAATATGATATTTTTTGCACTACAAAATATTAAAAAATAATTCCTGAGCTGCAAAAAAATAAAGATGAAATTACTATTTTGAAGGGCAACGTAACACTTACAAATACAAAAACAGCGCACTGTCTTAGATCAGATTCTGAAAAATAGTCTACGCAGTGTCGCAACGACAACGAAAGTAAGTAAGTCTATGTCGGACGGACGATATACATATAAAATAGGCTGTAGGTCGGTCAATTATAAAAAATGTACAAATTTCCTCTGTTTACTCCTATATATAGGAGTAAACGCAACTAAGAGAATCAGGTGTGTGATCTGTATCCACTAGCAAAAAATAAGGAGTACCCATGGGTATTCGCTCTCCACTTTAGAAAATGACCCAAATTAAGCCTTTTGTTTGCTCGAATTTGCTCTAGATACCAATTACTGTACAGTCTGCATTAATCTATTCTCGCTTATACGAGACGAGAAATATATATTATAAGCCTTTATTATAATCACTCGTTCCTTCGAGGTATTCTATATACGGCTGTAGTACCGACGCAGTGTTGCTGTGGGTGATTATCTCAACACTTCCTGTGCCAATAACGCCAATAACCATTGCCAGCACTGCAACTAGGGCGAACACGGACTTGAGTACAAGCCGCGAACTTTTTTTGGCCTGCTGAGGCGCCTCTAAAATAGGCTGTGGTTCCTCCTCAACTACCTCCTGTACCTCCTTCGGCTCATCTTCATGTACTCGGTGCAACTGTATCTCCTCCTCTACTGGCTCTTCTTCTTCAAATACGGTAGGCGCCTCTAAAATCTCTTCCGAAACGATCGGTTCTTCTTCTTTTATGACTTCCTCTGGAATCTCTTCAATTGCCTCTACCTTTGGTTCGGTGCTCTTTCCACTAAACCACTCATTCCATGCGGACTGCATGTCTGCCACCACCGGACTCTGAACTTCCTCAACGACCTCTGGTTTCAGAGAAAGCACGGGAATGAAGCTTGGAGTTTCAACAATGTACTCCGGTTCAACCCATGGAGTTGCAGCCGTCTCTGGTACTGGCAAGACCTCTTTCTCATCCTTGATAGGCTCTGGTTCCTCCCCGAACCGATGTTCCCGTATTGAAGCTTCCAATACATACCAGTTCCGCCCAACGAGACGAGCCTCAACACGACCCTCTCGGCAGAGCTGGCCAATATAGTCCTTCGCATACCCCGTTAGCTTCGCTGCGCCCTTTGACGAGATGTATACCTTGTCTCCAATAGTTAGTTCATCCATGCCTGCAGTATAAGGCTATCTCGGCTCGGATGGAATAGTTGACTGTGTACTTCTTTGTCGTAAAGAAAACAGCCACCTACCCGCGTAATTCCTCCAAGATAAGGCCCCTGAGGGTCGCAGGATTCCCTGCGCCCTTGCTTGCCTTCATACTAGCCCCAACCAAGAACTGCAGTGCAGACTCCTTACCAGCCCGGTACTCAGTCACCGCGTCCGCCTGTTCCTTGAGCACCTCCTGTACCAGTATCCGAAGTACTTCAGGGTCGTTTACCTGCATCAGCCCCTTGCTAGTTGCTATCTCCTTTGGAGTGCCGGCAGCTCCTTCAAGAATGGCAAGTAGTACGTCCTTCGTCCCTCGAGAAGACAGTGCGCCACTTCCGGTAAGAAGAATAAGTTCTGCGAACGTCTGTGGTCGCAGACCTTCGTACTCAGTAACATTCTGTTTGGCATACCAACCCGCAACATCAGACACAAGATAATTCGCTGCAAGTGTGATGAGTGTAGTGTCCTGCAAAAGCTCTGCTAGCGTGTCAAAGAATTCACCGCGCGCAAGACCGTCTGCGAGATACGCACTCGTTTCAGACTTCAACCCAAGCTCGAGGTACCGTGCGCGTCGCTCCCACGGAAGTTCCGGCAAGCTTGCACTAAGTGCTTCGTGGGTAAATTCTGGAATCTCCGAAAGCACCATTTTTGGGATATCTGGTTCAGGGAAATATCGGTAGTCTGCACTTCCCTCCTTTATGCGCTGCGAGAAGGTGCATTGTTTCCCCTCGTCCCATCCTCGCGTCTCTTGCGTTACCACACCGCCCTCTTCTATAAGCTTGCTTTGGCGGGCCACTTCAAACGCGATCGCTCGCTCCACTGAACGAAAGGAGTTGAGATTTTTAACCTCTACTTTGGTACCAAACGACTCATCGGTAGAGACCGAAATATTAGCTTCTATGCGCATTTCTCCTTTCTCCAAGTTAGCGTGTGAAGCCCCAAGGGTGCGCAAAAGTAACTGGAGTTCGCGTGCAAACTTCCCTGCAGTTTCTGCATCGTGAATAACCGGCTCCGTAACTAATTCCATTAAAGGAACACCTGCTCGATTAAAATCAACGAGACTTTTTCCTGAACCCGCGTCATGAGAGGAACGTGCGGTATCTTCCTCTAAATGCACCCGAGTAATCGCAACACCATTCAAAATACCCCCCGTCACCAACGGATGCTCATACTGACTAATCTGGTAGCCCTTCGGAATGTCCGGGTAAAAATAACTCTTGCGATCAAACTCAGAGTAGTCGGCTATCGTCCCTCCTAGGGCTGTACCCACTCTGAGCACCTGGTGTACCGCCTCTCTGTTTGGCACCGGGAGCGTACCGGGGTGCGCCATACATACTGGGCAAATATTTGTATTAGGCAGTGCCGCATGCGGTGCATTTGGACTGTCGCAAAACATCTTGGTGCGTGTAGTCAACTCCGCATGCACCTCAAGACCAATAGTGGGACGATACTCTTTCATAATCGTCATGCTAGCACTCCCCCCAGTTGCGGGCTAGTGCCCAACTTCTATGCCGCTTCGGTGTGGAGACGCTTGGTAAGGGTATCTGAGAACGTCTTCAGCAGTTCGTCATCAATGACCGAGAGCGTGAGCACAGGGACCCCAGAAGCCTTCTCGAGGTCCTTTCTCAGCTTCTCAGCCTCTTCTGGACTCACCATATCCACCTTGGAAAGCACTAGAATCTCTGGCTTCTCAGGTAGGCCACGACCAAAAGCAGCGAGCTCTTCTCTAATGGCCCTATAGGCTGCAACAGGGTTTTCTTGTTCAACCGAGACGAGATGCACTAACAAACCTGTTCTTTCTATGTGCTTGAGGAAACGAGAACCTAGTCCTCGGCCTGAGGATGCTCCCTCTATGAGCCCCGGAATGTCCGCCAGCACATACCCGTAGAATTCTCCCAGGTGAGGATCAAGTGTGGTGAATGGATATGCCCCAACCTTTGACTTGGATCTCGTGAGTGAATTGAGTAGAGAAGACTTCCCTGCATTTGGGAATCCTATAAAACCTGCGTCAGCAATCAACTTCAGGCTAATTCGAATATCCCCAGAAGCACCTGGCTTCCCTGGAGTGGACTGCTCTGGGTTCTGATTTACCGCTCCCTTGAAGTGAGCGTTGCCCCACCCACCCATACCTCCTCGCATGAGTACCTCTCGCTGACCCTCTTGTAAGATCTCGTATACCTCTCCCGTTGTAGTAAGTGTAGCGACTGAACCCACCGGTACCTTGAGCACCACATGCTCACCGTCTCCTCCATGGCAATCATTCCCCCCTCCAGACTCTCCGTTCTCCGCACGAAACTTCTTGGCGTACCGGTAGTGCGCAAGAGCACCTAAATCACGCACTCCTTCAAGGATTACATCCCCTCCTCTACCGCCGTCTCCTCCTGCAGGCCCTGCCTTGTCGCGACCCTTTAAGTGGAGCCAGCGTACGACTCCCGCCCCGCCATGACCGGCAGTTGCGTGTATGTGGAGCTCATCGATAAATGCCATATAGGCCACCCTACCATATATAGGAAAGACTGGCTCGTGGCGGGTTATTATTGTGTTATGAATCCGTTAGAGCTTAGTGAAGAGGAACTACGCATACAAGCTGAGGCGATAAGGTTTGTAGAGTCTCACAAGCAAGACCTGGTCGATACGTTTATTCGTGACAAGAATCCCCTTCCGCTCGGATTTATTACTATTTTTATGGCTGGTTCTCCAGGAGCTGGTAAAACAGAATTTTCTAAGCGTTACCTTCCCTTGCTTCCCGACTCTCAGAATACGGGAGTGCGTACCGCACTCAAGGGTGTCGACATTGATACCCCAACCTTTGATGCACTGATAATTCGTATAGATGTCGACGAAATTCGAACCTTCTTACCTCAGTACATTAAAAGCAGCCCTGTGACCGGAGTAATGGGAAACGCGCACATCGTACACAAAGCAGCAACCAAGGGACTTAGTATTCTTCGAGAGTATTGTTTTGCACACGATATCTCTTTTCTGCATGACGGGACATTTGGAAACTATGCAACCATGCGGGATATCGTTCGAAAATCAATTCAGTCAGATCGTGAAGTTCAAATTTACTACCTCTATATTGACCCGCTCGTTGCATGGGAATTTACCCAAGCACGAGAAAGGCTCGAAGGAAGAAACATACTCAAGGAACGATTTATTGAACAGTACTTCAAATCCCAGCAGAATGTTGACAGAGTCAAGCGAGAATTCGGTGCAGCTGTAAAAATTAATTGTGTACTTAAGAATGTGAACAACGAGGTTATCGACATTGCACTTAACTGGCCCAGTGTGTCCCATTTTTTAGAAGCAAACCGCCGTGCGGGTTTAGTCCAAGAATACACTGAGGCGCAATTGCAGGAATTGCTCAGGCCACTCGTATAAGGTAGTATCAACATATGAAATTACTCTCCGTATTAGGACATACTGCTCGCAAGACTGCTACAAAAAAGCTGGTCCTGAAGACTGTATTCGGGTCTCGCGAACAGAAAAGAACCGTGATGAGAGCGGCCAAAGAATCAGCGGCAGATCAACGCGCACTCATGCACAAGTACCGAGAATCAATCAAGCGCTAAAGTAGCTCCCACCCCTCAGCAAGAAGTGGTTCAGCCTTTTTGTACTTCAGCGTCTGTGTTTCTTCCCCACGACGTATGGTCACCTCATCATTCCTGCCATAGGTAGTTCCAAGTACGAGAGGAGCCGAAATTGCACCAGCTTCACTCGCCGCAAGAATCTGCGCGCGCACCTTCTCTTCCTCTGCGCGAATACGCGAGTCGTCGGCAACCACGGTACGTGGGAGCGCTTCGGCAATCTGGATACGTATGGCAGCCTGCATTGCAGTAAAGAGCGCAAGTCCCTCACGTCGGTATTCAATAAGTGGATCACGCTGCCCGTAGGAACGAAGGGAGACGGAGCGACGCAAATGCTCCATGGTATCAAGGTGCTCCAGCCAGAACGCATCGGTTACCTGAAGCAAGAGACGGCGCATGAGTGGCACGAACGCTTCTTTGAGCTCGGCTTGCTTCTCCTTGAATGCTTCACTGGCTCCTTCATGCCCCTGTATGAAGTCTTGAATCAGGTCACTGAGTTCTTCATCGGTACCGGTAAGTGCCGTGCGGCGCTCTGCATAGATAGCGAGACGCTGGGTATTGAGCACATCATCATAGGCAAGCACTTGCTTACGCGAGTCAAAATTGAATCCCTCAATGCGCTTCTGAGCCGTCTCGAGTGATTTGGTAATAAGTCCACTCTCAATGGGTTCGTCCTCAGGGATCTTGAACGTGCCCATAACATTCTTCAGCATGTCGGAAGCAAACACGCGCATGAGTTTGTCTTCAAGCGATACATAGAAACGGGTCTCCCCAGGGTCGCCCTGCCGTCCTGAGCGTCCACGTAGCTGATTATCGATACGTCGCGCTTCATGACGCTCCGTACCAATAACCGCAAGTCCTCCAAGCTGGCGAATCTCTTCCCGTGCTTCGGGCGTTGCGAGAGGTCCGCCAAGCTTAATGTCCACTCCACGTCCTGCAAGGTTTGTAGCAACGGTCACCATTCCCTTCTTGCCGGCGCCCGCTATAATCTCCCCCTCGCGCTCGTGGTTCTTGGCGTTCAATACCTCATGAGGAACTCCTTCCTTGCGCAGGTACTCACTCACCACCTCGTTATCTTCAATAGACACCGTACCCACGAGCACTGGCTGTCCCTTCTCATAGATGGACTTGATGTTTCGAGCGAGCGCACGTAACTTGCCCTTTGTATTCTGGAAAATAAGATCGTGATAGTCGATACGCGCAATGGTGCGGTGTGTGGGCACCACCACCACATCGAGCCCATACACGGTATAAAACTCTTCTTCCGAGGATAATCCCGTACCGGTCATACCCGCCAATGCGCCATACATGCGGAAATAGTTCTGGAAGGTCACGCTTGCATAGGTACGGGTTTCCTTCTGAATAGGCACACCTTCCTTTGCTTCAACGGCTTGGTGGAGTCCCTCACTCCACCGGCGTCCTGGCTGTAGGCGACCGGTAAACTCGTCAACAATAACAATCTCGCCATCCTTAATGACATACTCCTTATCTAGGTGAAAGAGTGCCTTGGCACGCACTGCCGTATCAAGGAAGTGTGCGAAGCGCATTCCGCCCTCTGCATACAGGTTCTCAATACCAAGTGCCACTTCGGCCTTGTGTATCCCCTCTTCGGTAATCTGAACCGCCTTTTGCTTCTCATCAACCGTATAGTCCTCGTCTACCTTGAACGAAGAAACCATCGAGGCAAATCGTTCGTAGAGACTTTCCGCTTCTGCGGCAGGACCCGAAATAATAAGAGGGGTGCGGGCCTCGTCGATAAGAATCGAGTCCACCTCGTCAACAATAGCGAAGTAGTGTCCCCGCTGGTTTATCTGTGAGGGGTCGTAGGCCGTGTTGTCTCGCAGGTAATCAAACCCAAGCTCATTGTTGGTGGCGTACGTAATGTCTGCAGCATACGCTTCTTGCTTTGATGCAGGACGAAGGAATTCATAGAATACCTTGTACGACCCCTCTGCATCGCGCTCGGCATCCTCCGCTTCTGTTATATGCGCTGCGTCGTACAGGTACCCGCCACCACCGGTAACCACCCCAACCGTTAGACCAAGGTAGCTATACACCTGACCCATCCAGGCGCCGTCACGACGAGCCAGGTAGTCGTTCACCGTCACCACGTGCACTCCTTTCCCGGCAAGTGCATGCAGGGTAACCGGGAGTGTGGCTACCAAAGTCTTTCCTTCTCCCGTGCGCATTTCTGCAATACGTTTGCGCGCAAGTGCCAACCCTCCGAGTAGTTGGACGTCATAGTGCCGCTCGCTCAAGGTACGTCGTGCCGCCTCTCGCACCAGCGCAAAAACCTCGGCAATATCAGCATCCTTGGTTGGAACACCGTCTGTGCGCTCCCGCACCTCTTGGAGTCGTTTCTGAAGATCTTCCCGCGAAACGGTTTCCAGGGCTTCAGCTAGGCCATTAGCTAGATCCACCACCGGCTGCGCCGTTTTGAGGAACGAAGCCGATTGGTTCTTGGTAAATATGTTTCCGAGAAAGCTAGCCATATATAAGGTATCGCCACTATACCGCGCGGGGCCCAGAAACGGTAGCGGGTGGGCAAAACAAAAAACCTCCCGAAGGAGGCTTTTTGTTTGTATAGAGAACCGAAAGGAGACTACTTCTTGCGCTTCGTTGCCTTGCGCTTGGTGGTCTTCTTTGCGGCCTTCTTTACAGCTTTCTTAGCGGTTTTCTTGACTGCCTTCTTTACCGTCTTCTTTGCTGCACGCTTCTTAGGTGCGGCCTTCTTCACGGTCTTCTTGGCGGTCTTCCTCTTTTTTGCTGCCATAGGTATCGCGATTGACTATGACTAATAGTGTCGACCCATCACCAAGAAGATTTTTAGAAAACTTTCTCGCTGATGTGCTATTGATTATTATTACGTGTGTTTACATTTATTTTTTGCAAAGAAAAAAGAAATGTGGATAACTTTTTTTCTTTGTCAGCAAAGGACAAAAGAAATTTGAATGCGTTGAGTAAAATAATTTTACCAAAGAAACATTACTACAATTGTATATGCGGACTCGGGTGCGGGATGCTCACAAGCTAAACACTTCTAGAGTCCACAAACTTTGACTCAATCTTCCACACTCCTCGTTCTCTAAATGCAGGAATGGTTTGCCTGCGTGCGGCGTTGGTGAGCGCAGGCAATGAAGCATCCTTCTGTTTTGCATACGCAGCAAGAGTCACGATTTCCCCACCATGCAGATAGGCAAGCCTCTTATGCAGAGACTCCATAAGGGTGAGCGTGAGCACCCGCTCCATTTGATTAGAGCGCTTCTTTTGCGAGTCGCGGTATTCGCCAAATGCCCGGTAGTACACCTGCTTCTCCTTGTCTCTAATAATGATGGAGGGAAACCCATGCCGAAGGAGCTGCCAATTAATTAGCACTCGGCCAATGCGCCCGTTACCATCATTAAATGGATGAATGTGCTCGAACTCGAGATGGAAGCGCGCTATGGCATCGAGATCATAGCTTTCGTGGTCGTTTGCGTAATCCGTGAGTAGAGATTCAAGCATGCGTTCTAGATGCTCTGGGGCAGGTGCTACATGAGTACCGATACGAACATACTCTCCCTCTCTACGAAACCTCCCCGCAATGGAATCATTAATGCCCCCAATCAACATTTGGTGAAGGAGAAGCATAGTATCTTTTGAAATTTCTGATTCCAATGCCTTCGTCCGGATATATTCGGACACCCGTGCAAGATTCTTTGCTTCAAAGACCTCGCGCACCGAGACGTCACGGTCAACCTCTTGCTCGAGCAGGATTCGTTCTGTTTCCTTCAGGGTAAGAGTGGAGTTCTCAATCGCATTGGAGTTGTAGACTGCCTCGGGGAGCTCAGCTTCGTCAAGGAGGGTAAGCAGTGAGTCTTTACCCTTCTTTATACGCGCGTATTCCTCTTTTAGAGCCTGTATGCGCTCACGAATAGGTTTGGTCGTTGCCATTGCTTATATACTAGTCTATTAACGGTATTATGTCAATAAACCGTTAATATGGTCCGAAATCAGTTAATATTAACGGCATATTGACCTTTAGTCCGGTTTACAGGCCATATTTACTACATCGTCTGCACTTCTCTCTCAATAACAATTCCCGTTGCTTCAAATACTTTTTTTGCAATTGCATTTGCAAATGCATCTATGTCAGCTGCAGTTGCTCCCCGATCTGCAACTAATACCAATGGTTGATTACCAAACAAAGACACCTTTCCTTCTCGATGACCACGCAAGCCAAGAATATGATCCAAGATAAAAGCGAGAGGTATCTTTATACCCCCAACTGCAGGATAGCTTGGCATAGCACCATACTGAGAACAGAGAGAGGCAAATAGTTCGGGCTCTATAATGGGGTTTTTAAAAAACGAACCTGCAGTGCCGTGCTGCACCAAATCGGGAAATTTATGCGAGCGCACTTGCCGCACATTCTCTACAATCGTACATGGGGTATCAAGCGTCTTTCCTTCCTGCACCAGCGTACGCAAATCACTGTATCCGAGCTGAGGTGCGCCTACGTTAGAAAGCTTAAGTGTTACCTCTTCAATCACCAGCGAACGATTGCGTTTAAAGATGCTATCCCGATACGCAAACTGGCAGTCGTTTCGATCAAAGGAACTCCACGTCTTAGTGTGCGCATCAAATACGTTTGCGCTTACAAAGAGTGTCTGTAGTTCTGCCCCATACGCTCCAATATTTTGCACGGGGGCGGCCCCCACAGTTCCCGGTATCCCCGCCAGGTTCTCAAGCCCCCACAGTTCCCTCTCTACCGCCTCACTCACCAACCCATCCCACGAAACACCTGCCCCCGCAGTCACCAGAACCTGATCACCTTCATCCGTATAAGAGGTACCCTGCATATGCATGAGTAACACCACCCCTTCATAGTTCTGGTCACGCGCTAGCACATTACTTCCTTCACCCAGTACCGTAAACGGAAGGTTTTGCGTTTGAGCCAACGCCACCGCCTTCTCAACATCTTCTAGTGATTCACCGGTACAGACAAAGCGAGCGAGCCCACCAACCTTGAGAGTAGTCAACTCTGACAAGGCGACATGTTCTCGAACGACCATGCGCTACTGAGGAAGCTTCGTAATAAAGCTAGAGATAGCTTTCGAATCTTCCGGATGAAGCCGTAGCGCCGCTTGAGCACTCTCTCGTGCCTTTTGATACTGCCCTGCCAGCACATAAGCAGACGCGAGTCGTATGTAGGACTGTGTCGACTGGTCTTTTTGGAGGTGGAGTTCAAGCACCATCACGAGTCGATCATATCGTTTCGCTTGGTAGTACGCAATAATTAATGCTTCATCGTCCACAATATTTGTTCCAAATGCCTGCGTGAGAATTAACTCGCCCTCCTTCACATTCCCCAGAGCAATCTCTCCCGCGGCTGCGTATACCGCAGGTCCCGTAAATGACGGGTCAAGCTCATACATCTGCACAAAGATGTCACGCGCTTCTTCTGCTTGACCAGCCTCCCAAAACTCAAACCCACGCTCCATCATAAGCGTCTGCTTTTTTGGGGAGAGCGCCAGTGCGGCAGCACTGTGTACTAGTGCATTTGGATAATCGTGACCGGCGCGAAGACCTGTAGCATATTCAATGCGAAGTCGTGCATCTGTTGGTATACGTTCAACTTCTTTCTCCATACGATTAAGTGCGTAGGTAAATATCTCTACTCGTTTTTCTAGGGGGATATCCGCACGCGTCTTGATGCTTACTGCAAAGTTTACCAGTTGTTCGCTCACCTCCTGAGAAGCAAGTCCGCCACT
The DNA here is from genome assembly GCA_964360855.1 of uncultured Candidatus Saccharibacteria bacterium. GTDB lineage: Bacteria > Patescibacteriota > Minisyncoccia > Phycocordibacterales > Phycocordibacteraceae > C7867-001. The sequence continues at coordinate 47,746 of CAYHXV010000003.1, read as the reverse complement.
GGTATTTGCTTCCGTAAGTAAGGCGTATCCTTCAAGTGGCTTAGACTGCCCGATACTCAAGCCGTACACTAACTTCTGTGCTTGTACTATACTGGGCACATTTACCACCCACAGTATGCCAATAGCTACCACCCCCACAACCGTAGCAGCAACGGTACTTGCTTCCCGTCTATTAACTTCCGGTAATGCGGCAAGTTTTTTAATTGGTACACCGCTGGCAGCGTGCGCTGCCGCCAGCAGTGCCGCAAGACCAAGGTAGCTAAATAGGTTATCGAAAACAAAGAGTGCTTGGAACCCATACGCCGCAAGCGCGCAGACGAGCATAATACGTTCTGGACGAGAGACGGACTTTCGGTAGAGTGCTACCACTGCACTTCCCAAAAGTCCAAGAAACAGAAGTAGTGCTGGAATACCACCCGCAATGAGCCAATCAAGATACGTGTTGTGTGCTCGATCGAACCATGGCTCCTGCCCAAACAAGCTGGGATGGTAATACTTCTGAAATACATAGGTGAATCCCTCCTGCCCCCACCCAAAGACAGGACGTTCCTGTGCGCCGGCAAGTGCAATATTCCAGATTCCAAAGCGCGTTGTACCATCCTTCAGGGAGATAGAAGACAGTCGTGCGAGAGTCGGGTCGCTCTTTATGAATGCCGTGTCTTTTGCCATGAAAAATACCCCTATCAGGACCAGAAGCCCAAGGAATACTCCACCCGCGAGTACGCGAGACTTCTTTTTCGACTCAAAAGCCCACAGCATGCTACCCAAAAGTGTCGCTCCCACAAGGCCAATAATTGCTCCGCGCGTTGCGGTTGCAAAAAGGATAGCTGCAGATACAAAAACAAAGGCAAACAAGATGTTCCTCAGCCAACCCTTGCTTTCGAAGGCCTGCCAGAGCGCAATAGCTATGACAAAGAGCAGGTACACACCAAGATATGCAGCGTTACCAAACGTAGCATCCACACGTGCACCTCCCTGATGGATTTCGGCCATGCCCGCGAGCTGAAACAGTCCATAGGCGCACACAAGCCCTGCAGCCGCAAGAAAGGTTAGCCACCACTTTCGCCATAATTGGTCCACGGTAAGCACCGAACCGAGAACGGCAAAAAAAACAAACATGTGCACAATGGTGACAAATCCATCCATGCGTTCAAAGTTACTCCAGAACGCTTTATGCACATTCTCCGCAAGGAAATTCGCAAGTACCATCCATAGCACAAGTGCCCCGTACAACAGGTACGTCCACGAAAACTTCGGCCGGTAGCGTGCATCAACCAATGCTAGGAGCACATAGCCGGCAAGTGCCACTTCTACCAATATCCTAAATGCAAACCCTTTTCCGGTGATAAAGGGGAAGTACATATCACTCGCAATGTAGAGTGGGATGAACGGAATGGTAAATAGTGCTATGAGCGTGGTCCAACGCGCCATGGTCTGTATATGCATATGGGGAGAGTATACCCCTCTGTCGTTACTTGTGGAACATACAAAAAGGGCCCGTCCTGGTGGACGGACCCTTCTAGAGTCTAGCGGGAGCATATGGGACTGCTTCCCACTTGAATCTGGTACAGACCGTACTCGAACAGGTGCCGGCGCCCGAGGGTGCCGAGTCGGTCGAGCGTTTCTTCGGTCGAGAGGAGGGGGTCAAATACACCCACCTCTAACGCACGTCGAGCGAGGTGCCCGCCAGCGGGCACGACACAGAAGAGCCACGGGTTCGAAGCAATGGGCCCCGGAAGCTCAAGGACTGAGCCATACCCCATTTCCGCGGCGATGGCGTCCTTCCAGGATGAAAGGTTCTCCACGTTCGCAGAAACCAGGTGCTGCTCAATCTGCCGCCCAATTCCCTCCCACGTCCACTCCTGCTGCGGCATAAGCGCGAGTGTGCGCCCGAGCAGTGCCGCATCAGGAAATTTCGGCAAGAAATTAAAGAGTCGCTGCAGTCGCACGAGATCACGACAGTAGCGTTCGTTGTCTTTCGGAGTCAGGTGAGTGACGGACCCGAGCAGAGTTCCCTCTGCATCGAATACCGACACTTCCGTAGCCGATCGTTGCTCTGTCCGAAAGGCGAGCAGTGTTTCGTCTTTGGGTGTTGCGCCGACCATGGCAACCATCCGCTCGATATCGCGCGGGCCTCCATCGATGTGCCGCAGGACGCTCGCCTCGAAAAAGTTATCGAGAAGATCGTCGTTGTTGCCACGATAGAGACCGTAGTTCGAAGAGATGGTACCCATTGCCGTGCCCCCGTAGGGAGATAGGATGCTCGTCCACGCCAGCGTTGGGTTAATACGCGCGTTCAGGTCAAGGGTCTGCAGTTCGGTCTCAAGATTCGAGAACGGCACGCCAAGTATTTGTTCGGTCCGAAGCGTCATACCCCGGTCCATAATCTTTCGGCATCCTTCGAGAATGAGTTCGTCCGGCATGTGCCGGAAGAGCACATGGTCTCGCAGGAACGCATTCCCTGACTCAATCGCGAGCGTTATGCCGCTGCACCCAGCCTCCCGAAAGAGGTCGAGTCGCTTGTCACCACCCGCGTGCTGCGTCATCTCGAGACGCATCTGCGCGTGGAACGGCACACCCACCTCTGTCTTCCATTTTTGCGCGAATTCACCAAGCCACTTCGGATTGAACCCAAACACGTCGTCTTGGAAATAGACGAGTGAGAGGGGCCAGCGTCGTAGTATGGCTTTCGCTTCCTGCACGAGATCGTCGACAGGGCGGTTCGTAAGCAAGAACCCGTTATGCATCCGGTTGAACACCGGCGCGTAACAGTAGGTGCACTTGTACGGACACCCAACCGACGCAAACATACTCTTGATAGGGCTTTCACCATACCCGGGGTACGTCTCGTAGAGGAGGTCGCGGTCAGGCAGAGGGAAGGGTTCAGATCGCCCTTCACGACTGAAGTGAACGCCGTGAGGCAGCACACCGCCAAGAATGTCTTGAAGGAATCCAAACCCGCTGGCTTGCACCACCCAGTCTGCGTGCTTTGCGCACTCCTCGAAGAAGTAAGTCGCGTGCGGTCCGCCAATAACGAGCGGCACGCCAAGCCCACGCACGGTGTTGCAGGCCCTAAACGCGGCCAGGTGATTGCCTGTCCAGATCTGAAACCCGACAATGTCGGGCCGCCAATTCTGTACGGTGTCGTAGAGTTCCGCGTAGTCGTCACCCTTGATGAGGACGACCTTGCAGTCCCACCCTGCATCCCGGACAAGTCCGGAGAGGTGAAGGATTCCGAGCGGCTCAATGGATGAATACTGAGCCACGAGGACGAAGCGTTTCGCAGCCATCAGTGGCTCCTTTGTGTCTGTGCGAAGCATTGCTGCTTCTGTTTGCTAGCGTCTCAAAGATCAAACGCCGCGAGCACTATACCACAACCACAAATCTTTTCTTTGGGGTGCGCTTCAAGCCCCCCTGTACTTCGCAAAATAGGAGGTCGCGGTGCTCCGCAACTGCACTGGTGTGCCCGATTCCGTGAGTTTGCCCTCTTCTAGTACCAACAGAGTGTCTACTGATTCAATGGTGCTCAAACGGTGCGCAATGACAAACACCGTAATAGACCCGTGCAGTGCTCGTATAGCCTCTTGAATGAGTCTCTCCGACTCCGAATCGAGGGCGCTTGTTGCTTCGTCCAGAATGAGGAGCTTGGGCCGTTTTGCCAGTGCCCGCGCAAGCACGATGCGCTGTCGCTGTCCGCCCGAAAGCAGCACCCCTCGGTCCCCTACGGCAGTATTAAATCCCTGGGGGAGAGACATAACAAAGTCATAAATATTCGCCTTGCGTGCAGCTTCCTCTATATCAGCGTCAGTAACGTTTGAACTATAGAACCTGATGTTTTCAGAAACACTTGCGTTGAGCAGGAAGACGTCCTGAGAAACATACCCTATGTACTGCCGCCACTCATCTATACGAATGTTCCTTATGGGCTCGTTGTCGATGGTCACCGAACCTGAGGTTGGTTCAAACAACCGCAGGAGAATATCTGCAACAGTGGTCTTGCCCGCACCAGAAGGCCCAATGAGTCCCATGGTGGTTCCTTGCGGGAGAACGAATGACACATCAGAGAGTGTGGCTGAATCCGGCTCATAGGAAAACGAGACATTGTTGAATGCAAGCTCTTTCTCAAAAATAAGCGTCTTCTCTCCAGTGATTTTTTCCTCCTTGTACTCGTCAGAAATTTTCTTGAAATTTACCAGGTTCTTGGCGTACGGCACCATTTCGCTAAAGCTGTGGAGTGCATTCTGTCCTGATTCAAGGTAGGTAAAGATTTTCTGAATCAAGTATAGTGCCGCAATAAAGGAGACGATGCTGAAGTCAGGTGACTTTGACGTAAGTGCAAATAACACCACTACGAACAGAAGTGTGAACGGCTGAAAGAAGCTCGAGCCAATTGAACGAATGAACGCAAGGCGTAAGGAAAGTTTTCGCTGTGAGTCCAGCTCTTCGTTCCCACTCTGGAGTGCTGGCTGCTCAACACCAGCGGCCTTCACTGACTTCATACCTATGATATGTTCCGACAAGAAATGGGCGTATGCTTTTTCTACTAGCACCAGCTGCTCCCCCACCTTTCGCGATTTGATAATGAGGGGTCGGGCAAACAACATAAGTACCGCTCCTCCCCCGATGGTCCAGAACGTAATGGAGGGAGAAATGTTTATCGCAATGATCAAGTACATCAAGAATCCTCCGAACGACTGGATGATTTGGGCGATGATACCCAACAGGCCGGTAGAGCACTGAATGTCTCGCACGAGCGTGTTTTGCAGTGAGCCAATCTTCTGTTTGAGCAAGAACGGCCACGAGGCACGGAGTGTCCGCTTGAGCAGTTCTTTGCTCTCAATATGGAGAAAGTCTGCAGAAATTCTGCCACGAATATACCCAAAAGCAACGACGGTGACTGCGCGCACAAGAAAGAGCGCGAGAATAAATCCAAGGAGGTACCTAAAGGTAAACGGGACTCCAACAAATGCAAAGAGTGACTGCACTGCTTTTGAAATAAAATCAACCGGTGCGTTTCCACCCACAAAGAATGAAAGAAGTGGTATCACCACGGTGATACCAATACCCTCCAGAATGGCACTGAACATCCCGAGCAGCGCGAGCGCCAAAATATGCCAGCCGTACCGGTGGTAGGTCTTGGCGAGCAATGCAAGTGTTTCGGGGATACGCATAAAATATTAATCTTTCAGAAAGATGAGACTGAGCATATTTCCATAGAATGCGGGGGAAGAAATAACTTCGCTACCGTTCCCGCTACCGATGAGCTTTGCGTCAGTAACTATTTTTCGATAGTCGGCCACTTCGTTGGCATAGGGTGTCTCAAGATACAGGTACCCAGCATCAGCCAGAGACATTCCGATCCCCTTAAAGAAGCTCACCAGATTGGACTTGGAGAAATGTATTTGATGATCGGCAGTAAATAGGTTCCACTTTTCGCGATACAGTTCTGCGCACAGACTTTCGGTGTTTGGGGTGGAGGTAATATACAGTAGCCCCCCCTTCTTGAGCCACGGCAATAGGTGCTCGATCATTTCTCGGGGTGTTGCCATATGCTCGATGACGCCCCGCAGCACAATGACATCGAAGGTTCCCTCCGGAAACGACACACTCGTCACTTCTCCTTGTGCGACATCGAGATTCAGCACCTCGCGTGCGTGTTCAACGGCACGAGCATCAAACTCAATACCATGTTTTTCCCACGAATTACTAAATGCATTCAGCAAGAACCCGCCACCGCACCCTACGTCAAGCAACACGCCGCTCGCTCGGTGCTTTTCCAAGAATGCAATTTCCACTCCATACATGACGTCGCGAAGCGCAGAATCTGCAGGGTCGTTTTGCATCTCAAAATACCCGCTCGCATAGAAAAGCTCCCTGCCCTTGTCAGTGAGTTGTGGGTCGTGATAGACCAGGCCACACGCCGTACACTCGTAGGCGGTAATGGGATCGGACACCGCCCACACGCTCCGTTCCATGCCTCCACAGAGGTTACAGCTGGGTGCGCGCACCAAGTGGTCAGCAAATTGCTTGAGGGCTTCAACCTTGTTGTGTGACAATTCCATATCCGCTGTACGTAGAGCTCAGAATAGCACCTTAATTGAGGCGCTGGAATCCGGAGTGTGCGACGGGTCCTTGTAGTTTCTTTTCTACCGTTCCAGAATCTATGGCGTCTTTCATAAGAGCGAACACTTTATCCATAACCTGCAGGTAGTGCTTGATGTGTTTTTCTGAGTGGGCATAGGAAGGATAGAATCTGTTGGCAGCAAGAATTCCCCTCTTTAGCATTTCTTGAGTGAATAATGTTTTCACTGCATTGCTTAGAGGACCGTACTCAAAAGAAAAAAAACCCATGGTTGCCGTGCCTCCAATCTGCACGTTAATTCCGTGTTTTTTGGAGAGACGTTTCAGTCCAGAGTTCGCTAGCGTACCAATACGTATGAGATGCCTGGGGACATTAAGGCGTTTTATTTTCTTAATTGTGGCAAGTGCCGCCGCGGGTCCGATACTCTCAGTCCAGTACGTACTCGAGATGAATGTGTCCTGAGCCGACTCCATTACCTTCCTTTTCCCAATAATGGCGGCCATGGGATATCCGTTGCTCATACCCTTACTGAATACTGCAATATCAGGGTTCACCTTATACATAAGGTGCGAACCCCCGACTGTTTCCTTCCATCCTATGGATATTTCATCGAACACCAGTACTGCTCCTGTTTGTGTCGCAATGGCTCGGACTTTCTGAAGAAAATTGTCTTTCGGTTCTTCACCGTGTATTGGCTCCATAATAATGGCAGCGAGCTTTCCTTTCGTTTGCTTCACCAGGGCTTCGAGCTCGTCGATACGATTATAGCGAAATGGCAAGATACTTCCTCGAAGTCCTTCCGGAACACCCTTGGGCTCCAAACCTGCCAGTAGGTGTTCATTCAGTCCTTTCGGATCCTTTAAGTTTGTTGCGAGGTACCAGTCAGACCAGCCATGATATCCACAAAAAGCAACGGTATCCCGTCCCGTGTGTGCACGCGCTATACGCGCCGCAATTGCCATTGATTCTCCCCCCGTGCGAGCATAGCGGACCATATCAGCCCACGGGTGTATTTTGGTTAGTAATTCAGCGAGTTCCACCTCGTCAGGAGTGTTCCAAGTAGCCATAGACCCACGTCCGACTGCTGCCGTGACCGCTTTGTTAACATCGGGGTCCGCGTAGCCAAGAGGACAGGCGCCAATACCCATAATCGACATATCAAGATATTTATTGCCGTCTAAGTCCCATATATAGGGACCCTTGGCCTTACTAAAATATGCTGGCCACGCCCCTGGCAGGAACATCTCTGCCCGCTTTGACAACAATTGATTACCTCCTGGTATGAGTTTTTTTGCCTTTTCCCAGAGTCTCTGACCGGTTCGTTTCATATACAGTATAACTAGATATCAATCCAATAAGGTTTCGCCTCGTCTATTTCCAAGACGCGTTGCGCTCTACGTCAGTATTAAGAGCTTTCACTTCCGGATGTGCGTTCAGATAGCCCAAAATATCTTCCATAGTAAATAGTGGATTCTGTGGGTACAGGTGCTGGTACACATCAGAAAGGACATCCAGATCCTCCTGGTAGTCGAGAGTGAGTCGGTACGCTACCTGCCCTTCTTTGGGGTTAACGTATTGCCCTATTCTGAATAGTTCAGGATTCTTCCACATATAGAAGGTGACGTGCTCGCGGTGGGCGGGGATAGTGGATTCTTTCCACGCACGTTCCAGTGCGTCAAAAGAAAACACTTCGGTATCCATACCATCAGCGTAGGTGTACGGTTCCAGATTGTTAGAAGCATACTCAAAGTCCCCATCCTTAAAAAACCGTATGGTGGTGTCGGCAACCGATGGGTCAATGAGTGGACAGTCGGATGTCATGCGTACGATTACATCTCCACTCTTGGCCCCAAACGCGAGAGCTGTTTGGTAGTAACGGTCTAGTACATCGTTCTCATCACCAACAAAATAGGGCAGCTTGTGTTTCTCTAAAAAATCGATAAGTACGAGGTCCTTCTCGCTCGTTGTTGTCGCTACGATAGTAGTATCAATCTCTGTACAGGCGGCCACACGAGAGAGCATACACTCAAGCACAGTCGTGCCTGGAGCTATGTCGAGGAGTATTTTCCCCGGGAGTCTTGTCGAGGCCATACGAGCCTGAATAATTGCGTACGTTTTCATAGTGTTTATAGAATTCCAAACGTTGACTTCAAATCGCTTATTTTTTTGAGCACTTCGTCGCTACTAGGTTCGAGGGTGCCGTCCCCTGCTGAAATACCAATAATACTCGTTGGGTGCTCTATATCGTCTACAATAACTTCCCCTTTTCTGCCAAAAATACCGATAGACACAAGGGTCGCTTCTGCTTCCGGGATGCTTCGTCTCCCTAGTTGTTTTGAGTAGTGACTTTTTGTGTGTACGAGTGCGAGAAAGGCCTGTTTCTGGACTATGGAAACGTCTACACGATACACAATGCGCGAAGAGTCCTCGGTCACCTCTTGCGCAAAACAGCCCTTCCCCACATCAAGGAGCAGTACTGCGGGCTTCGCACACTGCACATCATCCATAGTTATTACGCTTTTCTCGTTTGTTGTGCCAATAATAATATCGGCGTTTGCACAGGCGTGCGCAATATTCTCCATCGCGATAACGCGCGCATGAGTGTCCGCTGGCTTGATCTCGTTTAGTCCCGCAACAATAGCATCTAGCTTTTGTTTGTTTCTTCGAAATGCAGAAATATGCACGCCGCGCTCAACGAGCTTGAGCGCTACTTTTGACCCTAGATTGCCCATTCCAATGAGTGCAACTCTCTTTCCGCTCACCTCTCCCACAATACTTCCAATAAGGGTATCTACGGCCTCCACCGTTAGGTCATTTCCCTTGTAGGTAAGTAGCGTAGAGGTGGAAATAATTCCTCGAACACTTTTTTCTATATTTCCCACATCGTCTGGGCCATAGTACATGCTCCTAATTTTCTTTTCGTCGTCCACAAATACATAGTCGACTTTTCCGTCCACCCATCGCGCCACTTCTTCTGCCGTCTCTACGTCTCGCACAATTACGCCAGCGTACACGAGCTCCCCAGTCTCGCGCAGTGGGGTGCTGTACATATGCCCCTCCACAAACACATCCGATGTATTACCAATAACAAACGCCGTAGCGCGCCCCTTGGCGCTTGTACAAATGTGCTCCACAGTTTTTTCTAGCTGTTTCATTGGAAATGGTCCCATTTCACGGGGTGGTCTGCTGGAATATCTATACGGGCAGTTTTTCCTACTACGTCCGACTGGAACTTCGGAAGTACCGCTCCTCCTGGACCCTTAATCGTAAGCATCGTTTCGGTAATCGTATCACCCGTGTGTATATCTACCTTTGCGTACAAGCCCTTTTTGAAACGATTCATAGTTTCTATTTCACTCCCCTGTACACGCTTCTCACCAGTACCTCGTATAAGAGGAACGAGACGACTGAGTTCTACCAACTCAGTAAGTTCGTGAGGCTCTGAAGAAAGTATGTGATCAGGACCCTCCATAAAACGGTCCAGAGTGAAGTGGCGCTCAATAACGGTGGCACCGAGCGAGAGCGCAACGGTCGAAGCAATGAGTCCTATGGTGTGGTCCGAAAACCCTACCGGCACCCCAAATGCCTTGTGAAGCGTCTTCATAGCAGCAAGGTTCATGTCTTGCGGTACGGCAGGATACGATGAGACACACTGCAATAGTATGAGGTTTTTGTTGCCGGTGGATTGAATTACCTCAACAGCGTCTTCAATTTCAGCCAGACTGGACATACCGGTAGACATGATTATGGGCTTACCTGTTTCTGCTACCGTTCGCACGAGCGGAAGGTTCACCACGTCCATTGATGCGATTTTGTAAAACGGCGCACCAAACGACTCGAGCAGTTCTAGACTTTCGATATCGAACGGCGTAGAGAACAGGACCATATCGATGCTTTGTGCATAGGCAAATAATTCTGCGTGCTCTGACTCAGTAAGCTCTAGTCGCTTAAACATTGAAAACATTCCTTCCTCGGTATCGATCAATTCTTCCGCGTATCTATTCTCTTTAACTTTTTGAGAGAGTCTACTTCCTGCACTGAAACTCTGAAGCTTTGCGGCTGACGCTCCCGAGAGCTTTGCGGCGCTAATAAGTTTCTTTGCAAGTTCAAGTGACCCATTATGATTTAGACCAATTTCAGCAATAACAAACGCTGGCTTTCCGTATGCAACCGTATGTGTTCCTAGTACCACTTCGTTTGCAAAGTGTTCGCTATACCCGTTTCCACGAACCAGATGCTCTTCTTCGTCACTAACCCCCGCAATGCGGTCTGCGAGGTCACGCCCCTTCACGGCAAGAATCTGCAGGTCTGCGTAGTGATAGTCTCCCCCGGTGCCAATAAGAAATACTTGTTGGTACGAGGCAACCGCACCGCGCACGCGCGCAAGCGCTTCTTCACTACCTTTTGCAAGCATTGGGTACACATACGGAAGTGAAACGAGTTTGGTGTCGTACACTTCCCCTGGTTTAGCGAGTCCAACGGTGTTCAAGTCTCGAATTGCTATTTCTATGAGTTCTTGCTCTGGCTGTACATCACGCTCGTCTCCTCGCGTATACGCTATTTCAAGTGTCAGAAGGGTTTTGTCTGAGGGAAAACCAAAGGCTGAAAACTTCTTTTGTTCGCTAACACGGTGAAAGATGATGTCCGGGTTATCGTAGTATAGGAAGCTCGGCTGCCCTTCTATAGCCTGTGGCTTATTAAGTGCAACGAAAATGAGCTTTGCGCCCCGGTACTTGAGCTCGTTCGTCACACCAAACAACTCAGCAAGCCGCGGCAGCGGCATAGTAGAGACTACGAAATCCTCTGGCGACAGGGTGACTCGTTTCTCACCAAACACCAACCCTGTTAGAGTGGTTCCCGCTGTTTCAATCTCAGTAAGTGCACTATCCAGGTGTAGCTCGCCACCGTTCTGGGTAAATTTCTCCGCCATTCGCTCCATAACACTACCTGCGCCGTACTTCCCTACGGCACTCCACTGACCCATATGAAAGTGTCCTTTTTCTCGATGGAAGTTTACGCGCTTGGGCGCCCAGTTGGCAGTCATCTCATCGACGGTAACTCGCCAGAGCTTTTGCGGGTAGTGTATGAAAAACATCTCCATCAAGGTCGGGCCCACCAACTCCCGCACGTACTCTTTGTAACTCTTTGCTTCAGCTTTCTTTGATTCACTTAGACAGGAGAGTTCTGTCATTATTTTTTCTCGCTTCTCCTTAGGAAAGGATTCGAGCGAATCATAGGAAAGTGGATAGTCGTAGAGCTCGTCAAATTTCTCACCCCTTACGTTCTTGCCCCAAAATTCATTCTTTGCGAACAGATCACCGTATTCTGATTCCCAAATATGCGCCTGCCGTTCGTCTGGGGTGTGGAAAATATGTGGCCCATGATCGACATAGGCAAATTCTCCCCAAGCAAAGGAGCTCGCCATACCACCGACACCGGAACTCTTTTCGTATATAGACACAGGAATACCGAGTTCGGAGAGCCGAAGTCCTGTTGCAAGCCCACTCATTCCCGCCCCTATGATATGTACGTGTGGCTTTTTCGTTTGTTCCTTTACCATACAGTAAATCCTCCATCCACAGAGATGTTTTGACCGGTTATGTATCGTGCGTCTGATGACGCAAGAAATAGGACTGTTCCTACCAAATCCTCCGGAGTGGCCATTCTTCCAAGCGGTGTCTTTTTCTCGTAATTCGCCACAAAGGCTGGGTCCTGCTTTCTGAAGACGCCACCAGGAGAAATGCTGTTAGCCGTAATACCATATGGGGCTAAATAGGCAGAAATGTACTTGGTGAAGTGAATAATGCCGGCCTTGGTTGCTCCGTAAATTTCTGAGCTGTTTCTGCCTGAATCGCCATATATACGAAAGTCGGGTGTTGTCACGCCATATATAGAGGCAACATTTATGATAGTTCCTTGCTTCTGTTCTTTCATTCCTTCAGCGGCGTGCTTGGACATTAGAATGGTGCCCTTCAGATTTGTATCGAATACACTATCGAGTTCTTCCTCTGTTCTTTTTTCGAACGCTGTATATACTCCTATACCAGCGCAATTAACCAACACGTCTATTGGTTTTTTAATCTCCGCAAAGATTTCTGTAACTGAAGTCTCCGTTGTGACAGACCCACTGACATAGGTGAAGAGGTCCGTGTGTTTTCCCACTGCGTCTGTGAGTCCAGAATCCGGCGTGGCAGCCAAGTCGGCGGCATAGACGTGTGAGCCACTTTCAATGAATGCACGCACAAGCTCCCTACCTATTTGCCCAGCTGCGCCAGTAATGAGTACGTTTTTATTAAGAAGGTCGTATTTATTTGCCATATGTAATGAAGTCCTATAGAAAAATCTCTGCCACAAGCGGAATATACTCACTATAACCCTTCTCTTGGCTATGAGGTAGCTACTTTACCCCGCGCCTCGCCCGACGCCTTTCGACCAATTCTGCCACCAAGCTGGCTGCTCGCTCGCTTGAATGTCCATCAAAAGAGTACTCCTGGCCCAGGAATGAAGTTGCGCCTGCCGACAGTCGCTCCCGGGCTCCCGGGTCTCTTCCGAGCTCTGCCATACATTCATCGAGCTCTTTTGAGGACGTTGCGACTCGCAGTGCGCCAGCGGCCTCGTACAGGGTGAAATGGTGGCGTCCCATCATACTTTGGGCGGGAGAGAGGCCAAGATATACCAGTGGTTTGCCACACTGAAGTCCTTCAATGAGGGCGGTCGAATAGCACGAGATAACGATATCTGCTTTTGGGTACAACTCCGCAAATGATTCGAACTGGGCAATGGTATACGGAATGCCTGTAAACACCGTTTCGAGTGTTCGTTCCACAAACGAGTCTCGGTTAGGACCTGGGCGAAACTTAACGGTAACAGTCACGTTCGGTATGGAACGAGCAGCTGAAGCAACCGCCGCGTAGTATTCCTCCGTATCATACGTATCAGGAGAATCGCCTCCAGGATCAACTGCGGGAGCAACGCACAGTATGTTGAACGCACCTGGCACCTGTGCGAAGTTCTCTTTTGTTGCGGAAGCAGCGTACACGTCAAATCGTGGCGATCCCACAATCACCGCGGTGGTTGCGGTGTCTTTCACCGCTTTCATTTGTTCTACCGTTAGTTTCCCGTACACGCCGGTGAACTCTGCTCGGTGCCGCAAGCTAACTGAGCCGGGTCCGTAGTACTCAAGTCCGTGTTGCATCTCAATCGACGGAATCCCTTGTGCGCGAGCAACGTGTGCGAGTACAACAAAGTGAGTCTGGGTACTCACGGTTGAACGAAGTATGACAATGTCTGGCTTTACGCGAGAAAGAAACGAGTGCGTGTCATCAATATCTCGAAGAAGGTTTGTACCCACCTCGGGGACTAGGCTATCAAGTGCAGCTTCAAGCAGTGGGGCGAGCGAGATTCCTCGGAACACAAACACATCGAGCTCGTGCGAAGCCTTAACGGCTTTCCATTCGCGCAAAAAGCGCTCTGCCGTCTGCGCACGTGTAGGATCTTCAGCGGAAGCAGTCGTGTGGAGGAACTGCATTCGGTAGTTCCATATGTTTTTGGGTCCCGCCCTGAATGCCTCTACCCGATCAACGAGAACTATCTCTGCGGAAGGAATTGCTTGAACGTACGGTGCAAGGTTTTTCCAATAGTCACTGGCAAGTATTCTGATCTTTCTAGGTCGCTGCGTAATCCGGACACCGCAATTCAGAACACTAAGCACGATACTAAATAGAGCCCGTTTTATGTAAAAGAGTTGCGGGCTGTTCTTAATAGGCTCGCGTGCTGGAGCCGGTACCAAGAGCACTGGTATGCTGTACTTCTTCGCGACTATCTGTACTGCGTCCACATAAGCCTCTACCTTATGGGTGGCAAGTATACTTCCGAGTGAGGGTCCGCCTGCAGTGGGGGCAAATGCAATGATTCGTCGAACATCAGGGTGCTGGTCGACAGCCGACACGACCATATCGACGTAGTACAGCAGTCGGGTAAGCCAGCTTTGAAAAGATAGGAAATATACCTGTGAGATAGTGACGCCACGGTATGAAAAAAAGGACAAGCGGGCACTTTCAAGTATTCTCGCAGTCCACTGCTCACCAAAAACGACCGTATCTGTGTTGGGTAATCGAAGACCTCTCCCCGACACAAAGGGTGTGTGTCTATCCTCGAGCACTAACTCGACCTCCCTATCAAGAGCGACGCGGCAAATCGTCTGTTGGTCTATTTCTGGGTGCTGCTGAAGAAAGCTCTCAAGCACATCAATGTGGCTGACTTCAGTTAAGAGCACAATATCTCTTTTTATGTTTTGGCTTTCCATTGCTTAAATAATTTCTACTTCCGGCACGGTCACAATGAATTTCACTCCCTTCTCACGCAGTTCTTTCTCTTTCTCGAGAATTGCATCTTTAAAGTTCCAGGCGAAAAGAAAGAGATACTCAGGGGTATCAGTTTTGAGTCTGTCCGGAGACACAATGGGCACGTGCATCCCTGGACTATAAAGCCCCTGCTTGAGTGAAGTCGTGTCCGTAAGATACTCAAGCGTTTCTGTGCCTATGCCGTAATAATTTAGGAGTGTGTTTCCTTTTGCGGGAGCTCCGTACCCCACAATCTTCTTCCCTTCGCGCGTAAGATCTCGAAGGATGGCAAGTACTTTCTCCTTGTTCTCTTGTACGTGAGTGGCAAAGGCAACGTACGCTTCCTCGCCTGTAAGACCAGCAGCAACTTCTTGTGCAAGAATCTCGTCAACAGACGTCTCCTGTTCACGATTTTTTGCAACGTATACGCGCAACGACTGTCCTTGTGTGGGCACAATCTCTACTCTGAAAATTTTCATTCCTGTCGCCTCGACAAGATGCTTAGCAGCGTGAAGCGAGTAGAAACACAAGTGCTCATGATATATCTGATCAAAGCAGCCCTCCTCTACCAAGTGTTTGGCCCAATGTACTTCAAATACAAACGTTCCTTCTTCCCCAATTAGCTTCGCAACTCCCTCAAACACGTCTCGAATAGGGTCAGTATGTGCAAATACATTGTTAGCAACAACGACTGCAGCATTTCCGTACTTAGCCAGAATATCGTCTGCGGTCGCTGAGGTGAAAAACGCCGGATAAAATGGAACTCCTCGTTCTTCTGAAATTGGGGCTAGATTATCTGCGGGATCAACATTAAGCACGCGAGCTTCGTCCTTAATGAAACTCAGCAGGACTCCGTCATTCCCCCCAATATCTATGACGAGATCTTCTGGGGATTGAACCAGAGGTCGTAGTACGTCGTTCGCGTACTCTTTAAAATGTTCCACTGAAGGAGCGCTTGCGCCAGTAAGGAAGTGATAGTCCTTGAACAGAATTTCTGGATTCACCACGTCAAGAAGTTGAGCGAGTGAACAGGTACGACAAAAGTAGAGGGCCAAAGGAAACGATTTCTCAGGAAGCGCCAGCTGTGCTTTAGAGAGGTAGGCATTGGCTGGCGGCGTCGAACCAAGGTCAAGTATCTGCACCAGATCAGTACCGAGACATATTCTGCAGGCGTTGTTGTTTACGTAGTCACTCATATCAGTATCTTACAGGATTAGCGTACTAATTCCCTTCCGGTTAACTTTAGTACAACATACCGAATCCCCCGGTCGATAAGGAGGAGTGGGGCAAGCCATAGAAGGTGAAGTGGATAATGCGTGCGCAGATACACCAAAAGGCTCCGGTTGTACTCGGCTGTTCTCCATCTGTTATTGGCTCGACTAAATGATGTTGATTTCAGATGTGTCGCAACCGCTTTCGGGACAATAAAGATTTTGTATCCATTCTTATACACACGTTGACTCATATCAACGTCCACAAAATAGAACGGTATGTCTTTGTTAACAATATATGCGCCAAGTGCTACCGGTCTCCAGATAAGACAGGGCCAAGATGGCTGCTCAACCTCGGACACCTTCGTTTCATCCAGATCAGCATACCGATTATCCTTAAAGTACTTCAAGTTAAAGAAGAATTTATCTACCACACGCCCAAGCACGGTGGTATAAAAGCAACTACGCGGTGTCATTAATCTCCTAAAATAGATTTGTGGTGTTCCATCAGAGTTAAGAAGCGCAGCAGTAGCAGCGCCCGCATTCGGAGTTTCCTCCATAAATTCATAGAGTGCTTGCAGCGCTCCCGCATGAACTATCGCATCAGGGTCAACCGTGACGATGTACTTCCCGCGCGCTCGCTCAAGCATTATATTAATGGCTGCCCAGCCAATATTCGTCTCGCGCTGTATAAAATCAAATCGTAAGTCGTTCTTGAATTTCAGCGGGACCTTTTCAAAACCACCGTCAGTAGATGCATTATCAATAACGACCACTTCCACGCGCAGTTCCCCCACGGTCGAAACAATCGACTCTAGAGCACCCTCAAGTAGCTCTGAGGTGTTCCAGTTAAGGACAACAATGGATACATCTAGTGGTTCTTTCATAGCGTGGGTGCATCTTTCCATTCTGTTTCAAGGTACTGTGCAAGTGCCTCTTTCCAGGGACGCTGTGGTACGGAAGAAGACATGCTGGTGTTTGTGCTAATTGGATACGCAGAAAAAAACTCTGACGAATCTACGGGCACGACTTTCGTGTTCCAGCCAACAGCCGATACTATCGCTTGCGCCATCTCGTACCTGGTTGCTACCCCGCCCCCAAGGTGGTGTATGCCAGATTGGTTTTGCTCTATGAGCGTTTGTATACTTTTGGCAACATCTTTTCCCCACGAGGGCGAGCCTCGCTTGTCATTCACCGCTCGTATTTCAGGTGTGTTTTGTTGCTTGAGGATTTTTCCAACAAATTTAGAGTCCTTCGTGGGGCCTCCGCCAAACATCCACGATACACGGACGATCAGGTACTCTTTGAGTAAACTTCTAAGAGCAAGCTCGCCAAGATATTTTGAGTGCCCGTAGACGCTGACAGGATTTGGGATGTCGCTCTCGGCATACGGTTCGCTTCCGGTGCCGTCAAAGACATCAGAGGTTGATACGTAAACTACTTTTGCACCAACTGCACGAGCGCCCAGGGCAATATTGTATGTTCCTACTGCATTTACAAAATACGCCTTCTCAGGATTCGTCTCGCATACGGACAGGTCGGTTAGTGCCGCAGTATGGATGACGATCTTTGGCTGTATGTTCTCACAAACTTTCAAGACAGTGTTCAGATCTGTAATGTCAAGCTCTTTCTGGCCCATACGAATTCCGAAGTCAAAATAAGACCCCAGAACCCCTTCCCCTCCTGTAATTAATATCTGATTCATACTGGGGGAAGGGGCGCCCATGAACTATCCTGCACAGATGTTATGGGGGAATTGGTTGGCCACTCTATTGAAAGTACCGGATCATCGAAACACACCCCCCCAACCAATTCAGGGTAGTACGTGTCACTGAGTTTATACTCCATCATTGCCTCTTCACTTGTCACATAAAATGCGTGGGCGTACTTACCGGGAATAAACAGGAACGCTTGCGAGTCTCCCGAAAGTTCAACTGAGACTGATTGTCCGTATGTGGGAGACGTGGGATTGTAGTCAGCAGCTACGTCGAGCACGCTCCCCCGAGAGCAACGCACCAGCTTGTCCTGCATATGAGGAGCCCGCTGAAAATGAAAGCCGCGCAAAACGTTCTCTTTTGAATATGATATGAAGTCCTCCTTAAAAACACTAGGCACCCCGAGTTCTGCAAAGAGTTCTGCATTATACACGTTTGCGGAAAAGCCGCGCTCATCTGCTCGTATATTTGGTACCAGTAGTTTGACACCAGTGAGCGCTAAGTCTTGTACCTGAAAAAGCTGTTCTGTCATAGCTTCTTTTTCTCTTTCGCTCTATAAAAATCAGCAGCCTCGAGCAAGGAATCAAAGGTACCTGCATCAAGCCATTTTCCCTTCACAAAGGAGTGCGATAGCACGCTGTCCACGAGATAGCTGTTTATGAGATCAGTCATCTCGAGCTCGCCACGGCCTGACGGGACCAATTTCTTAATACGCGCAAAGGCGGTCGCGTCGCAGATATAGAAGCCAACTTGGGCGTATGTTGATTTTGGTATCTTGGGTTTTTCCTCCACCCTAAGCACCTTCTTTCCGTCCTTAGAAAAAACTGGGACGCCAAAGCGCTTCGGATCCGACACTTTCTTAAAGAAAACTGAGGTGCCGCGTTTGAAGGCCGCAACCTCCTTCTTGAAATCTTTTTCAAAAAGATTATCCCCGAGAATAATTGCCACCGGCTCATCTTCAGAAAACTTCTCCGCATACGAAAGTGCATCTGCAATACCACCATTGTTTGTGTCCTGGAGCGCATACGACAAATTCAGTCCGTGCTCCTTTCCCGAACCCAGGAATTGCATAAAGTGACCGGCGTGTTCGCGCCCACACACAATCATAATCTCTTTAATACCGGAACGTTTCAGCGTCTCGAGCGGATACATAATCATTGGCTTGTCATACACCGGCAACAAGTGCTTGTTGGTTATTTTGGTGAGTGGAGAAAGTCGCGTGCCAAGTCCTCCTGCAAGTATTACGCCTTTCATATGTGTGTATTGTTAGCGCCACGAGCGAGTGCTCGCGCTACCCACGCCGTGTTTTCTCGGTACCACTCGACGGTGCTCGCAAATGACGTAGCAAATGAGTGTTTCGGTTCCCAGCCCAATTCCTTCCTTATCTTAGATGCATCGATAGCATACCGACGATCGTGGCCTGGGCGATCCTTTACAAAGCTAATGGCGTCCTTGGCATTCTTCTCAAAGATCTTCACGAGCCACGTAGCGAGTGAAAGGTTGTCTGTTTCGTCATTTGCGCCAATGTTATATACCTCCCCTGGTGTACCGTCCTTCATTACCAATAGAAGTGCCGAGCAGTGATCCTCAACATGTATCCAGTCACGTACATATTTGCCGTCTCCGTATAGCGCTATTGGCTTTCCTTCCCCAAGGCGCAGTATGGAATACGGGATAAGCTTCTCCGGATGCTGAAATGGCCCATAGTTATTTGAACACCGCGTGGTGACCAGTGGCATATCGTAGGTCGCAAAAAAAGACTTCACCACCAAATCAGATGCGGCTTTTGATGAAGCATACGGGGAATTTGGTGCCAGGTGTGACGACTCAGTGAATTTTTTTCTGGCGTTCAGCGGGAGGCTTCCGTACACCTCGTCGGTGCTTACGTGCACAAACTTCTTCAGATTTTTTGTCTGCGCGCGTAGTGCCTCAAGGAGTACCACCGTTCCGTGCACGTTTGTGTGAATAAATGGCTCTGCACCATTATGGATACTGCGGTCGACGTGAGACTCTGCAGCAAAATTTATGACGTGTGAGGGTTGGTGTTTCTTTAGTATCTTCTCAACCATCTTTCTGTCAGTAATGTCACCCTGAACAAAGGTAAATCTGTCCTTCGGCAACCCCTTAAGGTTCTCCTTGTTCCCTGCATACGTGAGCGCATCAAGACACACCACCCTGGTGACTTTAGACGAACTAAGCACCAGGCGTATGAAATTAGACCCGATAAATCCGGCTCCGCCACATACCAATATCGTTGTATTTCCTAGCCCTTTCATCTGGCGATGGTACTTCATTAAGTGGAGTTAATCAATTGAGGAGCCTCTGGCTACAGAATCTATAACCTTGATGTACTGGGGTATGGTTGCATCAAACGAATAGGCCGCGCGAACACGCTCCTGTCCAGCTCGACCGAGGCGCGCCCGTAGTAAAGAGTCTGATACGAGCAGTCCTAGTTTCTCTACCCATTTGTCCTCATTCTCTGCAATAAATCCATTCTCTCCGTCCGTAATGATGTAGGGCATTTCCCCAAAGGAGCTAACTATAGTTGGAACCGCACAAGCCATATATTCAAGAATCTTAAACGAAGTTTTCGCCTTGTTCCACTCCCCATCGGTGCGGTGTGGGAGGACTCCAATATCAAACTTCTGAATTTCGCGAGGAGCGCTTTCGGGGTTGGCCCAGTCAAGGGTATCTATAAAGGACACCTCGAGGTTAGGTATGGTATTGAAAATATCGTAGACGCGACTATCCCCCAGTGCTCCAATAAGAACAAACCTAAATGCGTTGCCGTGAGTACGGGCGAGGCGTGTAAAAATGCCCGCTAACACCTTTAGGTTTTCTGTGTGTTCCGGCCCTGTCCCGATCCATCCGATAGTGACCGGGCTGTTCTTTTGCTCGTGAGGATTGGTAAATTTCTCATAATCCAACATCGTAAGGGCTATATGAATACAGCTGACCTGTGTGTTGTATTCTTTTGCCCACTCCATTTCGCCGTGACTGCAGGTAATAACTGCCGTGGCCATCTGTGTGAATACTTTTGTCTTGGTAAAACTATGTAAATAGAGTGGATCGTCAATATCAAAAATCATTCTACGTCGAGACAAGAAAAGAAACAAAACCATAATTATAAAAAAGTACTTGCTGTAAATGGCTCGCTGGAGAAAGACGATATCATCCTTCTTAATGCTCGGAAGAGTGTGGAGTATTTGGATGATGAGTCCAAGCTTCTGGGGCCAGGGGGTGCGGGTAATATCTATAACTGGTGGCGTGTGGATGATGGTCGAGAATCCTCGCTGCTCTAATTCTTCGCTAATACGAAATGCTCGCTGACGTGAGGATCCGCCGCGCTCGTTACTAAACGTATAGAAATGGATGGTCATATAGTTTACGGAAATAGCGACTGGGCACTTTCTTGAACTTTGCTAAGATCGATTTCATCCAAGCAAGCTGGATAATCGCGAAAAATGTGTGGTGTGCACACCTCTTCTCGTGTGTGTTGCATAATGGATCGCTCCGGCCCGTATGACTCAGTAAACCACCAATTAGGCCCGAGGCAACTTCGTAGCACTACCAGTGGTCGCCCGAGGTGGGCGGCAAGGTGTGCAATGCCAGTATCAACACTCACGACACCAGCACTGCCTGAAATAAGGCCCATCATTTCTTGAAGCGATGCATCTCCCGCGATGACGTGCGTGCCCGAAATACCCTCGGCTATATGCAGTGCAGTGTCTCGATCGGCGGCTGAGCCACTTATCAAAAAGGTGTACGTTGCTCCATACGCAGCGCGCAGTGACGCGAGCAGTGCGTGTGCCTTCTCTGGTCGCAAGCTGCGTCCTTTGTTGCCAGCAAAGAAATGGGCAATAAGATAGGTGCCCTCTGTAAGGTTGAACGCGGCTAATGCGTGGGAAGTATCTTCTCGTGGCAGAGTCGGGTACTTGATTGCAATAGGAATACCTGCTGCCCGCAGTGCTTCGCGCTCGTGTTCAACCACCGGCGCGTCCGCACGAAACGGAAGTAGTGTGTCGAAAAGTACACTGTTGTGTGCTGACGCGTCTTTGAAACCAACGAGTCTTCCTCTCTTGGTAAGGAGCCGTGCTGCAATCTTAGTCGCAAGCCCGAGACGTCCCCCAACCTTTCCACTGTATTGCGTGACGGTGAAGTCACTAGCATGAAATTCTTTCCACAGACGAACGAGGCTTGGCAAATTCTTTCGGTTTGCTTCTATAACGGTAATCCAGGGCGTGGAGGCACAGAGGTCTCGTATCATGTCGCCCCGACTTGCTACAACGAGTCCAAGTTTTGCTTCTGGAAACTGTTCGTGAATATTCTGGAGTAAATATCGAGCCATTAAACAATCTCCAATAGATGCAGCACGAAAGGTGAGTGCTTTATGAACAGTAGTCTGTTTCATACCGTATATGTTCGTAAAAGTCGTTGCCATTTTATTCGAAAGTTGTAGTACAACGCGCGGGAAAGTGCG
Organism: uncultured Candidatus Saccharibacteria bacterium; assembly: GCA_964360855.1. Taxonomy (GTDB): domain Bacteria; phylum Patescibacteriota; class Minisyncoccia; order Phycocordibacterales; family Phycocordibacteraceae; genus C7867-001. The sequence goes on along the minus strand of CAYHXV010000003.1, from coordinate 25,916 downwards.
GCGCCAAATCCAACAATAATCAGTGACACCTTTTTCTCACGGGGAATTGCCACAATATCGAACGGCGCACTTTCAACGCGAAATAGCCATGCTCGTGGGGCAATGCAGGCTACAAGCAACTGGAGACTGTTGATGTGTGACAGCCATTGCGTATGGTGCTTGTCCTCAAGAAGGAAGTAGAGCCGATAGTTTCTTTTTTTAAAGAAATACTCGAGTGCTTGTGGTGAGGTGTGGTGCGCACGCAACTGCGACAGATTGACTTCAAAATAAACAATTGGGCGGGCGTGATCAATGAGCACGCTTCCCCCTTCTAACACTTCTAACTCCATGCCCTCAACATCTATTTTTATGAAGTCCGCCCTTGTTACTTCAGCATCGAGAGTACTAAGTATAATATCGCTCCCACTCACCAGTGTATTGGCACCCGCGTTCTCTGCCTTTCTGGTTTCAATTGAAGCACTCCCCGGAAGATTACTCAGCCCTACGGTACGCACGTCAACCTGAATACTATTGTGCTCGATATTCTTACGCAGAATGGCAAGTGTCGCTGGGGCCGGCTCAAAAGCAATAACTGAGTTAACCGACTCAGTAATAGGAACTGTAAATGTTCCGATGTGTGCACCTATGTCAACTACTACGCTCCTGGAAGTTGTTACGTGACGCGCAAACTGAATAAGGGATTCGTTGGGATATATCCCTTTTCTAAAGGCACAAAGCATTTTGGCATCAGTTTTTGAATTAATAAAAATATCTCCAAAACGGGTCGTACATCTCTCGAGGGAAACGTTCTCAACAGTTTCTGTACCGCTCATCATGGCCCAAGCATTTTACGGAGTTTCTGCATACCTGCGTATAGTGGCATCTTTCTTACAAAATATTTAAGGGTTCGAACAGGTGACCAGGGACTTATACAAGCAGGATAGCGTCGTTTATGCTCAGGAAGGACCTGTAGTTTGTCCGCATCTATAGGAATTCCGTGCCACAACATCCTGGTATTGCCTGCAAGCATAAGTGTCCCATCATAGAGTTGATAGAGTTTTGTTTCAAACTGACGATCAGTGCGAATCATATCAATAGCGTTGTCATAACTACCAAAGAGCGGAAACAGTTCTGCTCGCACAAAGAATGCATTTGCCTCGTTTGCACACACAAGTTCGTATCCTTTTTTCTTTCCGAGTGCCACTAAAGATTTCAGAGAAGAACCTTGATACACATGCATATCTCGTGGTTGCACAAAATCAATGTCGTTTGGAATTGAGGGATTGAATTCAACTACCAGCACGCGTGGGGTATACGTGGTGAGCGACTCCCATAGATGATATTCATTACCGTCAATATCAAGCGATAATAAATCAAATTGTTTCGGGAGGGGGGTGTGTGTAAAAATACTATCAAGTGAGTGGGGGCCTTCAAAGGAAACGAACTCTTTCACACAGTGCGCATCTGGAAACTTTTGGTACTCTGCAACAAGATTCTCATAATACGTTGGGTCAGCCTCAATAAGAACGCCACTCCACCCCTTCATCTTAATAAGACTCCACACGTTGCTGTCATGGAGTCCGTTAAGCGCACCCAACTCAACACACCAGTGTGACTCCTCCCCTATAGTTTCAAATATCTTGGTAATTATACCATCCTCGCCGTGCGACGAGGTTATATTATTTCGGTGCTCGAGTAGCCAGTTACTATGAGTGTGCTTCTCCATAAAGGTTACCAATCTACTGCCTCGCAGATCTGCTACGAGTCAGTACTCTGTGTTAAATCCAAGCTGTTCATAATTTTACTTTATCATGCCCCCCGCAACAAAGCTGCTGAGTAATACTTAGGGTCGATAGCACACGCACAGGGGTTCGTGGCTACCTCAAGTTGAATCTGCCTGTCTCCTCGGAGAGTTTACGCAATTGTATGTATGCACACCGCAACCCAGAGCACAAAAGTCCCCAGGAGGGACTTTTGTCTCATGCGCCCATTGTGCGAGCTTATTTCATCGCTGAAACAAACGCACGTGTAATCGGGCCAAAATAGCCAACTGCAGGTTTAATTCCGCTAGCCGACTGGAACTTGGCGAGTGCTGTCCGAGTTCCTTTGCCGAAGAACGTGGTTTCCATCGCAGGAGAACCTGGACCTGATGATGCCACCAGATAACCGTGCGTATTTAGGAACACTTGCAGTGCTTTAATATCACTGCCCCTCGAACCTGTGTGCAGGCTGCGTGTAAAGACTCCTAAAGGTACGGAACTTGGGGTGCGCACGTTTGTAGTCTCCGGTGTCGAACTTGTGGGAACGTCAGCAGTAGGGGTCGTAACAGCAGGGGTCGGCTGATCCAGGTTCGGATACGTAACGGTGACGGTTGTCCCGCCTCCATTGGCACCAGCTCGAATGGTCGATGTCACGTCAGTGCTGGCGCCCGCGGCGCTTGCATTCCCTGCCGCATCAGTTATGACAACTCCAGAGATTTGAAGTGGCGATAGTTGAGTAGTGTCCCCGCTTGTTGCGGTGTAGACTGCTGTGTATGTCACGCCCGCGTCGCTCGTACTGTAGGTAAGTGCACGTGAGTTGTATGAGCCCGATACGGTAGCCCCATATTCTGTAGCACCTGGCGTCAACGTAAAGGTAATCGTGTCTCCAGTTCTACACAGTCCACCGTTTCCCGTGCAGCTTGGACTAGAAGCAATGGAACTAATGGTTGGTACCGTCTTGTCAAAGCGCACATTAGTACCAGTAAGACTTGTTTGTGTAGCGGTTGTGGTCGATTCCCCCAAGCTACCACCCCACGCCAACGAGAAGGTTATGGCACCGTCCGTCCACGCTGACGTGGTTGTTGTTGAGTAGGTCCACCAAGCCCCCGAGCCGGTAAAGCTTGCTGTACCCATGCTGAAAATATTGATGGTCGGCGTCGATGTTGCAGCAGGAGTACCGGAGAGCTGGAGACCGAATGTTACCGTATCGCCTACTTTAGCAACTGTTGTTGATGCGTTACTTGACGTAGTAGTTGCGGTAACTATCGTAAGTTCTGCGGCTTGCGCAGTTCCCGGAATGGCAAGTGGTGCAAGAAAGAGTGCTGCAGTGAGTACCAAAAATATACTAAATATTCTTTGGCGAGCGGTGAATGTTACAAATACCATATTAGTGTTTGGGAGAGTGAACATTATGACCATTCACACCTTTAGAAAGTATACCCTGCAGGAAGACCTGCAAGCCTAATTATCAACACTTTCAAGAGCCGAAAATATAGGTATTAAACCGTACATATGGGTCAGAATTACACTTATTTGGTTTGTTTTTTAGAATCAACTACCTCACAGTGGAGCTATGAGGCAATACTAGAGGATGCTCCCTACCCCAAAGGTGTCCCTCGGGGACGAAACCATACCAGACGCGTATAGAGGAAGTAATTGAGTATCCATCCAAGGCCAATGCCAATTGCCATATACACCACGTAGAGTCGCGCATCAATAAAGTGTGTTCCCAGCCAGATCGTTACTGCCTGTATCGCAATGGAGCCAAGGACAACGCTGTTAAACGTTATCAAACGAACCCATAAGGCCTTCCCTGTTCGTTTCTTGAACGTCCAACAGTTGTTAATGGAAAAGCTCATTAAGATCACCAATTCTGCTGATAGTGTGTTGCTTATCACCGGAGACAGTCCCAGGATCTCCACCATGAACAGTAAGAGTAGTGCCTGAGTAAGAGCACCGAACGCTCCTACCACGCCAACTGTCAGAAACTGTCGATGCTTTTTTAACAAATTCCTCATGGATGAGAAGTGAAGAATTCCTTGAAAACACTCACGATATAAGCACGATCTGCTACACTAAGCATTTGGTGAGAAGCTATGTAGAATCCGTTATGGTTGACCCATCGTGCTACTGGATAGGCTGACTCAAGGTCACCAAACATCTTTACATAAAAGGGCTGGTTGATGAGGGGCAGCATGTCCCGTGTCTCAATATTGTGCATTTCAAGGAAATGGGTAAGCTCTGCTTTTTTGATGGGAGAACTTTCTTTGATTACAATTGGGAACATCATGAATACGTGATCGGCACATTCAGGGTTCCAGGGTAACTGAAGGTGCTCTTCAAACTCGGCGAGATGCTTAAGAAAATACGCCCCGTTCCTCTTTCGCTTTGCGATGCCTGGCTTGTGCTCTTCTAGCTGTGCACACCCAAGCGCACCCTCCATTTCCGTTACCCGATAACTGTACCCTCGACGAATAAAGGCAAATCGCCGAGCAATAACCTCTTTAAGATTCGTTCCCGTGGCATCCTTGTCGTCATCAATAGATATATAAATGTTGTCACGGCCGTGGTTTGCTAGACTTCGCAGCTGTTCGGCATATTGTGGATTATTGGTGAGTGCGATACCGCCGACACCCGTAACTAAAATGTGTGCTACATAGGTCGAAAAACAGCTTATGTCACCAAACGAACCGACCGATGTACCCTTATATCGTGCAAACATTGTTTCGCAAGAGTCTTCAATAACCCGCAGGGTATGCTTTTTTGCAATGCGCATAATATGATCCATGGCCGCCGGCTGACCAAAAAGGTGTACCACCATAATCGCTCGCGTGCGCTTCGTTATCTTTGCCTCAATCTCAAGAGGGTTAATGTTGTACGTTCTTGGGTCAATATCAACAAAAATTGGAGTAAGGTTGTTTGCAATGATTACATTACTCGAGGCCACGAACGTGACTGCGGGACAGAGTATCTCGTCGCCGTCCTTCCAAGAAAATGTTTCCTTGAGACACGCAACGGCCATTTCAAGCGCACTGGTGCCACTGTTCACCATCACGGCGAAACGCACACCATGAGCGGCTGCAAACGTTTCTTCAAAACGCTTAATAAAAGGACCGTATGAGAGACGGCCCGTATCGAGTACCTTACATACATAGCGCTTCGCTTTGGCGCTAATAGAAACGCACCCAACACCAATTTGGTTTTTCCGTATCTTCATGGGCGTGTGTATCCGACTCGAGCACATTTTGCTTCCACCATAAGCGCGATGAGTTTCTTAAACGACGTAGTTGATTTCCAACCGAGTATGCGTTTTGCCTTACGGGCGTCTCCTCGCAGATAGTCCACCTCATTCGGTCTGAAATAATTTGGATCAATTTTTACGCGCACAGTACCTTTTTGCACATCTACACCCACTTCCCGTATACCCCTTCCCTTCCATTTCAAGGTAACTCCCACCTGCAAAAACGCCTCTTCGACTAGCTCACGAACGGTATGCGACTTACCCGTTGCGATGACAAAATCATCTGGCTTTTTTTGCTGGAGCATGCGCCACGCAGCCTCCATGTATTCGGGAGCATATCCCCAGTCGCGTGCGGCCTCAAGATTTCCTAGCTCAATACACTCACGAGTGCCATTCGCTATCTCCACTACACTATGCACAATTTTTTGTGTCACAAAATTCATACCACGGCGTGGCGACTCGTGATTGAAGAGAATACCGTTTACTACAAACATTCCGTAACTCTCTCGGTACACGCGTGCAATTTCAAACGCGTATAGCTTTGCGACACCGTATGGACTCCTCGGTTTAAAGCCAGTATGTTCGTTCTGGGGCGCAAGCTTCTTCTCACCGCTATACAACTCTGAGGTTGAAGCCTGATATATCTTTGCCTTTGGCACAACGAGTCGAGCAGCCTCAAGGAGTCCAAGTACGCCCACGGCGTCTGCTTGTGCCGTATATGCAGGCACTTCGAAAGAAATCTTCACATGTGATTGCGCGGCAAGGTTGTATATTTCGTCTGGCTGTACGTTCCTCAAGATCGAGATGAGTGAATTAATATCTACCATGTCGCCGTAGTGTAGGTGGGCACCTCGATGGGCATCGTGCGTGAATATGTGCTCTATATTTTGACGGTTAAAGGTACTTGATCGACGCACCAGACCGTGTACTTCGTATCCCTTAGAAATCAGAAGTTCGGCAAGGTAGGATCCGTCTTGCCCCGTGATGCCAGTAATAAGGGCTTTTTTCATTGCAGTGATTCTAGTCAGTATAGTCAGACAGACCGGTCCTGTCTATTTGGGGCTCTGGTAGCGGGAATGGAGGTAGGAGCGCAACGACTCTTCCCAGGGCGGGAGAGTGGGAGTCATGTTGCTAACAAGTATGGCGTGGCGTGGTCGCACCGCCAGACCAAGAACTGGAGTATCTCCTTTCTTAATCAAATCACGCGGCACTCCGAGCGTATCGGCAATACAGATGGCTATGCCGTATCGAGACACACCCCCTCGTGCACCAGCGACGCTATTTACCATGTGATACCTACCCGAGGGTTCTTCCAACGTTACCCGAGAAGCAACAATAGCGCTCGCCAAGTCTCTCGCTGAAGTAAGGTTCCCCCAGTGGGTATCTGCGGCTTGGAATACTTCTCCACGCAGAATAGTCGTCGCCACCTTATCAACATACGTTTCCCGAAGAGGAGAATAGAGCCATGAGGTACGAATAATTGCATACGGAATTGTGCCTACACGGCAATAGTTTTCAACCAACTCTTCTCCTGCTTTTTTGGTTGTGCCGTATACGTTTATTGGGTCAGGGCGGTCATTTTCAGTGTATTGCTCATGTGCATCACCAAAGACATAGTTCGTACTCACCTGAATAAGTTTGGTGCGTGTGTGCTTACCTTGCATCAATGCCCGTGCTACATTCCCAGCCCCAAGAGCGTTTACCTGCCACGCGGGCAGTGGGTCAAGTTCGCTCGCGTCAACACCTATGTGGGCTGCCGCGTTGATCACACATGCGGATGTATGGGTAGCAAAAAAATCACTAACCGCTTTTGTGTCACTAATATTGAGTTCTGTGTGGGTGGGTGCGATTACCTCCCAGCCGCATAGCGCTAATTCCCGCACGAGTTCAGTACCAAGAAGTCCTGATGCTCCAAGTACGATAGCGGTCGTGTTCATTTCTTAACACCAATGAGGCGAAGTATTCTTTGTCCGAGTACGGTTGGCGGGGTAATACGAGTATATTCAAAAAGTGTCTGCGGAAGATTCATTTTTGAGGGTCCCCGTTTAAGAGCATAGTCGTAGCGCAGCGGTACCTCGGCAAATTTCTCAGTGTATCTCGACATATGCAGAAGTATTTCTGATATGACGGCAAAAGACCTACGTGCTCTAAAGGGTACCGCGTCGGCGATGTAGGCACGCAGCGGTGCTCCCCGGTACACACGATATAAGACAGAGTGGTCCCGCACCCGCGGAATACCCCAGAGCAACCCAAGGAACAAATTAACGACGGCACTTCCCCACAAACGATGCTGTGGAAAGCCAACTGATACTGCCCCTGGTGCATACCGGGAGGCAATCACCACATCCGCTCCCTCATGTATCTTTTGTATCATGGGGAGGAGGCACGCGCTGTCATTCGTGCCATCTGCTTCGAGCGTAAACACCAGATCATCATCTGTAAGAATAGTAGACAAATGGTGAAAGGCTCCGGTAAACGAAGCGGGCATACCCCGCCGCTCCTTATACGCTATGGTGTGCACAGGAAATGTCTGGGATGCTGTCTCAAGGATTCTTTGGCTGGTGTCACTACTTCCATCATTTATCGCCACGATCTGACATTTATACGAAAAAGGAAGTGTCGCCGTAGCGATGCTTGTAATCACTCCGAGAAGAGCTTCTTCCTCGTTGTGTATCATCAGCACGAAGTACGCATTAGCCATTGATCAATACTACGACAAAGGATTCTCCTGCGCTATCGCATGGGTACCATGGGCCGTTCTGTCCTCAGAACGCTGTATCTGTCAATCTGTTGACTAACGCGGTAGTGCTTAAAGGTAGTAGTAGCTTCTCTCAGATAGAGCTCTCCAGGAACCAGTACCAGCGAGGCCGTTCCCGAGAGTACCTGCGGCCGATACTTCTCCCCCACTATCACTATGGGGGTGACTAGCACATACTGACTGACCGCGTGCGCATAAGCAAAGGGGACTATTTCTGGCGCTTGATACACAAATACTTCTTGAGTATCAGGGAGAGTCTCAAAATATGACTCGAGTGCTTGTGTGCGCGTAGCGTTGTAGTGGACGGCAACCCACGAACGAAAGACTGTTGCATGTGCTTGAAACGAAATCAGCAGTACCACTACCCCTGTTCCTATCCAGACGTACCGCCTACCAAGTAAGTTCGCCAGGTACAGGAGCGACTGAGGAAGATAGAGCAGGGCAAATACTTGTGCGGGAAAGAAATAGCGATAGTAGCCGGTGGTTCGCAGATACGCGAGCGCAACTAACACAGAAAAAAACAACAGACACTCCTCTGCCGCTGGTACCTCCACTTTTCGCCATCGACGAACACCATAGCTTATCGCCCAAACGCAAAGTGCGCCTAGGAAGTACAGCGGCTGCGCCTCGGTGACTAGCCGCCAAGCATTTGCGAGAATGCTCGCACCAACAGAGACATTGTGAGGGTTTGCGTACACCGATATAACCGCCGCAAGCGTTGTGGCATCAAACTGCAGAGCTACCCACACTAGTATCGGCGCAGAAACACCAAGTACCCCAAACCAAAAAACTCTGGAAAGGTTAAGCGACTTATGGCGCAGCAGTAGTGATAGCAGTACTGCCGGAAGGAATAAGAGAAACAATGGCTTGGTGGCCACGGCCATTCCAGCCCATCCCCCTATCCACACGGCGCTCTTTTTTGAAAGTTCCTTACCATTAATGAGTGGAAATACTGAGAAAAAAACAAATAGTAGTCCGGGAATTTCGCCAAGTACGTTGCGTCCATTTCCATACAATGGTGCAAAGAATACGAGGAGAAGAAATGCTAACCACGCTGTCGCTCCCACAAATGCTTTCCGTGTATACCGATACGCTATCGTAAAGAATGCAATGAGGAAGAGTGCCATTACTACTCTGGCGCCTTCTACGGAGGTTCCAAAAAGCGCAAAGACTCCCGCGAGAGGTAGGGTGAGCGGAAACCCGGTGGTGATGTACCAACTCGGTTCGTATATTCCTGGAGCCACAGGGAGTGCTGCCTTTCCCGTGTGGAGGAGTCCTTGTGCTGATTGAATAATCAATCCCTCATCCATCCAAGTCTCGGGGCTTTCAAATAGTTGAAAGAGTGTAAAGAAGAGCACCAAACCAGCGCACAGCCCCAACAGTACCCGGGAACCCCAAGCAGTGACTCGGTGCGCACGTGGTTGCCGTATAAAAGCCATAATTCTTGCGGCACGTGCTTGCCACGAGTAGCCCGTTCCTTTCTCGAGTGCCGGGCGTATCTTTTCTTGTATGTCTTTGGAGTCTAGTAGAGCACGCTCCACCATTTCATTTAGACTTTCCGCTGAGTCTGGCTCATAGAAGGATACCTCGCGCTCAGTCACCACTTCTCGTATGGCCGGCGTACCACTAGCCACAATAGGTCTTTCTGAGAGTAGGTACTCAAAGAGCTTCATTGGCGAGGTGTGCCAGTACGACTGCTGATCTCGCTTTGTGCCAAGCACCACAAGCACATCTGCAGCCGCTATCCAGTACGGCATATCGCTATGGGGTTGATCTCCTACGCACGTAATATTGTCCGGAAGACTTGCGACATCCGTCAGCTGCATAAGCTGCTCTTTGGCGCCTCCGACCACATACCACTGTGTTGTTGGCGAACATTGCGCAGCAGCAATAATTGCCTCCAGCCCCTTCCACGCAAAGAGTCGTCCTGCGTATAGCACTATTTTTTCATTTGGTGGCAGCGAGAGCCGCGCACGTGCCTCCGCTTTATCACGAGCATAAAACTGCGACGCATCCACTCCGTTTGGTTCCACCAAAGTTTCTGCGGTCGAATCCGGAAAGGTGTCAGCGAGTTCTTTTGCAATAATGCTATTTATTGCAATCACCCCACGAAGGTTTCTAAAAAGAAATCTCTGCGAGAGCGTGTCGGGCTTGCCACCGTGCATCTCTGAATAGACTGGCACGCCAGCAAGAGGCAGAACGGCGGACGAAAAGTTGTCCAGGTCAACGGTATACACACTAAAGGTCTCTCCCGATACTCTCTTTCCCCACAAATATCCCACAACGGCGAGCATAAAAAGATACGACCCAAGGCGGTATCCTACTCGTCCGAGTGTGTACGTATCAATGGTTGGCAAAAAACGAACAGGCACTGGCACGCGTAAGTTGTAGTACCCCTGAATATCTGGATGAGCACCGATTCTCATTGGTGCCAAGAGTGTGATATCGAGCCCGCCCTCTATAAATGCCTCGCACATTTTTGCTATTTGTATTCCGTGCGCTTTTTCACTTGGCAGGCGCGCATTGGCCACGTAGTACCACTTCATACCCGATTGATAGTTATGAAGGACTCCTTGAGTAATAGACACTGATACCACACCCGCGCCCATTCATAGGACACGGGGAGGCGTGTCCCTCTGCAAAACAACAGTAGGCAAAGTCGTAGTGCATACCGTGCGCCAATACCCACATCCTTCAGAGCAGGAACTATCCACGCGTGCACTGAGGTGGGTGTACGTCTGGTTCGTTCGATCTCAATATAGCGTCGCCATTTTGCACGTAGCTCCTCAACAGTATCAGGCACAGGCACAATCATTGCCGCGTTAAGCCATCCCGGAACAATTCCCTTCTTAAGTTCAATCTTTTCGTGTACTTCTTTTATAAATGTATGCGCAACCGACAAGTGGAATAAGCGCATTTGTTGTGATGGGTACGCAACACTGCAGTCAATAATTACTCCCTTGTGTTCATACTTTCTCGGTATCCAAAATGCTCCAGGCTCACCCTCGGTCACGCGTGCTACTTCCTCTCGCAATTCCTGTCCGAGATACTCGTCTGAATCAAGAAACAGAAACCAGACGTTGGTAGCTGCTGAAAGTGTCTGGTTGCGAACGCCTGCAAAGTTCTTGATTCGGCCATCTGGCTCCAAAAACTGTGGGTCCTGAGAAATCACTCGAGCACCGTACGTGTGTGCGATAGCGAGTGTCTCATCGGTTGATCCGCTATCACACACAATAATCTCTGCAAAATCACGCACACTCTCAAGTGCACACGCAAGTGTCTGCGCACTGTTGCGAGTTAGAACGGCTACGGTACAGGCAATGGTGGCATGTCTGTTCGTCATACTTATAGTGACCGTAGAATAGCCGGAATAAGCTCAGAGAGCGAGTGTTCCTTGCGGACACGCGCACTCAAGGCGGTGCTATCCGTATATAGTGCCCGCTCAATACCATCAGCGATATCCCCCGGACGTACTGAATCGAGCTGCAATCCATAGGGTCGTAGGAGTTCCTCAAACGCTTCGTTTGAGGACACCACGCTCACGCCAGCACACAGTGCCTCGAGCACGGCCTTGTCGAGACTGCCGGTGCTACTGAGATTCAAAAAAATATCGGCGGTACTAAGTAGCTCGGGCAGTTGTGCGTGCCGCACCGGTCCTCGAAATTCAATTGGATACGTGTGGTTGGACACGTCTTGCATTAGTGACTCCTGGTACACCGTATCACTTTGGGTGGCGGGGGCCCCCACAATACTAAAGGTAAAGCTTGTTCCGCGTTTCGCTAGCACGTCGAGGCCCTGAAGCATTTCTCGTATGCGTTTTGTAGCAGATACTCTCCCCACGGTGACAATGTGCAGGGGCGCACCCTCAGCGCGAGTCTTGCGCAAGAACTGTGGCCAATCGATCCCGTGCCCCATAACGTGCAGTTTTTTAGTCTCTAGACGAAAACTCGCACGAGAAGCAGTGAACACGACGTGCGAAAGCAGTACGGCAATACGCAGACGGATACCCGTATGTTTGTGGGTGTACCAGAGCCCTGTTCGTTTACCCAGCAGTCGCCACAACAGGCCACCTAGCACAATATACTCGGGATTCATATGCACCAAGACTTTTTCGTACTGTGTGCGGTTTGTGTATATGAGCGTTAGAAACCGCAGTGCTGTACGCATCTTGCTTTGGCTTTCTGTTTGCTTGAGCGAGAGCACCGTCACGTTGTCTGGGAGTGCGTAGTCGCCCACACGTAGAGCAATTACTGTCACCCACTCGTAGTGTTTTGAGAATTCCTCTATCCATCGATGGAAAAAGCCAAGCACCGGGTCATTTCTATCTACTGATTGTGTGACGATGAGAAGTTTCATATCAGTTCAGAAAGCGAGTGAATAAGGGGCCACCTGCCGTGACGATTTTTACGGTATGTCATACGAGGCGCGATAGATCAGCCGCAATGCTTGCGGCTGACGAATCTGTTTCTGCCAGATGCTTTGTGGCGGCTATCCTCCCTGCGCTCCCTACCTGTTTTGGGACTTCAAAAGAAGACACCAGTGTGCGTATATGTATGGCAAGTGATTGCGGAGAACATACAGGAGCTACGAGCGCGTCGCCCTTTCCGGTAAATACCTCTCCCACAATTCCCACATCCGTGGTGATAATAGGGACACCTGCAAGCGCTGCTTCTATGAGCGTGCGCCCATAGCCCTCATAAGCACTTGCCTGAATGTACCCCTGGCTGCTGCGCACCAGGCCCCAAGCATCGGTACGCCAGTCGTTGGTGAACACCACCCGGTCCTCTAAGTGAAGAGAGGCAACTTGCTTTTGTAGTCGCCCCAATTCAGTTCCCTTCCCCACCACAATGAGTCCAACCTCGGGACAGGTGTCGCGCACCATATTCAGTGCCAAAATAATATCCTTGATTCTTTTTTCTGGCTCGATTCTCCCCACCGTGATAAGGGCAAACGAAAATGAGTGTTCGGGAAGTGGCACTGGCTCCGGAACCATGCTCGCCACTTGTATCGCAATAACCTGCGGTACTGGAATGCGTGCACCGTATCGGTTAGTAAGAGAAGCGCTAATACGCTCCGATACTACGCGAATACCTGAAGCACGAGGGAGGACTCTTCCGGCAATGCGAACACGAAAAAAGTTGAGAAGCGAAAGAGGAAATGGTGAGGCGCGCGCAAACCACGGAGACAGGAAGTCCGTGTGTACTTGAATATGCAGTTTTGCATTTGTGCCTCGTACGGCTCTGAGCGCAGCCAACCCGTGCTCAAAGGGATCTTGTGCAGATACCACTTCAATTCCTTCCTGCGCAATGATCTCATGTGCTTTTTCTGCCAGGGCACGTACCCGAGTAAGTTTGGTACAGACAACACCGTAGAAATGCAGTGAGCCTTCGTGCAGTTCTGTTGCTTCCTTTGCCGCGGTAACAATGTGCAACGTCCCAATTGCTGCTGCATAAGTCTTCATGCGCATGTACACACTACTTCCTTCAACAAGGAGTCCCGGGTCGTTCGCTACGAAAAGTACTTTCATATCTTATGTCAGTGCGTGCACGGTACCGGTAATCATAACCTCTTGCGTAAACATACTCGCGGACTCGAGCGCTCCTGCCTGGAGCTTTTCTCGCAACGCAGCGTCCTTGCAGATACGGGTGATTGCGTCTGCAAGGAATGCTGAGTCTCCGGGAGGCACCAAAAGACCACTAACCCCCTCTTGGATAACTTCAGGGTTTCCTCCAACCGAAGTAGCAACAATAGGAACTCCAAGAGATGCTGCTTCAATGAGGAGATGCGAGAGCCCTTCGTACGTTGAGTTTAATACAAACATGTCTGCACTCGCAATAACTGCAAGAGTATCGGCGTGCGAGAGTGCGCCGGTAAAGATTACTCTGTCCGACAAGTGGGTACGTGCGTACGTTTCAAGAGTTGTGCGATCAGGACCATCTCCCACAATCGTCAGAGAGATATCCGGAAACTCCTCACAGAGACTGGCCACTGCATCGATAAGACCCGATATCCCCTTCCAGGGCACGAGACGCCCCACCGTAACAATATGAGGATGCGAACGAGTACTGAGAGCCTCAGGGAGAGTTCCTTCAGTCTCTTTTTGAATCCCATTGTATACCACAACAATGCGTTCCAGAGGAACTCCCCACGTTGAAACTATTCCCCCAAGGTACTGACTCGGTGCAATAACTCGGCGAGCACGCGAAGCAACGCGTCCCTGTATGAAGCGAAGTGCTCGAACCGAAATCGAAATTGCATGCTCCTGCACAAACACATCGAGCGAAGACGTAATACCAAAACGCTGCATGCCTTGCTCCCAGGCATAGTCTCCCCCCACCTTTAAGAAAAGAGGCTTCCGGGCAATGCGAGCCGCAAGGATACTTGGTAAACCAACCGATACGGGGTCGAGAGCTAACACTGCATCTGCAGAGCGTAGTGCTTTGAGTACTTTGAAAAAGTACGCGAGGTGGCGAATCAGTTTTGGCAGATGCCGCACACCTGCGAACTTCACCATCTCGACCTCGATACCCCGCTTCGGGAGCTCCTGTTCAAGGAGGTAGGCATACGTGGCGGGACCGCCAAGATCGGGAGGGTATAAGGGGGTCGCGACCACCAGTCGCGTAAGAGGCTTCATATGCCTATTCTAACCCGTGAGACGGTTGAAAAGTTCTCGCATGGAAACGGCTATAGTGTCCCAATCAAAGCCTGTCAGGGCTCGTTTTTTGGCATTTGCCACCACCTGCGCGACCTTCTCTGGATTAGCCAGCATGTCCCGCACTGCCTCCGCGATCTGTTCTGGGGAGTCCGCGTCCACTGCCCATCCTGTTGTCTCTACTCCAGGATTTCGTTTCTCATCAAAAAGGAAGTCGCTGATGCCTCCCTCCTGCGTGGCTATAACCGGGAGCCCCGCAGCCATGGCTTCAATAAAGGAAATACCCATTCCTTCGGAGCGTGAAGGGCGAATAAAAATATCACAACTCGAGAGCATGAGTGGCATTTCCTTGTGTCCAATCTGTCCCATAAATCGAGCACGCATATCCAGACCCCGCGTGCGCGCCAATTCTTTCAGTTTGTCTTCGTCTGGACCAATACCATAAATAAGAAAGTATACGTTCTCGGGAAGATGCGTGAGGGCGTTGATTACATCGTCCACGGCGTTTTTGTGTACGAGACGCGAAGTGGTGACAATAAATACATCTCCCTCTTTTTTATTTAGTGTGTTCTTCATTTCCTGTATCTCTTCCTTAGAAAAGGTCTGCGTGAAGCGCTCGGTATCTACACCGTTTGGAATAACTTTTTCTTCACCCGTAAATCCCATACGCTTCCCCCACAGTAGAAGAAACGTAGAGATTGGCTGCAGTGCATCTGCACGCACGAAGCCCTGACGAAAGAGTGGCCATACTGGTTTCATCATTTTTTCTATGTACTCAGTCGGGTCCCCTTCTTGCAGCGTAAGGAGGTAAGGAGTCTTTGGATTAAAGGATTTGAATATTCCCGCAGGAACGGCAGTAGCGTGCGCCATCATTGCCCAAGTCATATCAAAGTGATGTTTCCGATGAAGGGCGAGTGCGTGCGGAACTGCAAGCAACTGGAACAGAAACTTATTGAAATGCAGTGGCATTTTTTTCAAATCAGCAATGTTCGGCGACTTTGTTGCCAGACCAATCCGATGCACGGTCACGTTCCCAATTTTCTCTGTCTTAGGAAGCGTTGAGTCAAACCGACTCGTCACCATATGAAACTCGTATTCATCGAGAGAAATACGGTCGGTGATTTCTTTTATGGCCACTTCTGCTCCTCCGACAAATGGGTAGTACTGGAGAGAGAATATGAGGATTTTTTTCATACCCCGCCTGAGTTCGCAATATACTCAGGAAGCGTACGGCGACACTTCCAGCCCAACGAGCGTGTTTTCGAAGTATCAATCTCGGAGCCCATGCGATTGCCTTGCACCTCAGGTTTCATTTCAATCTCACCACCAAACATCTGCGCTACCTCAAGAACTGAGTAGGCTTGTTCGTCTCCAATCCCGAAATCGTTTCCCTCTCCGTTATCGCCTACAAGAATAAGTCCTTCCACTATGTCTTCCACATGAGTAAAGTTTCGTTTCTGGGTGCCGGGAGCGTGGACAGAAAGAGATTCATTCTTTATACGTTTTTGTCTGAATATTTCAATGAGCGTACCATACGCACCCGCTCGCTCTCCAGGACCGTACACATTATAAAAATAAGTAATTGCATACGGAAGTCTGTACCAAAATCCATAATTTTGAACTAGCTCAGTATTTGTTGCTTTGCTCCAGGCATACGGGCTTTGATCACGCCCAAGCCCACCATCTCCAAACTTCGTAGATGATCCGGCGTACACAATCTTTACATTCTTTACTCGACAAAACTCCAGTACCGCAAACGTACCTAACTTATTTAGATCCCACACAAGTGCAGGCTCGGTGAGGCTTTTCTCAACGCGCGAGTACTCACCCAAGTGATACACGATATCAGGTGTTTCCGGCACTAACGCTTCAATGTCTTTGGTGTGTCCCTCTCGGTATTCTACCCCCTCTATATGGTTCTCTCTAGTTCCGGTGAAGTAGTTATCGAGAGATATCACCCTATTTCCCTCACGCGAAAGGCGCTCACACAAGTGCGAGCCAATGAATCCGGCTCCGCCGGTAACAAGAATGGTCTTAGACATGGATTACCTACAGTATTGCAAGAATTGTGCCGGCTGCAACTAGGAGCCCAAAAAATGAGGCCGTCCACGGGGATTTAAAAAGGCTCGCAGACGCCCCAAGCGCACCCGAGGTAACGGGAGCGCTTGGGGCCAGGGACTGAGGGCCATACGTTGTGGATGCGTTAGTACTTACAGGAGGCGCTACTGCCTCTACCTCTTGTATACCTCTCGGCAAGACGAAAGGTTGCACCCGTGGTGCCTCAGAGACTGCTGCTATCTCAGACGACGTGGCAAACGTGGTTACCGTCTTACCGTTGGGAAACAAAAGGCTCAGTGCGCTTGAAGTAGCAGTTAGGCCCGTAACAGACACAGGAAACGTAACTTGTTTCTTGGGGAGGAGCGCTGTGAAGAGGGGAAAGGTAAAGGCAGTTCCACCACTCACGAGTTTCCAGTAGGAGAGATCGAGAATGCCACTACTGCTGTTATAGAGCGTAATGCCTGATGCATCGCTTGTAACGATTTCTACCAGCGGACGCACCGCCTCCACCGTGAGCGCAGTCGAGACTTGGCTTACCCCACTACTGGCATGCACCACCACGAGATAGGTGCCTGGGTGCACAAACACG
The DNA here is from genome assembly GCA_964360855.1 of uncultured Candidatus Saccharibacteria bacterium. Lineage (GTDB taxonomy): Bacteria > Patescibacteriota > Minisyncoccia > Phycocordibacterales > Phycocordibacteraceae > C7867-001. Next base: position 8,879 of record CAYHXV010000003.1, on the reverse strand, counting down.
TGCTCCACTGCTCTACCACTCTTTGTCTCCCCGTCCCCAAAAGACCACACAATATTTACGTCATTACGAACGGCTCCCGCATCGTCATACACACGTGCAGCATACGGCACGGTCGCGCCCACCGAAACAATGCGTCCGGGGCCCGCGCTTATAAAAAGCTTTGGTACCACCGGAGCGGTGAGCACTAGTGGATTTCCGCCAATGCTCGTTTGCGGCGTCATAGTGTCCTCAGTGGAGGTCGAAGTAGTTGTGGTCGCCGTACTTGACACTGAGGCAGTTGATGCGCGCGGCGTAGCTGCCGCCGTACTCCAGGTGGAACCCGTGCGTTGAGGAGTGTGCTTGGTGGTATTGTCTCCACCAATAGACTGCCAGTCAGTTCCTCCTACTACCGTATCAACTACTGTTCCCGTACTGTCTTTCAGTGTCAGGGTTGCTCCACTATTAGAGAGTGCACCACTATAAATTTGATCTGCGGTAACGGTGGGAACACTCGAGTCACTGGTGCGCTCGAGCAAGAAAAAGCCACTCGCCGCAATGGTTCCGGATAGTGTTATTGCGGGAGCACCCGTGGAAGACACCAGGGTCCACCCCACCAAGCTAACAGGAGTGGCGTCCGTATTCTGCAACTCAATCCATTCAGCAGAAGCACTCACGCTCGTGCCCATCCATGCCACCTCACTTATAACAACAGCCGCGTGAGCGGCTGAGGGCGCCAGAAGCGCAACGAGAGAGAACATAAATACGGAAACGTTTCTAGACATCCTTGAAGAGTGAACGCAACGTGCTCTCCGGCACTTCAAAAGGAGTCTGACGCGGTTCACTTTCCTGGGGCGGCTCTGGCTTTGGTGGCATGTGCCCAGCTGCCTCCTTGAGAGCATCCTTAAGTCCGGTTTCTTTCTTTTCAATACGCGCGCTTTTTTCTCCCTCTGCTTTCGCAATCGTTGAGCGAAGTATGGCTTTCAGATCGTCTGCGGATTTCTCCTTAGGGGGAGCGGGTCGACGCTCTTCGTTCGAGCGATCGCGAGGAGGAGTATCGCGCCGCGAAGCGTCTCGTCTTGGAGTCTCAGGATTCGTACGGCGTGGGCGCTCCTCAGTATCGGTACTTGGTGTACGAGGACGAGTTGCATATGCCTGTGCGGCAGAGATGGTCTCTTTTTTGGGAGCGCTCACTGGAGGCGTCGGCGGCATGAGCTCGCTATAGATGAGCTCTTCAACCCCTGCCCGGGCAGTACCAAACTGACTTCGTGACGCATCGATAACTTCCTTCTTGAAGGAACGCGCCGGTTGTTCAATGGGGGGAATGGTAATCGCCGAAAAAGGGCGAGAACCAATACCGTCAATCATGAGAGACATGTACACTTGCGCAAATCCAAGATTCACCAAATCCTCCTTAAGAAATTCAGGACTGAAGACAGTCTCAAGTAATTCTGCATCAAAGGGCCCCACACGGAACGCAACGGTGGTGCCCACGTTTCCAAACACTGCCGCACGTACCTCTTCTTCCATTTGCTCCACATACTGGTGCGCAATAATGAGATTCAAATTGTACTTGCGGGCTTCAGAGAGAATCTCTGCAAAGGTATCGTTCGCAAAGTTCTGAAACTCGTCCACATAGAGATAGAACTTGGGTGTTTTCTTTAGCTCGTCAGGAGCCAGGTTTGCCCGACTCATCGCACCAAGGAATATACGGGTGGTGAGCATCGATCCTAAGAGGCGCATGTTCACGTCCCCCACCAACCCTTTCGAAAGATTTATGAGAAGAATCTTTCGATTATCCATGAGCTCACGAATATCAAAAGACGACTTGGGCTGCCCAATGATGTTTCGGATGAGCGGGTTGCTGGTAAACTGTCCAATCTTATTTTGAATTGCCGGGGTGGCTTCCTGAGTAAAACGATCCGTGTATCCGGCAAATTCCTTGGTCCAGAAATCTTTCACCACCGGATCCTTTACGTTGTCCACCACCTTGGCTCTATATGCCTTGTCCGTATACATGCGGTTAACCCCAAGCAGAGTGGCGTCTGGATATTCAAGAAGTGCCAGGAGGGTATTGGTGAGGATATATTCCATACGCGCACTCCAGGCGTCCTCCCAAATCTTCTTAAAGGTTGCCATGAGACCGCTCGTCACCAGGTGACGTTTGTCGTATCCCACGTCTTCCATAATGTTGAACGCCATCGGGTGCTCGAGATCAAAGGGAGCAAAATACACCACGTCCTTAATACGGTGCTCGGGTATGAAATCAAGAAGCTTCTCCACCGCACTTCCGTGCGGATCTATAAAGGCCATACCTTCGCCATTCTGGATATCCTGAATGGCCATGTTCTCAAGAAGCGTTGACTTGCCCATACCCGTCTTCCCAATAACATACATGTGCCGCCCACGGTCATTTGATTTAATACCAAAGGGAGTACGTTTTCCGCGGTTGTCGGTGGCAGCGAAATAGGTGACGCGCTCGGGGTTGTCCATTGCAATTAATTATAGCCCGAAGTATCTACTGATACTGCACAAATACCGGTTGCGGCGTGAGTTTAAGAAGTTCTCCTGGGGTGAGCAGGCGCTCAGAGGGTGGCTTTAGATCATTCTTATAGAAGAGCTTGAACCCGGTGAACTGCACCGGCTCAGGGAAAATGAAACTCTTGTAGGTACCAATTTTGCGCGCAGGACTTCCCCATCCGTCCATCACCATAACTATCTGTACTTCAGGTAGGGGCGCAATACTTGCGGCGTTTTGCACCATGCGCTGGGTGAAGCGGTGCACAATGAGGACTTTGGGCGGAAGGTTGTTTGCTTTCACCAACCCAGCCAAGTAGGTGGCAGCATAGTTGATATCGTTGGCATTCAGGGAACCAATAACCGTTCCCGGTTTCTCTCCTCCCTTCATAGAAAACTCAGGGTCAAGTGCTAGGTGCACCTGAGGCATTTTCAAATATTTCTCCAGTGCAGGAATTTCAGACTGCACGGTGCTAAGTCCCACCTGAATATCGAGAATCACAATGCCATTCATTTGCCGAGCCATATCAATGGCTTTGTCTATATGTTCGTCTGGCATGCGTGCTCGATACAACCCACTCTTGCCGGGATTATCCTGTGCCACCACCGCAATGTATTCAATCGCCGGCATGACTTTAGTATTTGGATCTGCTACTTCCCAGCGCGCTATCTCTCCACGCATCTTTTGCATAACCACCTCCGGAGCAAACTCGCCCAGGATTCCCATCTTGGTGGAGTAGTAGTTACCGTAGTATGCAATGATACGTTTCTCCGGAAGAATGGCTCCATACTTTGGATACGGGGCCTTTGCAGGCCACAGACGCACCGTCGTAGTAGCGGTGGTACTTGCGTAGTTGGCATTACTCAAAATCAGGCGATCGTATTTTGCCTTATCGAGTACCTTCGGGATTTCTGGGATGAGACGCTTCGCGGTACTCGAAGCACTACTCCCACGGTCATAGGTGGTTGCTCGCGCATACGGCAATACAAATGCCACAAACAACACCACCACAAAGCCTACGAACGCTATTCGAACGCCAGTGTTACGAGAGATCATTAGAAGATACTTCATGTGCAGGGAGTGTGCTCATTCGTTTGCGACGAGTAAGCGTAATACCAATGAATGCAATAAGGGCTCCGCATATTGGCAAGAGAAATGAGAGCCAGGATAGCGGAAGGCCTATGAACGGAGTAACGGCAACAAGCACTCCGAGATAAATAAGTATAGGTTCACGAGACATACCTCCCCAGTATACTAGGGCGCGACTATCACGACGAATTCTCCCCGTACCTGGTCTTGGTGCTCTACAAAGTGAGCCTGTACCTCTACTGCCGTTCCCTCCACCACCGACTCATGCATCTTGGTGAGCTCCCGCAGCACCGAGACCTTCCTGGTCTCCGGGAGAGTCTCGGTGAGACTCTGTAGTGCCTTCTCTATGCGGTGTGGGGACTCATAGAACACCATGGCTCGCGTAGATTCTGCTATCTCCCGAAAGAGCGTCTGTCTGCCCTTTTTGTGTGGCAGGAACCCTAGGAACGTAAACTCATGGGTGGGCATACCTGCAATGGAGAGTGCGCAGGTCAAGGCGGCAGGACCAGGGATTCCTTCTATGATCACGTCGTCTTTCAACGTATCGCGCACACTACGTACGAGTTCATTCCCTGGATCAGACACTCCTGGAGTTCCGGCATCGGTCACGAGCGCAACACGCTTCCCTTCTGCGAGGAGTTGGAGAATGCGGGTCGTCGCATGTTTTCCACTTTGCGCGTGAAAAATAAGAAGCGGCTTTTGTATTTCGTATCGAGCTAGGAGCTTTGCGGTGACGCGAGTATCCTCGCACGCGATTACATCAGCTTGCTTCAGCGTATCGAGCGCCCTAAGCGTGATATCAGCTAAGTTGCCTATTGGGGTGGCTACAACGGAGAGGGTTCCCATGAAAGCACCCTAGCATTTATAGCGAGGGGAAACAAAGCGCGCCGACGGTTGGAACCGTCGGCGCATGCCATGCAACAGGAACTACAGCTGCTGGTTTTCCATAAACCAGTCGGGGTGCTCGTTCTTGAGCTTGTGGTACTCAAGAGCGCGCTGATCGAGTGTTCGCCAGAAGGCTTTCCAACGAATGCAGACTCGACGCCAAACGCTTCTCTTTTTCATGGGGCACCTCCTTCCCAAAAGTACGATACACCTACACCAACGCATCAGCAACCTTATAAATATCCCCCGCTCCCATGGTCATAATTACATCCCCCTCACTCGGCTCTGTACTTAGCACTTGTTCTATTTGTTCAAACGATAGTGCTCGGGCATGCACCCCTTCTGCTTGCACCCGTTCTGCAAGAAGTTCATTTGAAACGCTGCCATCGTCAATTTCACGAGCTGCATAAATTGGCGCAATCAATACTTCGTCTGCATCTACAAATGCACGGGAGAATCCATCGAGTAAGTCTCGGGTACGACTATACAAATGCGGATGGAATGCCACATAGATCTTTCCTGAGGTCTTTGTGCGCAGCGCACACAGCGTCTCTCGTATGGCAGTTGGGTGATGTGCGTAGTCGTCATAGACATCTGCGCCTTTTTTTGTCTGACCCTTGTGTTCAAAACGGCGCCACGTGCCGTGGAAGTCCGCGAGTGCGGTAACAATAGTCCCTTGCGGGATACTCGGGAGCACGACGCGCGCCGCAGCCGCAGCCGCCCGTGCATTCATTTGATTGAATTCGCCCGGAAGGAGCAGCGGAAACTCCGACTCCTGCATATAGTCAATAACCGTAGCTTGAAGGCCCTCTAAAAGAGGATTAATGCTTGGCCGCTCGACATCGGTAATAATGAAGCCGTGCGCGGGAACTTTTTTCATGAGCGTTCGAAACGCATCCTGCACATCTGCCAAGTCCTGATAGTAGTCAGTGTGATCAAATTCAATGTTGGTCACCACCAGTACTTCCGGTGAGAGGTTCAAGAAGTGCCGCTGATACTCACAAGCTTCAACAACAAACAGATCAGAATCTCCGGAAAGATAGTTGCTGCCAAAATCTTGCACAATTGAACCGATAACTGCAGAAGGTGCCGCACCCGCGTCCCGTAAAATCTTTGCAAGCATTCCGGTAGTTGTAGTCTTTCCATGAGTGCCCGCAACCGCAATGGTGCGCTTCTGTTCAGACACGCTGCCAAGCATTTCAAAATAAGATACTTCGGGAATACCAAGCTCTCGAGCACGAAGGCGCTCGGGATTGTCTTCAGGCACTGCTACGGTGTACACAAGAATGCTCGCGTCCTCTGGAACATTCTCAGCACGCTGGCCGATGGAGACCGTTATACCTTTTGATTCGAGGAGTTCAGTGGTTGGGCTAGCTTCTCTATCAGAGCCCGTGACCACTTCCCCCCGCTCACTCATCAGTTGCGCGAGCGCAGACATGCCAATGCCGCCAATACCACTCATGAAGACTTTTCTCGGGGCAGATTTCATAGTGCTTCGACTATAGCAGTAAATTGGTCACCACGGTCATATTCGTTTTTGAACATACCAAACGAGGCAAATGCGGGTGAAAGGAGTACGGTATCCCCGTCTTCTGCCGTTTCAACTGCCGCAGTAAGTGCTGCCTGCATGGTTTCATACACCGGAGCACTAGGCAGCTCAGTCCTAATTCGGCTCGTGCCCGTTCCCTGAAGTAACAGCACTTGTTTCGTGAGTGTGGGAATCTCTCGAATTAGCTCCGTCATATTGAGTCCCTTATCAGCTCCTCCCATGAGTAGTATGGTGCGGCCAGCGGGAAGTGCCCGGAGCGCGGCAAGAGTAGCATCCGGAGTGGTGGCGGTGGTGTCGTTATAAAAATCAACCCCATTAACCGTGCGAACTAACTCAAGACGTCCAGGAACTCCCGCAAATGTTTCAAGTGCACTTCGAGATACCGTGTCCGGAATTCCAAGCACACGCGCTGTTGCAAGAGCGAGTCCGGCATCATAGCGGTTATGTTGTCCGGGTATTTTCAACTGCCAATCATCGGGAACATCGTGCTCACTAGCGACTACTGTCTTCCCTACCATGCGCTCGCTGTACGAATCCTGTACAACTTCAGCACACTGACTCCCCAGCACTAGCGTATCGTCTGGCTTCTGGTACAGAAATATATTTGCCTTATCCCGCAAATATACTTCCATATCATCTTTGTAGTAATTCATGTGATCCGGCATGAACGTCGTGAAGACCGCAATCTGCGGACTCATCTTCTCATTCCCAAATCCCTGACACTGCCACGAATCAAGTTCGAAGAGTGCGTGGTGTTGTGGGGTGGCTTCGTCGAGGAGTGCGAGAGTAGAAACTCCCCGCACGTTCCCTCCAAGTAATACTGGCACCCTTGCTGCCATTAGTATTGAGTGAATCATGTGCGTCGTGGTGGACTTCCCCCGAGTACCCGTTACCCCAATAACCGGAATGCCCGAAAGCTCCATGAACCAAGACGCACTCATTTTTATCGAGATATGGTGTTTCTCTGCTTCTTGTATGTAGGGGGAGTCTAGCGGTACACCTGCTGCTTTTAGTATGAAATCGCGGTTTTGAAAGTCCTCCAAGCGGTGCTCGCCAAGTACGTAGGTAATATTAGGAAACCCTGAAAGCTGCTGAAGTGAACTACTAAGCTCCTCCTTGGTCTTGAGGTCGGTAATAATGAGCTCAGCACCCTGCTCAGCTAGGTAGCGTGCATCCCCCACTCCTCGACCAAGAAGGCCAAGTCCCATCACGGTTATCTTTTTCCCCTCTAAGTGAGCACGAGCGTTCATCTGCCCATCGTAGCGCAGAAGCTCAGCGTATGAAATAGGGAGTACTAGCGGCTCTCACATGGCACATCTCGTTCGGTATCTACATGACTAAGCGAAGCATCGACATAGGGGACACGAATTATTTGGTACGGACTCGTGATTGCCTGGGTGGTGATGCATCCCACTCCTGGCTTCTCAATGAGTACCGCAACCGAACGTGCGCCTTCGGTGTCTGTTACCTTTTCAACAGAGATTGCATATCCACCCGTTGCTCGAGTTCCGGCAAAGACCGCAATTACGTATGCCTCGGCAAAATCAATGGTGGGCATCTTTTCCGTACTGCCCGTTAATTTCCAGATACGTGCGTATTCCTCTTTGCTGTACACCGCATAATTCTTGCGCTCCGTCATGCCTGTGGCCCTTGACCCATGTCCTAATACTGAAAATGCAACCTCCGTTCCCGCAGGTGGAGCAACCTCCGCACGCACGTCCTCAGTTGCCTTAGGGGTTGCTGACATGAATTCACCCGGGCCGTACAGATACAACCAGGCGCCAATAACCACCGCACCAACACACATTCCAAGGATGATGAGTAAATCTCGCATATAGAGCTAGTATACCTGGCTTCCGTGTACGTCCGGGTACGGGGGTGGGTATAGGACGACGTTGTGCAAGTGGAAGGACTCGAACCTTCGACCGTCCGCGTATCAGGCGGATGCTCTACCAACTGAGCTACACTTGCGTGTGTTTCTTATATGTATCAAAGAAAGCCCGAATAGACAACATGAGCTCAGTTTTCTGTGCGACGCCGCCAACATACAATTTACACGTTCCATGCCTAAATGACTCACGATATGTAAAACTCCCGGGTCGCAGTGGGCGAACCTGACTTTTCACAAGCTGACTCTTTTCCATTCTGAGCGCTCTCCGCCAATACTCCTCCTCCTTCAGTAAGTCCATGTCCTCATACAAATGTAGTTGCGCTCTTAATTTTGTCTGTGGTATGTGAAGGAATCGCGTGAGCCACTGAGCAAAAAAGTACACCATCTCCGCATCTGTATTTGCGAACGCAATTTCAGCTCGACTCTTCTTGTCTCCCTCTGCAGCATAGAGCATGAGTCCAGCAACATAGGTGGCTTGTTCAGAAATGCGGGACAGCTTTTTCTTTTGCTTCAAATAGACCAACTCGTCGCGCGCATCTCGCTTTGCCCGCATCGTTTTACGGAATTGCTCTCGTTTTGCCTCGCCCCGACCCCAAGACTCTCTTCGTAATTCTAGTATTCGATCGTCTGAAAGAGGGTGATCTTCAAGCCAGCGTGACAACGTACTCTTTGCCACTCTTAGTTCCTTTGCTATCGCCCCGTATCCCATTTTGTGTTTGATACGCATTTCCAGCGCACGCTCTCGTTCAACTGACTTCATACACTAACAGTACCATATACCAGATATACTAATCATAGGTTCTATTGTGGATATCGTGCCTGCAACTAAACGACAAAACGCGCACAGCGGATGGTTCTCCCGAGGGAAAGCCATCCGCTGTGCGCGCTTCGTTACTGAAATGTCTAGAAAGTAAGTGTTCTCTTGTGTTCCGCCTATTCGAAGGTTTAGAAGCTCAATTGAGGCTTCCAAT
>CAYHXV010000002.1:0-69634 GCA_964360855.1 uncultured Candidatus Saccharibacteria bacterium | reverse complement strand
TCGGCTTGGTGAATCTGGCGGGTTCGGGAGACATGACCCTGGTCACCGCGTTTGGGATCGGACTTATTGCTTCCGTATCTACCTGTATGGCGGTGGTGGGTGGGCTGGTTCTTTCGCTCTCTGCGACCTATGCCAAAGAAGGAGCAGGTGCTCGTTCGCAAGTATTGTTCCATGTGGGTAGGCTCATTGCATTCTTTGTGCTTGGGGGGCTTATTGGCCTACTCGGCTCAGTGTTCACGCTTGGCTCAACCGGTACCTTTGTATTGAGTGGTCTCGTTGCACTCATTCTACTTGTTCTTGGAATTAACCTTCTCGATATAGTTCCGTGGAGCAAGAAACTGATACCTAGTTTGCCCAGCGTATTTGGCAAGCCTATTGGGGCCATGAAAAAGGTGCACACGAGTCTCATGCCATTTCTCATTGGTGCGGCAACCTTTATTCTTCCCTGCGGATTTACCCAGTCCATGCAGCTCTACACCCTTAGCACCGGGAGCTTCCTTGCGGGAGCGCTCACCATGACGGCGTTTGCCCTTGGCACGCTGCCGGTGCTTGCCTTGCTTAGCTTTGGCGCACACCGTATCAAAAGTCTGCAGACGGGTGCGTTCTATAAGGCTGCTGGTTTGGTGGTGATATTCTTTGGACTCTTTAATTTCATGAATAGTTTGGTGGCGGCAGGAGTTATTGCACCCTTTATTAGTTTCTAGGCTATAGTCTCTATATGAAATTGCTCCCCCTTATTGGTTCGCTACTCATAGCGGTGTTCGTTATTGGTGGGGCAGTGTTGTTTGGTCGAGCAGATGCCGTTCCGCTTGTGTCTGCACCAGGCGGCAACGTATCGATTGAGGCGGGCACACAAGTGATAGCTATCAGGGCGAAGGGTGGCTATAGTCCTACGGTTACTAGTGCTAAAGCAGGTATGCCCACCGTGCTTCGAGTACAAACTGAGGGAACCTATGATTGCTCGTCTGCCATTCGCATTCCGAGCCTGGGGTATAGCAAGACTCTCGAGGCAACGGGGGTAGTGGATGTATCGATACCACCCCAAAAGGCAGGAAGCACACTGCAGGGTGTGTGTGCGATGGGGATGTATTCATTCCAAATTCAATTCGAGGTTTAAATCACCAATAATCTCCCTACTTATGGATTCTCAAAATCAAATACAAGAAACATCCGTGTCTCCCATTCCACTTCCTGTAGCTATTATTCTCGCGGCAGGGCTCATTGCCGCCGGACTGTACTTTGGTCTGAAGAGTAATGCCGGCTCCGTAGGAAATAACGCCCAGCCTCCAGTACAAGCAACCGGAAACTTGGACAGTCTGGTGGCGGTGAGTGCCGATGACCACATCCGGGGCGACCCCAATGCGCCGGTTAAAATTGTAGAGTTCTCGGATACGGAATGTCCTTTCTGTAAACGATTCCACACCACGATGCAGGAGGTGATGGATACCTATGGTAAGGACGGAAGAGTGGCATGGGTCTATCGGCATCTCCCCCTTGATCAACTGCATTCACGCGCGCGTAAAGAAGCAGAAGCAACCGAGTGTGCTGCAGAGCTTGGGGGTAATGATGCGTTCTGGGCGTATCTTGATCGCTTAATGGAAATAACTCCCGCAAACAATGGACTTGACCCTGCCGAGCTCCCAAAGATTGCCGCGTATGTGAAACTCGATGAAAAGAAATTTAGCGAGTGCTTGGCGAGCGGCAGGCACGCAGCAAAGATAGAAGCGCAGGCACAGAATGCCGCGGCAACGGGAGGAAATGGTACACCATGGAGCATTGTGGTGGCTTCGAATGGTAAAAAGTTTCCGCTCTCCGGTGCACAGCCACTAGAGGCAGTAAAGCAACTCATTGATGTGGCTTCGAAAGAAAAATAACAATGGTGTATGAAAATGAAATTGATTGTTGCTAGCATTGCTCTCGCGGGTGTTGTCGGCGGACTTTTGTGGTGGTCTGCCGATTTACAGAAGAATGACCCAGAAATACTATCTTCCAAGGGCATACACTGGCACCCCGAGCTCAAAATATTTGTGAAAGGGGCCCCGCTAGAAATACCCAAAGATCTGGGGCTTGGTGCGGTACATAACCCCATGCATACTCATGAAGACCTACCCATCATTCACTTGGAGTTTGAGGGCTTAGTAAAAAAGCAGGACATCACTCTGGGGAAGTTCTTTACCCTCTGGGGCAAGGATATGCGTTCGCTTGGCACCACGGTGCGTATGATGGTGAATGGGGTAGAGAATACTGAGTACGAGAGCTATATATTTAAAGAGGGCGACCGGGTGGAGTTGTATTACGACTAGAAATTTATCAAGAACGAAGCCTCTGGAGAACATATACTGGAGATGCGCGTCAAGGGCAGGGGAGTACAGCTATTTGTCTTCACCTTTGGATAATAATTTTGCTAGAATAGACAACAATGCTCCCCAATCATTCCCCCTGGATACACCAACTTAACCGGGTACGGCCCGTTACTGAGCTTGCCGAAGACCTAACTGCCGACACGGTTATTGTGGGGGGAGGTATTGCGGGGATTATGACGGCGTACTTTACGCTTCGCGATACCAAGCGTTCCGTATTGCTTCTCGAAGCAGACAAGGTGGCACATGGCGCTACCGGGCACAATGCCGGACAACTCACCAGCTACTTCGAGCGAACCTTTGCAAGTCTGGTGGAAGAGTTCGGACTTACTCTTGCGAGCGAAGGCGTGCGCTCCGTGGAAGAGACCTGGACGCTTATCGATGCGCTGGTTGCCGAAGCAAAACTCACCACCCCTATTCACCGCTTCACGGGATATGCAGGCGTGTGCAAATTGGCACAGCTCGTTGAACACTTAGAGGACAATCGTCTGCGTCTTGCGGGAGGGTTACCGGTGGAGAGGATTGTTGTTGCGAGTGAATGGACGGAACTGCCTGCTATTCCAGAGCACTACAAGGATCTCTTTGAGGTAGCGCCCCAGTCTGATCTTCTTACTCTGCTAGAAACAGAGAGTCCTGAATACATTGCGGTGATAGCAACCCAAAAAGGCTGTGCCAACAGCGCACTCCTCTCTGAGGAAGTTGTGGGTTACTTGCTTACGAAGTATCCAGAGCGTTTCCGCCTCCACGAAGGAACAACCGTGCGCGAGGTGGAGCTCCAGACTGATGCAGGAGTTCTGAAAACTACCAAGCATACTATTACTGCCGCTCGCATTGTGCTTGCGACCAATGGGTTCGAGAACTTCACCATACGCAATGTGGCGGGTATGGATATTGATACCGAGTTTCACCACTCGGTGCGCGGACTCATTGGCTACATGGCGGGGTATCTCGAACAGAGTGCCGCCGACCCCACGGCTATTAGCTACTATCCCAAAACTGATGTGCGCAGCGACGACGGTATGGGGGACGACTACTTCTATCTCACCCGCCGCCCGTTTGAACACGAAGGCTCTTCTGCCTGGAGCTTGGTGTGTGCGGGAGGACCTGATAAGGAGCTCCCGAGTCTCGCCCTCTATTCGAGAGAGCATGGATGCGACGAAGAAAAAAAGCAAGAAATTAGTGAATTTCTCTCGCAGGAATACCGTTCATATCCTAAAGACGGAACCGAATATGCTTTTTGTTGGCATGGACTCATGGGGTATACGCCAAATTTTGTACGTCGTGTCGGGGTTGAGCCCCACAATCCGGTGCTTCTGTACAACTTAGGCTGTAACGGTGTTGGCTTGCTACCGTCCATTATGGGAGGGGAGCGTATTGCACGTATATTATCAGGAGCGCAGCTCGCGCCTTCCATATTCGATCCGGAACGTTCAGAAGCAAAAAGTGTATAACTCAGTACACACACTCATTTGATGCTATCGTTTTGATATACTTACTTAATTAATCCGTATGCTCGAAGTATTTATTGCAAAACTGTTCGGCCTCTACCTCATCATTGCGGGAGTATTGGTACTCACTAAGAAGCAGTCGCTGATGCCAGCAGTGATGGACATCGCAAAGAATCGCGCACTTACCATTGTGCTTGGCGCACTCGATCTTGCTGCAGGTCTCGCCATTGTTATTGCGTACCCTGAGGTTTCTACGAGTCCGATTGGTCTCATTTCCCTTATTGGATACATGATGGTGGTTGAGGGTATTGTGTACTTGTCCCTACCAATGAAGAGCATACAGAAGATGGTGCGCTCCTTCGGGAATCGTCAGTGGTTTATGGCGGGCGGTATCGTTGCGGTACTCGCGGGTGTATATCTTGCCGGATACGGTTTTGGTTTGTTCTAGAAACAAGATGTAGAGCACCAGATAAAAAGCACCTCCCGGTGCTTTTTTGAATCAGTGGTACGATACGTATATGTGGGTCCTCTTTGCCGCAGGTTCAGCAGTAGCCGCAGCTGCTGTTGCCATATTTGGTAAGCTTGGCCTAAAAGATGTTGATCCTACTCTTGCCACCATTATTCGGGGCGTGGTGATGGCACTTATCCTTATTGCTGCCGGATTTCTGTTCAAGAAGTTTGAAGGGTTCTCCCTATCCTCTTTTAGCGGAAAGGCATGGATATTTATTCTGCTCTCGGCACTTGCGGGTGCAGCCTCTTGGATACTGTATTTTGTTGCGCTGAAGACGGGTCCCGCAAGCGCCGTTGCGGTATTAGACAAAATGAGTGTTGTCCTCGTCATACTCTTTGCAGCTCTTTTCTTAGGAGAAGCATTGACCATGAAGAGTGCGCTTGGCATCATTCTCACGGTTGCAGGCACACTTCTTATTCTCTTTAAATAACTACACTATGAATGGATACACTGGAAACATCGAACAGGAAACGCTTGAAAATGAGAACTTTAGAAAAGTACTGTACACCTCTGCATACATGCAGCTCGTGGTGATGAGTATTCCTGCAGGTACCGATATTGGAGAAGAAGTACACGGACAGGACCAGTTTCTCCGTATTGAAGAAGGAGAAGGGAAAGCAATTCTGGACGGCGTTGAACACTCGCTATCGGACGGCTTTGCGGTGGTGGTACCCGCTGGCACCCGCCACAACGTTCTAAACACCTCAAAGAGTGAACCACTCAAACTTTATTCACTCTATGCGCCCCCACACCACGCAGACGGTACGGTGCATGCAACAAAGGCAGAGGCGGAAGCCGACCACGAAGAATACCTCGGAGATACTACCGAAAACTAACTCTTTGGCGCGTATCGCGCCGCTATGTCTTTTCCTGGCCAACGGTAGTAGAGGATCGGAATAAGGACAAGGGTCAACAGAAGCGAGAAGGCGAGACCGGCCATAATGGCAAAGGCAAGAGGAGCCCAGAATGCCGAAGCAAACACCAGAGGAATCATACCAATCACCGTAACGATGGTGGTGAGAAGAATGGGTCGTAAACGAGTCGAAGCGGCAGATACCACCACGTCTTCCAGAGAGTACTCGGGGTGCTCTTCGTGAATACGGGCAATGGAGTCCATCAGAATAATGGCGTGATTGATGATAACGCCCGCAAGCGCAATAACACCAAGCATTGAGGTAAGGGAGAGTGGCTGACCAACCAACGCAAGACCAAAGAATACGCCAATCAAGGAGAGCGGAATGATGGCAAGCAAATAAAACGACTGACGGAACGAGTTAAATTCAAGAATAAGAATCGAAAGCATGAGGGCTGCTCCGGCGATGAGTGCAACAAACAGCTCAAGGAAGGAATTCCCCACATCTTCAGAAGCCCCACCAAGTTTCATCGTTACCCCAGAACCAATCTGATCGTCGGTGAAGCGTTTCTCAAATTCCTTCGTTACATCTATGGCATTTGCCTTGGGACCCACATCTGCGGTAACCGTACTAATACGTATCCCGGCTTCGTGTGCAATGTTTGCTTGAGCAGCAACATACGAAATGGTTGCTATGGAAGAGAGCGGAACGGGACCATTTCTTCCCGGAATAGTGAGGGAGCGCACTGAGTCAATGGTGGTGTGTGTGGTCTCTGAAGGGTCGCGATAAGTTGAATTCAAGTCAAGCTTCGTACGCACCTCAATATCATTGGTGCCGGTGCGAATCGTTGTGGCTTTTGCACTAAAGAGTGCGGTGCGCAGCGTGTCTGCTACGGTGAGTGGAGACACCCCGAGCTCTGCAGCACGGGCACTGTCTAAAGTAACGACAAACTCAGAGCTCGAGTCTTTGGTGCTGGCGTTCACATTCACCACGCCCGGAATATCAGACAGGGTGTGAGCGGCATTGTCTGCGGTGAGGGTGAGTGCATTAAGGTCGTCTCCTTGAAATGTAATAGTGACCGGAGCGGATGACGGGGGGCCGTCAGATGGTTCACTCACGGTTATGGTGGCAGAGGTAATAGAAGCAAGCTCCTTGCGTAGCGCAGTCACAAATTCTGCACTTGTCTGACGGTGATTCTTTTGAAGATTCACCGTAATGTTTCCGACATTGCTGCCGCTTGCAGGTCCAGACCCCGCACCTCCCGCAAATGAGCTACCAGAACCTGCTTCGCTTACAAAGGAAGCAACCTGTTTGTTTGTGTAGAGGATTTCCTCTACTTCACGGACCGAGAGATCGGTGTGAGCAAGCTCAGTTCCTCGAGGCTTCTCAATCTGCACATAGACGAAATCTGAATCAGCACCAGGGAAGAATATTGATTTAAGTAATCCTGTTGAGGGCAGCATAAGGGCGAGGACAAACAACACTCCCATGGTGATGAGAAACTTCTTTTGATCCTGCGCATTGTTGAGGAGCTTGTGCAGGAATGCTTGGTACCAGACCTTTGCTCGTTGATTGTATTTCTCCTGACGGTCTTGGATTACTGAGTGCGTGTCGCGAACAAAGAACATTGCAAGAAGCGGAACAAATCCAAGTGCCACAAAGATTGAGGCAAGGAGCACAAAGATAATGGTGAAGGGAATAGAGGCCAGGAACTTACCTACAATCCCCGAAAGAAAGAAGAGCGGAACAAATACCACAATGGTGGTGAAGGTTCCTGCAATAAGCGGCCACGCGTATTCGCGTATTGCCGCCACCGCTGCTTTTTGTTTATTTCCGTACTCAAGTAGTCGAGTATGGAATGCTTCCACTACCACAATCCCGGAGTCAACTAAAATACCAATGGCGAGGATGAGTGAGAAGAGGGAAACATTATTAAGAGTGTTGCCAGAAGCTAAAAGACCAATGAAGGCAACCAGGAAAGAAAGGGGAATGGAGGCAGCCGCAACCAAAGACTCTCGCCAGCCGAGGGTAAAGAGAAGCACGAGCATCACCAGTATGACGGTTTCAATACCGGCACGGGTGAGCTCGGTAAGGCTCTCGTTTACTTCTTCCGCACCGTTGTACGAAATAACCGTGTGTGTTCCAGCAAGTAAGCTGCTTTCCAGATCTTTCAACTTCTTTTCAACGGCGTGCCCGGTCTCCACAATGTTGCCGCCACGGCTCTTATACAGAGTGAGGGTGAGAGATGGTTCTGCAGGGCTTCCTGCTACAGACACTCTTGAATACGTGCGCGGGTCTTCGAGTGCGTCCACTACATCAGCAACATCGCGTATGTGGAGTGTGCTCCCGCCGGGTCCGGCCAAGGCAACCGCCCCAACTGCTTCAGGGGAAAGTATTCCAGATTCAAAACGCACGCCGTAATTCACGCCGTCCACGGTGATAGAGCCAGCAGGAGACGCAATGCCTGCGGAGCGGAGTGCGCCAGTAACATCTGAAAGTGAGAGCCCATACTGGCGAAGCGCCGCTTGGCGTACCACCACCTGTACCTGGCGATCACGCACCCCTGATACCGAAACCTTCGACACTCCGGGCACCCGCTTCAATTCGTCCGACACACTCTCGCCGAGGGCGGTCAGTTCTTGTGGAGCGAGGTTGCCCGAGACCGATACGATGAGAATTGGTTGGTCTGCAAAGTTAACATCGGACACAGTGGGTGTTAGTGCTTCGGTGGGCAATTCTGGACGCACCTTATCAACAGCGTCCTTAAGAAGCTGTATCGACTTATCAATGTTTGCTGACGCATCAAACTCAACTGAGACCACGGAGATGCCGTCCCCGGAAGTTGAAGTCACTTTTGAAACGTGCTCAACACCAAGTACCCCACTCTCTATTTTGTCTGTGATAAGGCGCTCAACGTCAGACGCGGATGCTCCCGGAAGCACGGTAGAAACAACGCCGAGTGGAATAGAAATATCCGGTGTTGCTTCCTTTGGTATGACCGCAACCGCATACAACCCAGCCGCCAAGAGGCCACCCATGAGAAACACGGTGAAGGTACGTTTCTTCAGAAAGAAGCTCCAGAATTTCGTCATGGGTTAGATACTTGCTATCGACACCTTCTGTCCTTCGGACAGTCCTCGTGCGTCCGTCACAATGCGGGTGTCTGGAGTAAGACCACTCAGTATTTCAATACGGTTGCCGCGTACTTCGCCTACCGTAACAATGTGGCCCACGAGACGACCCTCCTCATTCACACTAAATACGAGACGATCTCCGGCGCGCAGCTTTACCGCAGCCAAGGGCAGCATGAGTGGACCCTGGCTAGCGGTAACGGCAACTGCTCCTGGCAACGTAATGTGTACTGACTGACCGTTCAGC
Organism: uncultured Candidatus Saccharibacteria bacterium; assembly: GCA_964360855.1. GTDB lineage: Bacteria > Patescibacteriota > Minisyncoccia > Phycocordibacterales > Phycocordibacteraceae > C7867-001. Next base: position 61,083 of record CAYHXV010000002.1, on the reverse strand, counting down.
AATGTTGTTTTGGAATCAGTGACTGCAATATGCACCTCTATTTGTCGGGTGCTTGGATCAAGTGCGGGAGCAATGCTCGTGATCACCCCACCATAGAGCGCATCTATGTGTACCTTGTCTCCTACCGAGAGTTGGGTTCGCTCGTCTTCAGACACGCTGGTCACAATTTCAAGTGAACCGTTTTGTGCAACGGTTGCTACATGCAAATACTGCGTGACGTAGTCACCCACACGAATTGGCAAGAAGTTAACGGTGCCGCCAATGGGCGCACGTATGAGCGTCTTCTCAAGTTGTGCCTGAGCCCCACGAAGCGCACCAAGCGCAATCTTAACGGAGGCATCAACAGACGCGGTGGAACTCACACTCTTGCTTCGGTATGCTTCTCTGCTGCTGGCCAGTGCGACCTGCTGCGCGTTCACCGTAGCCCTGGCAGCAGCTAGGTTCGCCACTTGGGTTGCACTAGCACCCGAGTTAGTCTCGCTTGCTGCACGAGTAAGATCATTTAAAAAAGAAGAGGTGCTGTCCACAATTCCTTGTGCCTCGTCCAGAAGTTGTCCGGGGTCAGTTGCGCCTAGAGTTGCTTGGTGCGCGCGCCAGAGAATCATGCGCTGATTAAGTGTGTCTCGAGCGCGAGAAAAATAGTCAGGAGACGGATTCACGGCATTAATAAGAAGTTGCGGACCAAGTGGGGTGGGGTCTCCAAACACCGAATCAACCTGATTTGAGAGTGCACTATCCACCGCAGAGAATGCCGCGCGATAGGTATTGCGCACAGAAGCACTGGTGTCTGTTGGAGACACACCACTTCGTGCTGCTATAGCGGCGTCATAGCTTCCTTCGGCCTGAAGGACGCTCGCGCGCTGCGCAGCGTTCTCGAGCTCTGCAATAATAAATCCTGCGGGAACACTCGCGCCAAGAGTTGTGCGAACACTGCGCACCGTGCCGCTACTTTCAGCTAATAGAGAAGCTTCTGTGACGGAGCGCACGGTTCCAAGCACATTTGCACCGTCCCCAGTTCCTGAAAGGGAACCGGCACTAGACAGAGTCACGGTGCGCGGTTGGTCGCCTGCAGCATCTGTCTTTGTGAATGACGTCAAAAACAGCACCATACCAACTACTAGAGCGGCAAGAAGTGCTCCAATGATAATTTGCTTCCAGAGCTTTTGCCCCCGGAACCAGACCCAGGTCTTTAGGCTTGTACGACGCACATATTGCAGGGCGCTCATAAGGCGCTGGATAATCGATTTCATTTCAACACTTTATACTGGAAAAGCAAATATGTCAACGTATTGAAGGCGGGTGGTACTATGGACGTTATGTTGAACCACCACGAGAAACCGCATCATACCTTTATGTATCTCTGGATAGTTGGAGCGGTAGTGGTGCTTCTTGGGGGAATGGTGGGGTATGCGTTGCAGCATCCTCGCACGGCGCTTGCGCCAGTTCCGGCAGAACAAGTTGTGGTGCCACCCGTTGTTGAGACTTCCACTACGCTCACCCTTTCCCTTGGCGAACGCGGACAAGCGGGAGAGTTTTACATTGTCCTCGACAAGATTCTTGAGGACAGTCGATGCCCCAAAGACGTGCAGTGTATACAAGCAGGGACGGTACGGGTGAGTAGCTCTATACAGGGTACGAGTACTCTCGAGTTAAAACTTGGAGAGACTAGTACGACCGAATCAATGAAGGTGACACTGGTGAGTGTTGAGCCGGTGCGGGTAAGTACTGCAACTTTGAATTCAACGGACTACCGGTTTGTGCTTTTGGTTGAGAAGCGTTAGAGCACAATGAAAGTCATTTCCCTTAATACGTGGGGCGGTAAGGCAGGTCGTGAGGAACTATTGGCTTTCTTTAGAGAACAACAGGACGTAGATGTTTTTTGTTTACAAGAAATATGGTGTGGAGGAGAAGAAATGGTAGGAAAGATTGCCGGCTCATCAGAATTAGTCGGAATAGACTTGGACCTCTTAAACAATATTCAGAAAACACTCCCGAATCACGTGCATTATTTCAGACCACATTTTAATGACTACTACGGCTTAGCATTGTTTGTGCATAAGGACATAAAGGTTTTAGAGGAGGGAGAACTCTTTGTATATCGAGAACGTGGGTTCATTGATCCTGATGAGAATGGAAACCACGCTCGGAATCTGCAGTATATTCGCATAGGTACTGCAGACCACGAGTGTGTCATCGCACAAGTACATGGACTGTGGAATGGCCAGGGTAAGGGGGACTCAGAGGATCGACTCGCACAGTCGGATAATATTGTTCAATTTGTTACGAGCCTTGAGGTACCGGTTGTGTTGGTAGGAGATTTTAATCTTCGTCCGGACACTGAAAGTGTTAGAAAACTTGAAGCGGCAGGTATGCGTAATCTTATTTCCGAGTTCGGTATTACGTCCACCCGCACTACTCTTTATACGAAAAGTAGTGAACAGTTTGCCGACTACGCATTCGTGAGCGACGAAGTCACCGTTGAAGACTTTAAAGTTCTCCCTGACGAAGTATCGGATCACGCGCCTCTCTATCTAGAGTTCTCTCTTTCATGACCCAGTCCGAAGCACTCACCATACTGCAAACCGGTGCGAACGTATTTCTTACGGGTGAACCAGGAAGCGGAAAGACGCATACGGTGAATGCGTATGTGAGCTGGCTGCGCAGTCACGCTATTGAGCCGGCTATTACCGCAAGCACCGGTATTGCGGCTACTCACGTGGGTGGTATGACCATCCACTCCTGGAGTGGCATTGGTATTGCCGAGCGTATGACCCCCGAGCTTCTTGATGTCATTAGCTCCAAAGAGCATGTGGCTAAGCGTTTGCAGAAGGCAAAAGTGCTTATCATAGACGAAGTATCTATGCTCTCGGGCGGTGTGCTTGAAATGGTCGATGCGGTACTACGTGAGGTACGACACAGTGAACTCCCTATGGGAGGTATCCAGACAGTATTGGTGGGGGACTTCTTTCAGTTGCCGCCGGTGTCGCGTGGCGAAACGTCGTTTGCGTTTCAATCTCCCGCCTGGAAGAAACTCAATCCACTCGTCTGCTATCTAACCGAACAACATCGCCAGGAGGATTCAGTATTCCTGAACGTACTGGCCGCCATTCGAAGTGGTGAGTGGGACCACACCCATGTGTCTGTTATTACCTCAAGAGAAGCCGAGATGGATACGGTGGAGATTGATACTCCCCGGCTTTTCACGCACAACGCTGACGTGGATCGCATTAACGATGAGAAACTAGCTTCGCTCTCTGCGCGAGCCCATGTATTTTCTATGAACACCACCGGACCTGCAGTATTAACCGAAGCCCTGAAGCGTGGCTGCCTGTCTCCGGAGACTCTTAGTCTGAAGGAAGGAGCTATTGTTATGTGCACCAAGAATAATCCGGCAGTGGGATACGTAAACGGAACACTCGGCTGCGTGATTGGATACGAGATGGGTACGGGGAATCCTATTATCGAAACACGGGACGGGCGCGAGATTGTGGTGGCGCCCGTGGACTGGGCGGTGGAAGAGAATGGCAAGGTGCGCGCAAGCCTCGCTCAGATACCACTGCGCCTTGCCTGGGCAATCACCGTGCACAAGAGTCAGGGAATGAGTATGGACGCTGCCGCCATAGATTTATCGCGTGCATTTGAATACGGCCAGGGGTATGTAGCACTTTCTCGAGTCCGCACCCTCGACGGGCTCCAACTTCTTGGATGGAGCGAGAGCGCCATGCAGGTACATCCCGAGGTACTTTCCATTGATCGCTCGTTCAAAGAACAGTCTGAAGCTGCCAGGCGCGCATTTGAGGCACTTGATGCTGAGGGGGAGCTAACGCAAATGCAAGAGCGATTTATTCGAGCATCGGGAGGAACACTTGAGGCCACTGCCGAAGGTGCGGTTCGTTCTCCAAAAAAATCCACCTACGAGGAGACGCTTGCCTTGGTGAAAGAAGGAAAAAGTATTGAGGAGATAGTGAAGGTGCGCAAACTGACCTTTGGTACTATTTGTGATCACCTCGAGAAACTTCGTGAGGGAGGTGTGCTCACATCCGAAGAGATAGAAGCCCTTCTTCCCGAAAGTCTGCGCACGGCACTGCCAAAAATTGCCGCTGCCTTTGGTACTAAAGGAGAGTTAAAACTGGCTCCCGCCTTTGGAAAACTAAAAGGAAAGTATTCGTATGACGAACTGAAACTTGCCCGGCTTGTTATCCTTGGGGAGAAGTAGCGGTGGTGTCGTAGAATAGAACAACATGCAGTTTGAATTGTTTCTTGAAAAGGTACGAACGTTTCGTCCGTCGGGTGGCTGGCGCCGCCCTCTTATCCTTGCGGGAGCAGGAGTAGTGGTGCTCATCGTAGGAAGTTTGCTTTTATATGCACAGTTCTTTGGTCCAGCAGATCCACATGCAGAAGCCCGTGAGTTTATTGTGAAGCCAGACGCGAGTGTTTTTGAAATCACCAGAGAATTGCGTCAGGCAGGGTTTGTGAAGAGCAGCACGGCATTCTCCATCGCGTACCGTATACACGATTCAGGACGGGGAATTCAAGAGGGAGGGTACGAACTCTCGGCGAGCATGGACACCTCACCATTGCAAAGACCCTTACTTCTGCCCCCTATCTTGCCTGGGTAACCATCCCGAGTGGCTGGCGCAAGGAACAGATAGCAGATCTGCTGGTGAAGAAGCTTGGCTGGAGTGAGGAGGAACGAATTCATTGGATAAATATTGATACCGCACCCTCTCCTGACTTTATCGAGGGTGTGTACTATGGAGACACGTATCTTATTCCAACCGATCAGACACCGTCCTATGTTGCGGGAAGACTGCGGGGCAGATTCCAAGAAGTCTTTGCGCCGTATGCAACTGAGGCCTTACAACGCGGCATTGCCTGGCAAGATGTCCTCACCATGGCGTCTCTCATAGAGCGCGAAGCAGCCGAAGATGATAAGCATCTTGTCGCGGGTATTTTGTGGAATCGCATAGAGGACAATATGGGACTCCAGGTTGATGCAACCCTCCAATACATTCAAGGGAGAAAAGGGAACTGGTGGCCGGTGCCAACTGCTGCGGATAAGAAACTCGACTCACTCTTTAATACGTATAAGTATCGTGGATTACCCCCACATCCTATTGCCAACCCGTCCCTAGAGTCCATTGAAGCAGCACTCCATCCAGCAAAGACTAACTGTGTCTATTATTTGCATGATAACGAGGGGGACATCCACTGCTCACCAACGTACGCAGGGCAGTTGAAGAATGTGCGGAAGTATTTGAAATAGCGCAGATTGACGCCCCACCCATATAACGGTATATTGAAGTCAATCGCCCGAGGGGCATTTTTATTTTATCTATTATGGAAATACGCAACATCGCCATCATCGCTCACGTGGACCACGGCAAGACCACGCTCACAGACGCCATCATGAAGCAGACGGGAGCTGCTGCTGAGGGTGTGTCTATGGACTCAAACACCATTGAGCACGAGCGCGGTATTACCATCTACTCCAAGAACACCTCCATTGAGTACAAAGGAACGAAGATTAACATCGTGGACACTCCTGGCCACTCCGACTTTGGTTCTGAAGTGGAGCGCGTATTGCGCTCCATCGACTCCGTGCTCCTCATTGTGGACGCACAGGAAGGACCAATGCCCCAGACTCGTTTCGTATTGAAGAAGTCTCTCGAGCTCGGCCTTAAGCCTATCGTGGTATTGAACAAAATAGACAAGCCTGCAGCTAACGCCGATTGGGCAGAGGAACAGGTGCTCGAGCTTTTCCTTGAACTTGGTGCAAGTGATGAACAGTCCGACTTTACCACCGTGTATGCCATTGGTCGCGAAGGGGTGGCTATGCGCAAGCTCGACGATGAGCGCAAGGATCTCTCACCACTTCTTGATGTAATTTTGGAGAAGGTTGCTCCTACTTCTAGTCAGGAAAGTGCTGATAAGCCACTCAAGCTTCAGACATTTAACTTGGCGTACGACAACTTCCTTGGTCGTTTGGCTATTGGTCGTGTGTACGAAGGAGTAGTAAAAGCAGGACAGACCGTATTGGTAAAGAAGCCAGACGGTGAAAGTCGTTCGGCGAAAATAACCAAACTATTCACCTTTAAGGGTCTCGAGCGAGTGGACGTGCCTGAGGCGGTAGCAGGAGACATTGTAATTGTGGCGGGGATTAGTGACGCCTACATTGGAGAGACTATTACCACCGACGAGGCAACCGAACCAATGCCGGCTATTGCCATTGACGAGCCAACTATCACGGTCAATTTCCTGGTGAACAACTCTCCGTTTGCAGGGAAAGAAGGGAAGTACGTAACCAGTCGTCAGCTACGCGAATATCTCGAGCGCGAGCTTGAAGTTAACGTCGGACTGAAAGTGGACTTCGTATCTCCGGACGCCTTTAAGGTATCAGGCCGCGGTGAGCTGCACCTCGCTATTCTCCTTGAGAACATGCGGCGCGCGGACTATGAAATGCAGGTCTCTCAGCCTCAGGTAATTATTCGTGAGATAGACGGGGTGAAGAGTGAACCGTTTGAGGAGGTCATTATCGATACCCCAAGCGAGTATCAGGGTTCTATTATTGAGCGCCTTGGACTTCGAAGTTTTGTCTTGCAGAACCTCACCCAAAATGAGAACGCCGTTCGCCTCACCTTTGAGGGCCCAACGCGTGGACTCCTCGGATACCGTGGACAGTTTGTGGTGGACACCAAGGGAGAGGGAATTCTCTCGTCTCGCGTTCTTGGATTCAAGCCATACGCCGGAGAGATCAAGAAACGCCAAGTAGGTTCTATGATTTCTATGGCCACGGGGAAGGCTCTTGGCTATGCACTCTGGGGACTTCAGGAGCGCGGTGTGTTGTACATTACTCCGGCTACCGAAGTGTATGAGGGTATGGTTATCGGAAACACGAGTAAGGGTGAGGAGATGCAGGCAAACCCAACCAAGGGTAAGAACCAGTCAAACGTGCGCTCTTCAGGAATGGACGAGGCTATCAACCTTGTGCCCCCATTCATTCTTACCATTGAGCGTGGGCTCGAAGTGATGACCGAGGACGATTATCTCGAAATCACCCCTAAGAGCGTTCGCTTGCGTAAGCAGTTTCTGACCGATTCAGAGCGCGCGAAGGCTCGTCGTTAAGCAAATAGGCCGCCGCATGGCGGCTTCTTGCTATTTTAGCCAAAGGGAGCTATAATGGATTTATACAACGTTTCTCCTTACGTTTTCCGTCTTGAGCCGCTTTTGCTAGCCTCGAGACCAGCTACTGCTGAGAGACTCGAGACGTTGCAGCCAAGCGCCTATGCGCACTGGTCATACAAACCAAGGAAGTAGCGCGTAAGGCGCGCCTCCGCAAAGAATCACCATAATGAATCAACCAAATAATTCGCGCTCGCGAGGCCCAAGCCGCGCCGGTAGCTTCCGTGGAGGAAGTTCTCGTGGACGCGCTCCGCAAAACAGTTCTGCATACGAAGCCGGTATGCGCTTCGCCCTTGAGGGTGGTTTTAAGCGTCCTGCTACCGCTCCGGTAGAGCAGCGTCGTAGCCGATCCTCATTCAGTAACGGACCGCGCCGCGACTCTCGCGGTGGGGGAAGTCGTGGTAGCTCTCAGCGTACCAGCACCCCCTCTCGCGGCAAGCGCAACTATCAGGAAATGGATGTGGATATCTCAAAGCTTATCAATAAGGCAACCGCTCCTGAGCACGTAGAAGCATATGTGCCCGAGCACGCATTTGCGGGCTTTGCTATCGATGAGCGTCTCAAGGAGAACATTGCCAAGAAGGGATACACCCTCCCAACCCCAATTCAGGACCAGTCCATCCCTCACGTACTTAAGGGGGAAGACATTGTAGGTTTGGCTAATACCGGAACTGGAAAGACAGCAGCTTTTCTTATTCCCCTCATAGATAAGGTACTCAAGTTCCGCGCACTCAATCAACCAGAGCGCGTACTTATCATGGTGCCAACGCGCGAACTCGCTATTCAGATTGAAGAGGAATTCTGGGGCTTTGCCAAGGGGCTTGGCCTTGCGTCCGTCACCTGCGTAGGAGGAGCAAACATTAGCCCTCAGGTTCGTGTGCTTCGCCGTAACCCGGCTTTCGTTATTGGTACGCCAGGACGTCTGAAGGACCTTATGGAGCGCAGGGAGCTTGATCTGACCCACTTCGGTACCCTTGTACTGGACGAGGCAGATCGCATGCTCGACATGGGATTCATTGATGATATGCGTTTCATCATGAGCAAGATGCGTGCCAAGCGTCACACGCTTTTCTTCTCCGCAACTATGTCTCGAGACATTGAACGCCTGATTGGAGACTTCCTGACGAAGCCTGTGCGCGTAACGGTTAAGACTCGTGAGACCTCGCACACCATTGACCAGGATGTTATTCGTGCACATGCTTCTGAAAAGTTTGAGAAGCTTTCTGAGATTCTTAGGGACGAAGCGGCGAAGCGCGTACTCGTCTTCGGACGAACTAAACACGGCGTGGAGCGTCTCACTAAGGACCTACGTGCTGGCGGCATTCGTGCCGAGAGCATTCACGGAGACAAGACGCACGGTGCTCGACAAAAGGCACTGGGCGCGTTCAAGCGTGGCGAGGTGAATGTGCTTGTTGCAACCGACGTAGCCGCACGCGGACTCGACATCTCAGGAGTCTCCCACGTGATTAACTACGATCTCCCGGCAAGCTACGAAGACTATACGCACCGTATCGGCCGTACCGGCCGCGCCGGAGAAGCTGGAAAGGCCCTTACCTTTATTGGTGCCTAAAACAGTGAGTACATAGAACCCAGAAAGCCCGGAGCTTGCAGCTTCGGGCTTTCTGCTATACTGGGGATTATTGTAACTAAAGGGCATCTAACTCGTTATGGAACAGACAACATCCGGAGGATTTATTGAAAAGTATCTCACCCCCATTGCGGTGATAGTGGGGGCGGGAATTATTGCGCTTGCGTTTATGTTTGGGCAGGGCGGCGCACCAAAGAATGACGGTGCACAGCCTGCGGTGAGTGTAGACGTGAAGGACGTCACCACGGATGGTGAACCATTCATTGGAAGTCCAACTGCTCCGGCAACACTAGTGGTTTGGTTTGATTACCAGTGCCCATTCTGCAAACAGTTTGAACAGACCATCACACCGAAGCTCATAGAGGATTATGTGAAGGCAGGGAAGTTGAAGATTGTCTTCAAGGACTTCCAGTTCCTGGGAGAGGACTCTCAAACAGCGGCACTCTTTGCGCATGCGGTATGGGACGCATCTCCTGATCTATTCCATGATTGGTTGACCGCAGTTATGGACGCTCAGGACGATGAAGGGGACCAGGGCTTTGGCGATCTCGCCTCTATCGAGAAGGTAACCAAAGAGAAAGTTCCTGGTATTGATATTGCTAAAGTAAAGTCACTGATGGAAAGCAAGAAGGCGGAGTACACTAAGCGTATTACTGCATCTCGAGCTGAGGGTGCTTCCTTTGGGATTAATGGCACGCCAAGTGTGATTGTGGGAACCAAGCTTCTCTCTGGAGCGGTGCCCTATGCAGCGGTAGCAGCTGCGGTAGATGAGGCACTGAAGAAGTAAGTAGGATAGGTGTTCTCAGAAAGAGCGGCTCCGAGGAGTCGCTCTTTCTGGTATGCTTAGTACATGAAAACAGAATGGACTCGGGTGACGCAGTTCTCGCAACTTGTGGCAGTAGTGCTATTTGTGGGTGTGTTCCTACTTGGTATCTGGCTCGGTATTGAATACGAGAAGCGCGCATTCATAAATGCAATAGAGAACCAGAGTGCGCTCTAAGACTTCTTTCTTGCCTGCCACACCTCGTAGAGAAGGGGAGTGGAGGAAGCAATGATGATGGCCACAATAATAGGAAGGAGGTAGTGCTCAAGGTTTGGGAACACATTTCCAAGTGCATATCCGAGGTAGGTCACCCCTGTACCCCACAGAACACCCCCCACAATGTTGTATGTCAGGAAGGTGCGATATTTCATGTTTCCCACACCCGCAAAGATGGGCACGAAGGTGCGCACGGTGGGCACAAACCGTGCAAAAATAAGTGCCCGGACACCATAGCGTGCGTAGAATGCCTCAGTCTTTTGTATGGTTCGGTCATTAAAAAAGAATCCCCGCTTCCCGGCAAACAGTCGGGGACCCACATACTTTCCGGTGGCGTACCCAATACTGTCGCCAATAATGGCGGCACTGGTGGTAAGAAGTAGGAGGAGTGCGATGTTAAATACCCCTTGTGAGGCGAGCAGTCCTGCCACAAAGAGGAGAGTATCGCCCGGAAAGATAAACCCAAACGGGAGTCCGGACTCAGAAAGCACAATAGCGAATATGCCGAGATAGCCCGCAGTTTGTACGAGGTCGGTGAGAGGAATACCAAAGAGGTCGGTGATCATGTGGAAGCAGTATACCTTTTGTATAAACAAACACAGCCAGACGGGTGTCTGACTGAGTGAGGGGAAACTAGAAACTACGAACTTGAGATACTTGCGGGAGCGGAAAATCCGGGAGTGCCGAGGGCAATCGAGGAGGTTCAATCGAGCCAACAGAGGCAACAAGAGACGTTGCCATGTTTGCTGAAAGCTCAGCACCACGCAAGAAGGCAAGTACGGTAGATTCAGTTTGGTGAAGGACTGTGGGAGCGAGTGACTGAAGGACGAGTATCAGTATCCCGAGCCCAAGTGCCTGAAATATAGGCATGCGATTGAAGCTAGTGGATAAGGCGAGTAGGTGCCTACTCGTATTCGTCCTGTCAGTGATCAAATCCCTCTATTCTCTAGAACCCATCGCGCATCAACAAGGTTGCTATACTGGTGCTATGGAACAGGCCATATTTGCCGCGGGGTGCTTCTGGGGAATCGAGAAAGCATTTCTCGATGTGCCGGGAGTAGTGGATGCTGAAAGTGGATACCTAGGTGGAACTCAAGAAAACCCAACGTATGAAAACGTGTGTACGGGCACAACTGGGCATGCAGAAGCAGTACGGGTAACCTTTGATTCAGAGCAGATCTCATATGAAGCACTGGTGCGGAAGTTCTTCACCATTCATAATCCGACTGAATTGAATCGTCAGGGCCCTGATGTGGGTAGTCAGTATCGATCAGGAATTTTTTATCTCAACCAAGGACAAAGAGAGATTGCAGAAAAGATAGTGAAGGAACTTGCGCCAAACTACTACCCACAAACAATTGTCACCGAAGTCATCGAAGCCACAGAATTTTATAGGGCCGAAGAATATCATCAGCGGTATTTTGAAAAGCACCCGAACGCGGTGTGTCATATATGAAAAAGGGAGAAGACTATCCAGGGGTCACCGTTTCGTTCCTGTGTCACGACGGGAATGGAGAGTATTTCTTCGCCAAGCGAAGTGTACGCTGCCGCGACGAGCATGGCTGCTGGGACTCAGGAGGAGGAGGCGTAGACTTTAGGGATAGTGTTGAAGACACTCTGCGCAAAGAAATACGTGAAGAATATGGCACCGAGATTATTTCGCACGAGTTTATGGGATACAGTGACATTTTTCGAGAACAGGCAGGGAAACCAACTCACTGGGTAGGGCTAGATTTTCTGGTGCAGATTGATCGTGAGAAAGCATATAATGCCGAGCCCCACAAATTTGATGAAGTGGGTTGGTTTCGCCTTGACGATCTTCCGACACCGCTTCACTCACAATTCCCCGCTTGGCTGAAGAAGTACCAGCATAAGATTGAAGGAGCCGAATAGGAATACGACTCGAGGGCTTCTATTCTTGTTCAAACGCAAGACTCACCGAATTGATACAATATCGCTTTCCTCCCGCTTCCTTGGGCCCATCATTGAACACATGACCCAGGTGGCTATTGCAGTTCTTGCAGTACACTTCGGTTCTGCCGTCTGCTTCAAGGCGAGTGCCTACATTCTCTGCTACTGCTGGGTCGGTGAAGGAAGGCCAACCGCTCCCTGAATCAAACTTCTTGTCTGAAGAGAAGAGTGCCACTCCACACGCGCGGCAGTGGTACATGCCGGTATCGTGGTTGTCTACATACTCACCCGAAAAGGGTGCCTCGGTACCCGCCTGACGCAAGACCCGATATTCCTCGGGGCTCAGTCTCGCCCGAATCTCTTCCTCACTCAATTCTTCATGTTCCATAGGCTTAATTTTAGCACCATTGCCCGAGCTCCAAGGCCACGGTACGATTAGCCCATGCACCGAACTGCACTTGTTTGGATTCTCCTCCTCTTAGCTTTTGCGGGGATTGCCGACGCCTGGTACCTGACCGCCAGTGCGCTCTCCAACACTGCGCTCTCATGCGACCTTGGCGCGGCGCTTGATGGCTGCAACATTGTTGCCAAGAGTCCGTATTCACACTTCTTGGGCATTCCCCTTGCGCTCTATGGGGTTGGGTTTTATGCCGTGACTTTTGTGCTCGCGGCATTGCTTCTTGTGCTTCACGATCGTTTCCTCACTCGCGCACTCTACGTGCTTAGTATTGCGGGGGCACTCGCGTCTCTCGTATTCCTGGCAATTCAGTTCGTACTTATCAAGGCACTGTGTGTGTACTGCATTGGTTCAGCTGGTATTTCGTTCCTCATATTCTTTGTACTGCAGGACCTTTGGCGAAAGACTAAGAGTAACGTTCCTTCCGTATGATTTCACGCTTTTCTGTACTCTTAGCAATCATAGTTCTGGGAACACTTCCTTTGTCTGTTAGTGCCGCAACACTCACCTCGGCACGCACGGTGGTTGTCTCTGAGCCCGTTTCAGAGAACCTCTACGTTGCAGGAAGCGATGTCACCCTGGCGGCTCCTTTAGGAGGGGACTTAGTTGCCAGTGGCGCGACCCTCTCTGTTTCTTCGAGTGTTGCCGGGGATGCACTTTTGGGTGGAGGCACGATAACTGTGCGTAAGGCGGTAGCGGGGGATGTGCGTGCGGTTGGAGGAGAGATACTGGTGGACGGCACTATTGGAGGAGACTTGATGGCAATTGCAGGCACCATCACTGCCTCGACCACAGCCACTGATATGCACCTCCTTGGCGCAACGGTGCGCGTTAGTGGGAGCGGAGGGAAGGTCATGGTATACGGTGCTGATGTCTATCTCTCTGGTCTCCTTCAGGGTGATGTGACCGTCACGGCCTCAGACAAGGTATTCATCGCCGAGGGTACTCAGATTACCGGTTCCCTCAAATATGACGCTCCCCAGCAGGTAGTGGTACCTGCTTCTGCGGTAATTGCCGGAGGAGTAACCTACACAGGTTCCTCTGCATTCCTTCCCACGAACGAAGAAGCGAAGCGGTTTGCTATCGCTGGCGCTGGTGTGCTTCTTGTCGTGCGCATACTGGCCATAGTGATTGCGGCCGGAGTGGTGGTGGGTCTCTTCCCGCAACTAGCATTGATGGTGGTGGAGCGAACACTGCGCCGAACCCCACGCAAGTCGTCACTCTTTGCACTTCTTGGATTTGCCACTGTTGTTGCCACCCCGGTGCTTATCATGCTCCTCCTTATCTCCTTCGTGGGATTTGCGCTTGCGGTACTGCTTGCAGCGCTCTACGTGCTTCTTTTAATGCTCGCATACTTGTATGCAGGACTTATTGCTGGCGCAGCTCTTTCTCGTGCGTTGTTTAAGAAAGACCGCATCACCTGGCGTACGGCGGTACTTGGAACCGTGGCGCTCTATATGGTGAGCTCGGTTCCGGTGCTTGGACCTCTCGTGGTGTGTGTGCTCACCTCAGCAGCACTCGGTGCACTCATTGCCATTGCATACCGGGCAGGGTTCAGCCGAAGCGATCCTCCTGAAGAAGATATACTTCAATAATTATGAAACTTTCCGTTGGTGAGCGTGCTCCAAGCTTTTCACTCCCTGATCAGAATGGTGAGGTGCATACCCTTGCTGAGTGCGTAGGGAAGTGGGTACTCCTCTACTTTTACCCTAAGGACGACACGCCCGGGTGTACCAAAGAAGCCCAAGCCATACGGGATGTCTTCCCTGACTTCTCTGCACTTAATGCAATGGTGTTTGGTATTTCTGCAGACAGTGTTGCCAGCCACAAGAAGTTTGCGGAGAAGTACACTCTTCCGTTCACCCTCCTCGCGGACGAGGGCAAGGAGATGGTGCAGGTATACGGCGTGTGGGGAACCAAGAAGATGATGGGACGCGAGTATGAGGGTATTTTCCGTACCTCCTTCCTCATTGATCCAAAAGGGAATATTGCCAAAATATATGAGAACGTGAAGCCGGAAGTGCACGCGGTACAGGTTCTTGCTGATTTGAAGGCGCATGCCTGAACTGTTTCCAACAAAGCAGACACTGGAGAGGCGTGAGCGAATGGAAAGGATAGTTGCCTATCTAAAGAAAACGTATCCAGAGCCAAAGACAGAACTCGAATACGAGACGCCATTTCAGTTGGTGGTGGCGGTTATTTTGTCTGCGCAGTGCACGGACAAGAAAGTGAACATGGTAACAAAGACCCTGTTTAAGAGATATAGCAGTGTTCAGGACCTTGCCAAAGCAGAACCGAGTGAGTTTGCAGAGATGATTTCCTCGATTACCTTTTTTCAAAACAAGACCAAGCACATTATTGGTGCCGCAAAGGTAGTACTGGATAAGTTTGGGGGAGACGTACCTCGTACCGAGAAGGAGCTCATTATGCTTCCGGGAGTGGCATACAAAACCGCGCACGTCGTACTGGGTGAGCTCTACGGAATCTATGAGGGAATCCCAACAGACACCCATGTGCGTAGGTTTGCTTTGAGGTTTGATCTAACGGACAGCAAAGACCTTACCAAGATCTCTAAGGACTTGGAAGCACTCGTACCTACGGAGGACTGGAAGTATGTGAATAATGGACTGGTTCTGTACGGCAGGTATGTGTGTCCGGCGCTTCCCCATGAGTGCGCAGAGCATCCACTAACAAAAATATGGCCAGAAGCGGAGCAGCGGTGGCCTCGGGCGAAGTAGTTGCTTTTAAGAAAGAAAGGTTTAGTATGCATTTGTGGGCCTGAACCTTGCGGGGGCGGCTTACCGCTCTCGAGAGGGACGCAACAACTGCCAAGTGGCATGCGCTGATGAAACGGCCGTTTCATCAAATTCCCGACTGTGCTTTTGTATTTCAGTCCGGCCATACCCACGGTTCCGTTGCGCTGTGTCTTATGGTTTGGGGAAACCCATGCCCCTCCCCCAGGAGTTCAGGTCCACAACCTCATTCTGATCTTTCTCGCAAAAATGCACACTTCTCCGGAAGTGTGTTTTGCTTTCCAGAGGAGTACCATAGACCTATGGAAAAGAAGCGCCCCGTGGCGGTATTTGATATAGACGGCACCCTGTACCGCTCCTCACTACTAGTCTCCCTTATGGAGGAGCTCGTTCGCCGGGAGTTATTTCCAACCAAGGTACTTGCCCTCACGCAGGGTACCGATGGTGAACTCCAGAACAAACGCGGGGAGAGTGGTCCCTTTATGCGCAAACTCATCGATGCATTTGCAGTGCACGCAAAGGGCATCGAGTATGGGGTGATCGCAGATATTGCCGGAGAGCTCATAGAAGCTAATCGAGACCGAACCTTTCATTACACGCGTGACTTAGTGAAGGAACTGAAAAAGAAGGGACACTATCTCCTTGCTATATCGTATTCTCCGAAGTTCATTGTGGACGGGTATGCGTATGAGCTTGGGTTTGATAAATCGTACGGAGTGTTCTATGAGACGGGGGCAAGTAATCGCTTCTCGGGAGAGATTAGCGACGAGCACCTGATTATGAACAAGGGAGCAATCTTGATGCGCGCCATAAAAAAGAACAACCTAACGCTCAATGGTTCCTATGGTGTTGGTTCCACCGAGTCTGATATTTCTATGCTTGATCTCACAGAATCCTCCATAGCATTTAACCCAAACCGAGTGCTGTACCGCCATGCCAAGCAGAAGCTATGGGAGATGGTGGTGGAGCACAAGGATGTTATTTATGAGATGTAGGTAAGGTATTGATATAAAAGAGCCGCGCCATGGTTAGTGGCGCGGCCTTAAGTTCAAAGGTACTAACGGTATCCTTCCGCTTGCTTTTCAAATAGTTCGGCGTAGGTGCCGTTCATGCGCACCAGCTCCTCGTGGGAGCCAAGCTCGTGAACGGTGCCGTCCTTGATGACGCAGATTCGTGATGCATTTCGTACCGTTGAGAACCGGTGCGAAATCAGGATGAGCGTCTGTTCGGGCCGGAGCTCGGATTCAAGACGTTCAAAGATTTCCTGCTCTGCCCCAGCGTCAACGTGAGCGGTTGGCTCGTCGAGGACGCTTACTAGTGCATCCCGATACAGTGCTCGCGCAAGCGCGAGCTTCTGCTTCTGTCCGCCAGACGGATCGATTCCGCCGACAAACTGAACGCCGAGCTGTTGTTCATATCGGTCGCCCCACTCCTCAATGAATGCAGAGGACTCTGAGCGGTGTGCTGCTCGTGCCATGGTCGCAAACTCGGAATCGGCGTCAATACGGCCGAGACGTATCAGCTCCGACGTGCGAAGTTGATAAGTCTCAAAATCCTGCGCCAGAAGCGCAAGATGCTCGTACCAGCTTTGCAGGCTCACGTCTCGCAGGTCGATGCCATCAAGAAAGATTGCTCCTTCTGTGGGGTCATAGAAGCGGCACAGGAGCTTGATAAGCGTTGATTTGCCGGCGCCGTTCACGCCGACCAATGCAAGACGTTCTCCAGGTTCGATAATGAGCGAGAAATTTTTCAGGATCTGCTCGCTTTCGGGTCGGCCTGGGTAGGAGAACGACACGTTTCGGAATTCGATGCACGGCGCGCGTTCATTGCTGAGCTTTGCGCCATGTTCCGAATTACTTATCCGCGGCTTTGTAGCTATAACGTCGAAGAAGGAGCTTGCGACTCGTGCATCACGCCGGAGACCAGCGAGATTCACGAGAAACATGCTTGCAGCGCCGTCGAGCATTGTTATGGTCCCAAACACAAACACAAAGGAGCCAATTTCCAGCGAGCCGGCCAGAACGCGCATGACGAGCATTACTAGCGCAATCGCAAGTGCGACTGCAAGCAGAAGGCCGGATGCGATTTGCAGCCCTACCTTCTTCCTATCCTCATCAACTTGAGAGGAGATGAAGGTGCTAAGCGATTGTTGCATGCGCTTAAGGAAGTAGGGGGTTGACTGGAAGGTATGCATTTCGCGCACGCCCCCGGGGGTCTGAGAGTGTCGCCGTAGTTCAGCATAGAGTCTGCGTTCAGCTGAGTTCTTGTCGTAGGCCGACCAGATGCCCTTGCTGTAGCGAAGCTCGATGTAGAGTTGAGGCGCGGCTGCTACAAGGATGAGGACCGCGAGGCGCCAGTCGAAGACGAGCACGATGACGAGCGCTGAGCCGAAACGGACGAGCGTTTCGCCAATGTCTATGACGGAGTCAAAGAAATTGGCAACAAGCATGCTTGACCCATACTCCTGAAGGAGTTGAATCTTGTCTCGAAAAGCTGGGTCCTCGTGGGTCGCAGTATCAAGCGTTGCTAATTTCGCGCCATAGACTGTCTCGTAGTGTTGTCGGCGTTCGAACCAATAGACACGACGAACGTAGTTCACGCCGCTGCGAATAACATCACGTGCACAAACAAGGATCGCGGTAGTCGCGAGCAAGGTTATGAGCACGCTGTCCATTCGATGCAGTTGTACGCTACGCACGAGGTGATTGAGCAGAAGCGCCTGGACGCCCTGCTCAACAAAGGGCAGGGCCGCAAGCGACATGGTTAGAACCAGTACGAACAGAAGTTGGCGCTTGTTGTCGCGCCATGCATCACGCAGTACCGTTCCAATTGCACGTGAAAGCTCGCGGAGGGATTCGTTAGTACTGGCAAGGAACATCACCAGATCCTCCGTATGAGTTGATGGTATACTGTCTATAAATATAGCACCTTTTAGTATTAAAGTCAATAGTTGCGTAACGGCTCAATGCCTCACTACTATTGGTGAAATGAGACAGGTTTTGAAGTTCTGTTATACTCCCTCCATGACAAAACGACTCTATCGTAGCCGAGACAATAAGGTACTAGCTGGCGTGTGCGGGGGCGTTGGCGAGTACTTTGATGTTGACCCTGTTCTTATCCGTCTCCTATACCTCATGGCAACCGTATTCACTGGTCTTGCTCCGGGAATTCTGTGCTATGTGATTGCCATAGCGGTGGTTCCTGAGCAGCCCTCCATTATCCTGAATGACAACCCAGAAGTTTAGAACCCTCGTCTGGAAACACTATCGCCTGCACGGCAGGCATGACCTGCCCTGGAGAAAGACGAAAGACCCATACCGGATTCTCGTCTCTGAGATAATGCTCCAGCAGACACAGGTGGAGCGGGTGCTTCCATACTATGAACGTTTCTTGAAGAAGTTTGGAGCCGTGCAAAAGCTCGCGAACGCTTCGCTCGGGGACGTAGTCATTCTCTGGCAAGGACTTGGATACAACAGACGGGCAAAGATGCTCCATGCGGCTGCAAAGGTGGTTGTGTCGGAATACAAGAAGTTCCCACAAACTGCCGCTGAGTTAGAACAACTCCCGGGTATCGGCCCATACACCGCACATGCGGTGGCAGCATTTGCCTACAATGCAGACGGCATTTTCATAGAAACAAACATCCGCACGGCTATAACGTACCACTTCTTTCCTCACAAAAAGGTGGTCCATGATTCTGAAGTTCTTGCGATTCTCACCAAGGTGTTCCCAAAAGGGCGCGCACGAGAATGGTATGCCGCTCTCATGGACTATGGTGCCTTCCTGAAGCGTTCCGGAGTCCGTATAAACAAAAAGGCCAAGGGGTACACAAAGCAGACTCCATTCAAGGGCTCAGACCGCGAGGCTCGCGGTGCCTTGCTTCGAGCCCTTGCACAGGGTTTCTGTACCCGACCAAAACTTCTGCAGGTACTTGGCACTGAGCGAAAGAAACAAACAGAAGAGCAGCTAACTGCACTCCTCAAAGAAGGATTAGTTGCTCGGCAGGGAGACCGATACACCCTTCCGCTCTAGCGCTCGTCTTTAATAAAGTACGTACTCCCGAGTCCCGCACCAAGGAGCACCACTCCCATAGCAATGAAGAATATAAAGTAGCTACCCGTTACAAAGAGCAATAGACTTGCGGAGAGGGGAGCGAGGAGCGCGGCAACGGGCCTGGTCATACGATAGAGGGTCACCGTGTTGGCGTCCTCTGTTGAGACGTGCTTAAAGAAGTGCCCTTCAACCATTGCTTCAACCAACGCACTTCCGATGCGAGTAGCCACCAGTATGCCAAGCAAGAGGTAGAGTGGTGTCGCAACCGTTACAAAGGCAAGAGCTGCAAAGGAGATGCTGGTAATAATAAATCCCGTGATAAGAAGCTCCTTCTCTCCAATCCATTTGTCTGCAACGTATCCAGCAGGGTACTCGATAAGCACAAAGGGCAGGAGCATAACCGCAAACATCCACCCTAACTGAGACCAGGGCATACCAAGGACACCGTGCAAATACAGAGGAATATAGAGGGGAGCCAAATGATAGAAGAACTGCAGAACACCATTCCCGAATATAACTGCTCGAATGTCTGCCTGCTGCATCAAGCAGTTGCAGCTCTCCAAAAGCCTTGCTCGGCGTCGAGGAGCCTGCTCGGGTAGCTTCTCAAAAAGGAATAAGGTAATGAAAGGAGCGAGAGACAGTGCCGCCACAAGGAACACTCGCCAGTATTCGTTCGTTCCGTCCAAAAGAAACGCAGTGAGGAGAGGTGCCAAAATAAGGGCAATGTTTCCCGCGGTGATGTAGAGGGTACGCACCCTCGCGGTCTCCTCGTCTGATACGCCGGTGGCTTCAAGTAAGAGATCTAACAAATACTGTATGAAAGGTGTGGTGGCACACACAAAAGCAAGTGAAAAAGCTGCAAGCCAGAAGGGAGGCTGTCCCGCAAGAAGCAACAGCGCAATGGCAAGCAAGCTTGCCACCACAATTGCGGTCTTGCGCACCCCGTATCGCCCAGCAATGCGGGGCATGAAGGGGAAGGCAATGAGTGTGCCAACCGCGCCTGCTGCCACCACAAGCCCGGTTTGATTGTCTGGAAGGAAGGTGGCCAAGTACGGACCTATCACATACACAATCAAAAAGAAGTGCATTGCGGAAAAGAAGTTTCCGATGGAGAGAACACGCCGGGGGTGCATCGAGGAAATTGTAGCATTACAAAAGCAACACGCCGCACAAGTGCGGCGTGTTGCTTCCTAAACGTACACTCTTAAACTCCAATCAACACCGGAATCACCATCGGTGCCTTATTTGTTCGGGTGAACAAATACCCGGCCATCGTGTCTGAGAGTGCATTCTTCACATAATCGAGATCCACCGGGTTCATACCCTCGGTAGTATCCTCCACGGTCTTTTGAATGAGGAGCCGTGCCTGGCTCAACATCTCTTGATTCTCTCGCAGATAGATAAACCCGCGACTAATGATATCCGGACTCTTGCGGAGTTTTCCGGTCTTCAGATTAACTGTCGCAATGATAACGAACATACCGTCCTTCGAGAGTGCCTGGCGATCCCGGATAACCACCTCCTGAATGTCTCCAATAGAGAATCCATCCACCACCAGCGGGGAGCTTGGTACCTTCTCTTTGTGTACAAACATGGTTTTGCCCTCGATGAGATCGATAACCGAACCATTGTCTGCAAGTACAATCTGCTCACGTGGGCGCCCTGCCTGCTCCACCGCCTTGGCGTGGCAGGCGGTCATAGAGTAGTAGCCATAGGCGGGCATGAAGAACTTGGCGCCTACCTGCTGGTTGATCCAGACTAGTTCTCCAGAGTTTCCGTGTCCGGTTGAGTGCACGTCCGAAGACTTATAGTGAATAAGTGTTGCGCCGTTTCGGTACAGCATGTCCTTTAGGTTTTGTACGGAGATTTCGTTCCCTGGAATAACCGAGGACGAGAGTACCACTGTGTCGCGCGGAGATAGGATGATGTTCTTGTGTTGTTTGGTTGCAATACGCATGAGCGCTGCAAACTCTTCGCCCTGGGCACCGGTAGCAAGGACCACCACCTTGTCTGGAGGATAGTCTTGAATTTCTTGTGCCGTAATGATGGTCTCCTTTTTTACCGTAAGGAGTCCGGTGATCTGAGCAATCTCCAGGTTGGTACGCATCGATCTACCTTCCATTACAATCTTCTTGCCCATACTCTCCGCAATTTGAATGATGCGGATCATGCGCTCAAATTGTGAAGCAAAGGTACCAATAATGAGGCGACCCTGTACGGTGCGTACAATGTTCTCAAGTGTCTCATTTACGCGACGCTCTGGAATAGAAAACCCGTCACGCTCAGCGTTTGTAGAATCGGCAATGAAGAATAGGTTATTGTCTTGCCCGATTGAAGCCCATTTCTTTTGCTCGTGATCGGCGGGGATGCCGTTTTCATGATCGAGCTTCAAGTCTCCGGTAGCAACCACATTGCCCCATGGAGTCTCGATAGAGATACCCATTGAGTCGGGGATAGAGTGCGTGACCGGGAAGAACTTTACACGAGAACTACCAATAGTGTGTGTACTGCCGGGCTCCACCACACGAATATCAAGTGCCGGCATGTCCGGATACTCCTCCTGGCGCTTCGCAATCATTATCGAGGTGAGGTTTTGCGTGTAGATAGGAGGATTACCAAATCGTCCCATAAGGAAGGGAATGCCGCCGATGTGGTCCAGGTGGCCGTGCGTAATAATGACGGCACGAACACGGTCCTGATTTTTCTCTAGGTAGCGGGTGTTGGGGAGTATGTAATCCACGCCAGGGTTTGTTCCTCCCGGGACAAACTGAAATCCTGCGTCACAGACGAAGATATCGTTCTGGGTTTCTACAGCAAACATGTTGCGTCCAACTTCTTCGACGCCTCCAAGCGGTACGATACGTACCGTCTTCTCGTCACAAGGAGTGGGGAAGTAATCAGGCTTGTTCTTTTCTATAGATGCGCTTCCTTGAGGAGAGGAGCCACCAGGACGGCGAAGGGTGCGACGGATATCGCGACCAACGCCTCCCGGGCGATCAGTTCGAGTGCGTCCACCGCGAGACCCGCGAGGGCGCCCTCCTTCGGAGCGTGCCGGACGGTCTCCTTGAGGTCGATCACGAGGAGCCGGAGCCGGAGCAGGTGCTGCTGACATAAGTTCTATTGATTAGTGAGTAGTGAATGATTTGTAATAACTCGGGTAGGAGTCACTAGACGCTAGCTCCGGAGTCCGCAAGGACACATGAGCCACAGGCTAATGACCAGGCACGAGAAACGGCCAGACATACGCACGCTCTTTGTACCAAGTCGCTACTGTTGCGAATCGGTCCGCAGGCGCCGCAATCTGCGGAAGATTGACGCCGTACAGGGTCTTGGGTACAGCATACAGGAAGTCGGGTGCATGCGTAAAGGCTGCAGGATAGTCTGCAGCTATTTTGTCGCTTGCACTTTGTATATAGGTGCGCGCTTTTGCGGGGTCACTCTCTGCGCGCGCCTTCTCAAGCAAGGCATCAACACTGGTGTTGGCGTAGCTTGCAATGTTGAGACCGGGGTCTGCCTGCTCACCCGAATCCCAGAAGGCAAACAGATCTTGTTCTCGGCCAACCACCATACCAAAGAGAAGGGCAGCATAGGAGCGCGGACGAATCACTTCTTGCGTGAGGTCACCCGGCTCATAGAGCTCGATAGTGGTTGGCACGCCAAGACTCTGCCAATCTGTCTGCACTGCGGTGGCGATAACCTTGAGTTCGGGCACGTTCGAGGTGCGGATAACCATCGTATCTATAGAGAGCTTCGCTTTCGCATTCTTCCACGTACCTGCCGTTTCATCATATTTCCATCCCGCGTTCATCAAGAGTTTCTTGGCGTCTGCAATTCTCGTGAGGGGTCCTGGGAGTGCGGGAGGAATAATGCCGCTGCCGCCTGGAACCGGTCCCATAAGGGGAGTTGCATAGCCTCCAAGTAGGTCGGTGGTGATATGCTCGCGGTCGATGCTAATGGAAAGAGCTTTGCGCACCTCGAGTTTTGCTAGAGCTGGGTTCTCTTTCTTATTAAAGAAGACCCCAAACACTCGAGAGTAGGGAGCACGCAGTGCGTCAGGAGCATCTATCCCGTATGCACTCTCTATAGCACCACTCTTATATGCTCCCTGGAGCAGGGTAGGGGTCTCATAGAAGCGCATGTGGATACTGTCTAAGTACGGACGACCAAGTGCATAGCCCTGGTGTGCCTTCAGGTCGTATCCGGTAATGGTTCCCTCTTTGTTTTCAATTACGTTTGTGACCTTGAACGGTCCCGCACCAACCGGTCGCTGCATGAGGGGAGAGAAGGGGAATTGGTCATTCGGAACATTGCGCCAGAGGTGGGCGGGCAGTATGCCTAGTGTGGTGTCTGCAAGAAAAGGTGCGTAGGGCTTGGGCAGGGTGAAGCGCACCGTGCGAGCATCCACGGCCTCTGCACGAATACTTGCCCAGTTGGAATACTCGGGACTTTTGAGGCTTGGGTCTTGTGCTTTCTGTACGGTGAAGACAACGTCGTCTGCGGTAACGGGAGAACCATCAGAAAACTTAGCGGAATCACGCAGTATAAAAGTGTATATCTTTCCATCGGGAGACACACTGTATTCGCTCGCAAGTACCGGCACTAGCACCCCATCGCTCCCAATACCCATAAGACCTGCAAAGGTGAGCGCAGACATGTCGCGGTCTGCGTCGGTTAACGCCAAGAGGGGATTCACGAATCTTGGAGTTCCTACCGAGCCCTCACGGAGACTTCCTCCGTTTGCAGGAGCCTCCACCATGAATGAACGCATGGTGGCAACCGTAGCCACCACGCTCGTACTAATCACCAGCACGCCAAGAATCCCCACGATCAATCGATCGCCTGGAGAGAGAGTGCGAATATAGCCTGATACCTTTCGGACGGGTGCGTAGAGCCACCGCAGAGGAATAGTATCGAGGAAGCGTGAAAGACGCTCCAATTTCATAAATAAGTTAGATGAGGAACCCGGCTACGGCACTAGCCACAAACAAGATAGCAATCACGATAGTTGCCTGGAATAGGAACTTCTCGGCGCCACGGCGCTTATAGAAGGTGGAGGCGAAGTTGTCGCCACCAAAAGCCCCTCCGAGGTTGGCACCGCGCTGTTGCAGCACGATTCCAACGATTAGGAGTAGGGAAAGCGTTATCTCGATGTAGGGCAGAGCTGCCTTAAGCGTTTCCATCTGTAGGGGGTAGGGTAGCACGGAGGTGAGGGCAGGAGCAACAGTTGACAAATGCCATTATTGTGTAGTATACTGTATTTACTAGCTCTTTGATAGTTCAGAGTATTCGCCATAGCAGAAAGGAGCTTTGTCTAGGCTGTTTTCTGCTATGGCGAACCGAAATCTTTCGGAATCCATTGGCACCAAGGAAGGAACACCTCGATGACCGAGAAAACCCTTTCGCTTGGCCAACAAGCGAACTGGCACGCGGCACTGATCAAGGCCGCGCCTCGCAACATATCGCCAGAAGCCGCGCTCCTCTGGGAGCAGAACAGCGACAAGCTGGCCACGGCGCTTGCGAGTGCTCTGTGTCCGCTCGCCACGCCCATGCCGAGGAAGACGAGGATGAAGATCCCGGTCCACGTGGATCGCTCCGTTCGTCCCGTCTACCCTGACTGGGTGGATCAGGCGTACATCAACACGCCGGAATTCCTGGCGCTCGAGCGCTCCGGGCTCTCCGACTATGATCTCGGCAAGATCGTTCAGTGGCTGCACGACGGCCAGAAGAACGGCGGTCGGGTTGTGGGCAATCGCATCCACGAGCACCTGAAGGTGGGCAGCATGCTGGAAGGATGCCTCGGCCTTGCCGATTTGCAGGCCATCCAGAAGCTCCCCGTCGAAACCTTCCAGAAGTACTTCGCCGGCAAGGCCGTCTTCGGCTGGAAGTCCGTCGTTCGGGACCGCTTCGGCCGCCTGAGTGTGCCGTACCTCTTCGAGGACGGCGGCCAGGTCAAGCTCAACTGGTCCTGGCTCGCCCGCGTCTTCAACGAGGGCCGTCCGGCGCTCCGCTTCGCCAGTTAGCACTTCGAACTCGAACCCTCGGTTCGCACTCTGAAACTTTGGACTATGTCCTTCGCCCCGCATGGCAACATGCGGGGCGATTTTCATATACACTATGAGTGGTATTAGGCGAGTACGAGGGCGATCACGGTTTCCCTCTGCCGAAATCCAGTATCCATGCGTCCAGAGTGTGCTGGATTACGGTCTTGCATAGCGCGTCGCATGCAGAAACTTCAAATAATTTGACGCAAATCTCTCCCGCTCTATACTGTGGATAACTTTTCCAGTCACCTGGAAAGGGCAGTTGTCGACAACGCTGCTTCAAGCGTTCTTACTAATCTCTCTAAGAGCGTTATTTCTTTATGGCAAAAAATGAAAACAAGTCAATTACGCCGCTTGGCGACCGTGTCCTCGTCTTTCCCCTCGCAAAGGAAGATGTCACTGCATCAGGTATTTTGATACCCGACTCGGCTAACCGAGAAAAGCCGGAGCAGGGAACCGTGATAGCGGTTGGAAATGGCAAATATAATGACGGGGTGAAGGTCCCCATGACCCTCAAGGTCGGAGACACCATCCTCTTCTCCAAGTATGGATACGACGAAGTGAAACTCGATGGTAAGGACTACTACATCCTCTCCGAATCAAACGTACTGGCAATTATCAAATAACGACTTCCCTACTACTATGGCAAAACAAATTCTCTTTGGTGAAGAAGCACGCAAGGCTATTTATGAGGGGCTCACCAAGTCTGCTCGCGCAGTGAAGGTAACCCTTGGACCTCGAGGACGAAACGTCGTGCTTGAGAAGAGCTATGGCGGCCCGCGCATCACTAATGACGGCGTATCTATTGCGAAGGAAATCTCCTTCAAGGACAAGTTTGAGAACATGGGCGCAGAGATTGTGAAGGAAGTGGCAAGCAAAGCAAACGACGTAGCCGGAGACGGTACCACCACTGCCGTTACCTTGCTTGAGGCTATGGTGAACGAAGGTCTGGCTTCCCTTTCGCGCGGTGCCAACGCTATGGCCATACGAAGTGGTATGGAACAGGCTAGAGACGCAGCGGTAGCTGAGCTCAAGAAGATGGCAAAGCCTATTGAGGGACGAAAAGACGTAGAGCAGGTGGCAAGCATTTCTGCCGAGAGTCCGGAGCTTGGGCGCATTATTGCTGAGACGGTAGAGAAAGTCGGCAAGAACGGTGTGGTAACTGTGGAGGAGTCGCAGGGGACTGAACTCTCCTATGAAGTAGTGGAAGGTCTCCAAATAGATAAGGGATACGCGTCTCCGTACCTGGTCACCAATCCAGAGCGCATGGAGGCTGAGATGCGCGACGCACAAATCCTGGTCACGGACCACAAGATCTCCGGCATTCAGGACATTCTTCCTCTCTTGGAGAAGGTAGCGCAGACGGGCAAGAAGGAATTGGTCATAATCGCAGACGATATCGAAGGGGACGCACTCGCCACCTTCATTCTGAACAAGCTGCGCGGGACTTTCAACGTGCTTGCGGTGAAGGCACCAGGATACGGAGACAAGAAGAAGGAAATGCTCGCAGACATTGCGGTTGTTGTTGGTGCCACGGTGGTGTCTGTAGATCTTGGTATGACCTTTGAAAACACCGAGCTCTCTATGCTCGGCAAGGCTTCTCGTGTTGTGGCGGGCAAAGACTCAACGGTATTTGTGGGAGGCAAGGGAAAGAAGAGTGATATCGAAGCGAGAGTGAAGCAGCTCCAGACTTTGATGGAGCAGACAACCTCCAAGTTCGATACGGAGAAGTTCGAGGAGCGCATTGCAAAGCTTTCTGGGGGAGTCGCGGTTATTCGCGTTGGAGCGGCCACTGAGACCGAGATGAAGTATCTGAAGGACAAGATAGATGATGCGGTGAAGGCAACGAAAGCTTCTATCGAGGAAGGTATTGTTCCGGGAGGAGGTACGGCACTGGCTAAAGTCTCCCGCATGCTTCGTGTGGAGGACTGGGAGTTTGATTCAAAGGACGAGGAGACGGGATTCGCTATTGTGGGACGTGCACTCGAGAGTCCACTGCGCCAGATTCTTGCAAACGCTGGCAAGGACGATGGCTCGGCAATCGTTGAGCGCGTACAAAGCGCAAAGGGATTTGCCGGCTACGACGCGGCAACGGGCACTGAAGTTCCCGACATGGCTGAAGCAGGAATCATTGACCCGGTAAAGGTAACGCGCAGTGCGCTTGAGAACGCGGTATCTGCTGCAGCGATATTCCTCACCACGGAGGCTGCGGTTGCAGATATTCCTGAACCAAAAGTAGTTCCTGAGGGAGGTATGGGTGGGGGAATGGATTTCTAGTCTGACTTCCCTATTTAAAACGATGCGCCCCGGATTTTTGGTCCGGGGCGTTTTCGGTAAAAGTGGCGGAGCTGCTTAACTCCGGTCCCCATTCCACCGTTCATCCATGAAGACATAGATGACGTACACGGCAAAACCGACCACGCCAACGCCAGCAAGGATGCAAATAGGTATCCACCAGGGCATGTCAGATTCTCCTTCTAGCTTGTTCAGTGTCGTAGTTGTCGGTGAGTCCGACAACGGTACAGGCGAACATGCGAATGAATTCCAAAGTCGATTCCTCCCTTTCCCTGCATGAATGTATCATTCGGCGTGCATTTCACAACCAGAGGATTACTTGCGTTTCTAATCTCTCGTTCTACAATGTATCTATATGACTACCCTATACATAGTTCTCGGCATTCTCTTAGTGTTCGTGCTCTGGGTCTCAGCTTCCTTTAACGGATTCATTGCTAAGCGCAATCAGGCCAAGGAAGCATGGGCAGATATCGATGTACAGCTTAAACGTCGTTATGACCTTATCCCAAACCTGATGAACACGGTGAAGGGATACGCAGCACACGAAGCGAGTGCATTTGAGAAGGTGTCTGAGGCACGCGCTGCTGCTATGGGAGTTGGTGCTACGGCCACACCAGCACAGCACGCCGAAGCCGAGAACATGCTCTCGGGCGCACTCAAGTCCATCTTTGCTATTGCAGAAGCGTATCCAGACTTGAAAGCCAATCAGAACTTCCTGCAGCTCCAGAAGGAACTTGCAGATACTGAAGACAAAATTCAGGCAGCTCGTCGTTTCTACAACCAGACCGTTATGGCACTCAACACCGCTATTGAATCCTTCCCGGGCAATGTTATTGCTGGAAGTTTTGGATTCAAGAACATGGACCTGTTTGAGCTTGCAGAGGAAGCAGCTCGTGAGCCAGTGGCAGTATCATTCTAAATAGTATGGAGAAGGAGACCGACACAGAATTTCTTGCTCGCCTCATGGCTGAAGGGTTCAGCGATGTAAAGGCAGACCTTAAGAAAATGGACTCCAGAATAGATGTGCTCGAAACAAAACTGGATGCGGTGGCAGCGCAAACAGATGCAAACATGAAATATTTGGATAACAATGTATTTCCAAATATCGAGGATCATAAACACCGGATTAAAGTACTTGAAGAGTTTGCGATGTAACAATGGCCTCTACCCTCTACCAACAACGCACCAAGAACGTATGGCGTACCGCCTTTCTCATGGCGGGGTTCTTGGCGGTGGTGCTCGCTATTGGGTACGCCGTCTCCTGGTACTATGAGTCCCCCGGCATTCTCTACATAGCGATGGCGTTTGCCATATTCATGAATGTCTGGAGCTACTGGTTTAGTGACAAGCAAGTGCTTTCTATGACTGGGGCTAAACCGGCCAATCGAGACGAGTATTTTGACTTCTATACTGTGACGGAGAACATGGCAATAGCGGCAGGACTCCCGATGCCGAAGTTGTATGTGATAGAGGACGAGGCACCAAACGCCTTTGCTACGGGACGTGATGAGAAGCACGCGGTGGTAGCAGCCACCACCGGACTCCTTGCTCTGCTTGATAGGCAAGAGCTTGAGGGAGTGATTGCGCATGAGCTCTCGCACATAAAAAACAGAGACATGCTGGTGATGACCGTTGCGGTGGTACTCGCAGGATTCCTTGCAATCCTTGCAGACATATTCTTGCGCATGTCGTTTAGTGGTGGAGATCGAGATAACTCTCGTGGGGGACTCTTTATGATTCTGGCGATTGTGGGAATTGTCTTAGCTCCTATTGCAGCTCAGTTGATTCAACTGGCTATCAGTCGCCGCAGAGAGTTCCTTGCAGACGCTTCGGGAGCACTCCTCACGCGCTATCCCGAAGGGCTTGCTCGCGCACTTCAAAAGATTAGTGGCTATGGGGCACCCATGCAGCACGCTAGTCACGCAACTGCGCACCTCTTCATTGCCAATCCCTATGGCCCCAAAGCAATGAATTTTGTGAACGGACTCTTTGCAACACATCCACCGGTTGCGGCCAGGGTGAAGGCACTGCTCGGCACGGAAGCGGAGTCTGTGCTATAAATCGAGCACAGGAAACGTGGCCGAGTGGTCGATGGCGCACGCTTGGAAAGCGTGTAAACCGAAAGGTTTCGAGGGTTCGAATCCCTCCGTTTCCGCTACATTGGAACTTTGAAGATCTTACGGACTAATCTATAGTGGAGTCATGAAAAAGGTCATCCTCGCGTCCACCTCACCTCGGAGGAAGGACATTCTCTCTAAGACTTTGATTCCGTTCGAAATTCAGGAAAGCTCCTACGAGGAGGATATGACTCTGGACATGCCAGCCGAGGAACTGGCTGAGTTTCTATCAGCAGGCAAGGCCCGGGCAGTTGCGGCTGCTAACACCGATGCAATCATCATAGCTGCTGATACTTTTGTGGTGTATCAGCATCACCGCTTGGGAAAGCCGAAGACACCCGAACGCGCTAAGGAAATGCTAGAAATGCTCAGTGGGAAACAGCACGAGATTGTGACCGGAGTGACAATCATTGGCACAGAGTCTGGCAAGGAAGTTTCTTTCCATGAAGCCACTAAAGTTATGATGGCAACCTTATCTCCTGAGATTATCGAGGCCTATATTCAGACGGGCGAGCCTCTCGGTATGGCCGGAGCCTACGCCTTGCAAGAGACCGGTGCACTACTTGTGGAAAAAATAGAAGGAGACTTTTTTAATGCAATGGGACTGCCCTTGAGGCGACTAGTGAAAGAATTGGAGGCATTTGGAGTGAAAGCCCTGTAAGGATTCGCGAACCATTGACAAACCAACCCCAACATGATAATATATATTTATACGTTTGAACTCCTATGAAGTGAGCTCTTTACGGCTTATTTCGGCCCTGTGCTGAACACTTTTACAACTAGGCCGTAAAGAATTCTCTTCATAACAAAGCCCCGCATACGGAGCTTTGTGCTTTACTGTACTCATGAAGACTCTCGCAATCGTTCTTGCTCTCGTGTGGGCCGTACTTATTGCTGCTTTTGTATTTTTTTCTTTCCAGACCCCGCCGGTTATAGATACTTCACTGCAGTTTGAAATCGTACGGACCCCAGAAGCCCAAGCGAAGGGACTTAGTGGTCGAACTGATGTGCCTCAGGGATACGGCATGCTGTTTGTATTCCCAAAAGAAGAAAGACTCGCCTTCTGGATGAAAGACATGCTGGTACCCATCGACATCCTCTGGCTGTCTTCAGACGGCACTATTCTTGGTATTGAAGATTCAGTCTCTCCTGACTCATACCCTCAGAAGTTCTTATCTCCCGAGCCTGTTCGTTTGGTACTTGAGTTGCGAGCAGGAGAGTCTAGAGTGCGAAACTTCACCATTGGCTCTCGTATTGCGCTTCCCCCAGACTGGCAGAAATAGTTTAGAGTGGTATAATTCTAAAGGACTGGCTCAGACGATCGCTGTATCGGTGACGATATAGAGGAAAGTCCGAACACAGGCTCTATGAGCAGCAAGGTAGCGGGTAACGCCCGTCCGCAGTAATGCGCGAGGTGCGAACAGTGACGCTTGAAGCGAAAGCAACAAGCATCTCTCTGAGATGAATCTCTCTGGCGACAGAGAGAGTGAAACGGCTAAATCCTTACCCCTGTGCAAGGCCGTGCCCGAGAAATCGGGAGCGCCGCTTGAGGCGAATGGTAACACTCGTCCCAGATAGATGGTCGTCCGTGGTTTTCCACGACAGAATTCGGCTTATCGAGCCAGTCCAGCACAATGTGAAATCCGCCCCACACGGGCGGATTTCGCTTTCCCCACCTGATTTGCGTGTCCGTAGTACGTATGAGCTATACTTACCCCATTAGTAAGTAGTGGGCAGCGCATATAAAAATTAATATGGATACTCAGCAATCAGCAACCGGTGTACGAGCTTCGCGTGCACGTCGTTTTTCATTCGATTCACTCGCTATTCTTGCAGTAGTCGCTACCTTGGTACTTGGCGCCATTCTCTTTATTCCTGGCGTGAACATTCCCTTCTTAGGAACCAAGGTGTCACTCGTTGCTATTGGTGCACTACTTGCACTTGCGTTCTATATTCTTGCTCGCCTCACTCGGGGGAACGCTATTGTGCCGCCACTTCCGCTCCTTGGCGCCATCTGGATTGTGCCTGCTGCGTATCTCTTCTCGGCACTGTTTTCGGGAGTAGGTATCCATGCCGGATTCTTTGGAACTGAATTCGAAGCGGATACGCTTGGGTTCGTACTTATCCTTGCGGTTCTGGCTACACTCACGGCGCTCGCGTTCCGCCGCACCAGTAGCTACCAAACCCTCTTCAAGACCGGTGGATTTGCGCTCGCATTCATTGTGGTCGTGCAGGTTCTCGTATTTGTTACTAGTCGAGTATTCCCCACGAAGGTAGCTTCAACAATGAACCTGGTTGGTTCTTTCTCGGACCTCGGCATGTTGCTCGGGCTTGGTATTACCCTTGGTCTCCTCACGCTTCGCTTCTTGGAAATATCTTCTCGAACACGAAAACTTATTCTTGTTGGCGGCGGGGCAACCCTCTTCGTACTTGCCGTGGTGAACTCAGGACTAATCTGGATGCTTATTGCGGTTGTTTCCTTCGGTCTCTTTATAGAAGCGATTATGAAGAATCGCCCGCATGCGGACGACTCAGACCTCGATGGAGTGGCACTGATGCTTTCAGAAAAAGAATATGAGGGTGAGCGCAGTGACTTCTCTATGCATACGCTTATTGCTCCTCTGGCGACCCTTGCTATTGCCCTGTTCTTCATTATTGGCGGCTCAACCATTGGTACGGCGCTCGTAAACAGTATGGGAGCAAATGTGGTTGATGTGCGTCCGTCATGGCAGTCCACGTTTGACATTGGTAGCCACACGTACGCATCTTCACCGCTCTTTGGATCGGGTCCTGGAACATTCGGCAGCGAGTGGCTCAAGTTCCGGGATCGCTCACTGAACGACACTGTCTTCTGGAATATTGACTTCGTGTCTGGCATTGGCTATGTCCCTACGTCCTTCATTACGACAGGTGCCGTGGGTGCATTCGCCTGGATAGCGTTCCTCGCACTCTTTATCTTCTTTGGTCTACGCATGCTTCTCTTGCGAGCCCCTCAAGACCCTTTTGCCAGATTCACGAGTGTTGCATCCTTTGTGGGATTCCTCTATGTGATGGGTCTTGCGATATTTGCCGTGCCAGGGCCAATTGTTCTTCTTGCAGGATTTATTCTCGCCGGTATCTTCGTCTCGACGATGCGATACAGCTCAGGAGCGCGCGAGTGGGGAATTATCTTTGCGCGTAGTCCTCGTGTGGGATTTGTGATTGTGTTTGGACTTACTCTTCTCCTCCTTGCCTCAATCTTGGCAGTGTATGTCGTTGTTGAACGTTATCTCGGAAGCGTTGCTTATCAGAATGCAGGTGCCGCACTTCAAGCAGGGACGCTTGAAAAAGCTGAAGCAGCCACGAGCCGCTCCCTTCTGTTTGCCGCAAGTGATCGAGGGTACCAGCTTGCAGCAGCCATAGGGGTTGCGCGCATGCAGGAAGTTGCTGCGGATACGACACTCTCCCCAACAGACGCACAGCAGAAGTTCCAGGCAGCACTCTCAATAAGTATTGAGAACGCGCTTACCGCAACGCGCCTTGGTCCTGATAACTATCAGAACTGGGTGATGCTTGGCAACGTGTATGCAACGGTAGTGCCTCTTAAGATTGAGGGAGCATACCAGAATGCAAAGACGGCATACGCCCGTGCCATTGCCCTAAGTCCGACAAATCCAACACTGCCATACGTGGTTGCCCAGCTTGAGATTGCCCAAGGGGATGCGAAGGCAGCTGAAGCGTCACTTCTTGAAGCCATCACCCTGAAGCACGACTTCACCCAGGCAGTGTTCCTCTTGTCTCAGATTGAGGTGCAGCTCGGAAAGGCAAAAGAGGCACTCCAGGCTGCTGAAGCTGCTGCATACTTTGCACCAAACGATCCAGCGGTTGCTTTCCAGGTTGGTATTCTTCGCTCGGCAAATGGAGACACTGCAGGCGCAATTGCAGCACTCTCTCATGCTGCTGATCTGAATCCACAGTATGCAAACGCTCGCTTCTTCCTCGGAGTCATGTACTCAATCGTGGGAGAGTATCCAAAGGCTATCGAAGCACTTGAGGCAGTTGCCGCTCTTTCTCCTGAGAACGCAACCGCGGTATCAGGAGATATTGCAGCTCTGAAGGCTGGCAAGAATCCATTCCCTGCTTCACGTCTTGGCGCTCTTGGTATTCCTCGCACCGTAACGGAACCGACCCCGTAGTGGTTATAGAGTAGTACGATGGTCAGCGCACTCATCAAGACCATCACCAAGCCCGTACGCGGCCTTCATCAGGCTGCGTACTTGCTTGCGTCCCTCACGCTAGCGTCCCAACTACTTGCACTGGTGCGAGACCGCTTGTTTGCTCATCAATTCGGTGCGGGAGAGATGCTTGATCTCTACTACGCAGCATTTCTTGTGACTGATCTGGTATTTGCACTGGTTGCGTCTCTAGTGTCAGCGTATGTGCTTATTCCTCGAATTAGCGGTGGGACACCTTCAGAAAATAGGATGCTTATTTCGCAGGCCGCTTCCTTTCTTTTTGTTGCCGGAGGAGTATTGTGTGCCGCTCTTGCAATTGCTGCCCCCTCGGTGCTTTCACTCATGTACCCCGCACTCATGCAGGGCGCGTACGCGGATGAATTTGTATTGCTCACCCGACTACTTCTCTTGCAGCCAATCATTCTTGGGCTATCGGGAATTGCGACGAGTGTGACGCAGGTGAAGCGACGCTTTGCACTCTTTGCACTTTCCCCCGTGCTCTACAACCTCGGTATCATTGGCGGAACGCTTTTCCTGTACCCGCTGTATGGACTTGCAGGTGTGGGTATGGGAGTGGTGGCGGGAGCGTTATTGCATCTTCTCATTCACCTTCCCGTGCTTGCGGGTGCAGGCCTTTTTCCACTCCCAACCATTCCGAAGCCACGCGTTATCTGGTCCGTGATGAAAGACTCACTCCCGCGCTCGCTTGCGCTTGGTATGGGAGCGTTTGTGACGCTCGCCCTTACCATCCTTGCGGCACGCACCGGAGAAGGAGGAGTCTCCGTCTTTACGTTTGCAAGTAACTTGGAAGCAGTCCCGCTCTCTCTTATCGGTGCAGCCTACGCAACGGCGGCATTTCCCGTACTTGCCGAGCATCATCGGAAAAAACAAGGGGCGGCGTATCGAGATACCATCAGTGCGGCAGCTCGGCATATCATCTTTTGGTCCACCATTATTATGGTGCTCACCATTGTGCTTCGTGCACATATTGTGCGTATCGTACTTGGCACGGGTGCATTTTCTTGGAATGACACCCGCCTCACCGCGGCAATTCTGGGTATTTTAATTGTTGCCCTTGCCGCTCAGGGATTGATTCTTCTGTGCGCTCGTGCGTTTTATGCCGCGCAACGCTCATGGAATCCGCTCATCATGCAACTGGGAGACATTGGTGTTTCAGTGCTGGTGGCCCTTGGAGGTATGTGGCTTGCGGGTCAGTATCCACCGGTGCGCTATTTTGTTGAAGCGCTCTTCCGAGTGTCTGACGTTGGTGGCGCTGATATTTTGTTCATTGCTATTGGTGCTACCGTGGGGCAACTCATTGTGGCGGGAGTGGCTCTTATTACTTTGAGTCGGGTTGCGCCAGGTGTGGCTCGCTCTCTCGTGCGCCCACTCTTTCAAGCTCTCGGAAGTGGCATACTTGGGGGTGCTGCCAGCTACGGCGTCCTCTCGTTCATGGGGCATCTTGAGCCACTCACCACCACCCATGCCGTCTTCACGCAGGGCATCATCGCTGGTATGGTGGGTCTACTGGTGGCGGTGGGAGTCCTCGCCAGTCTTCGCAATCAAGAATTCCAAGACTTGAGGGATTCTCTGAAGCGCTTAACCACAAAGGCACTGCCCGCTTCAGACAGTGCCCTTGGAGATGGAGCAACCTCATAAGCGTGCGTTTATATTTCAATGAACATCAGAAACTTTAGTATTATTGCCCACATCGATCATGGGAAGTCTACGCTTGCCGATAGACTACTTGAACGTACGGGAACTATAGAGGCGCGTAAGATGCGGGACCAGGTTCTTGATAAGATGGATCTTGAACGCGAGCGGGGTATCACCATCAAGATGCAGCCGGCACGAATGAAGTACCGGGCACTGGACGGTACCGAGTATGTACTCAATCTTATTGATACTCCCGGGCACATCGATTTTGCGTATGAAGTATCGCGAGCACTCTCTGCTGTTGAGGGAGTTATTCTTTTGGTGGACTCCACACAGGGTATTCAGGCACAGACTCTGACCACACTTGGTATGGCGCGAAAGGCCGGGTGTGTGATTATCCCGGTACTTTCAAAGATTGATTCCCCTGCCGCGCGTGTGGATGAGGTGTCTCTTGAGTTAGCAGAACTCCTTCAGGTGGAACCCGAGACCATTCTTGCCGTATCGGGACGTACCGGAGAGGGAGTTGAGGCGCTTCTGGAAGCGATTGTGGAACGGGTTCCTGCGCCCCGAGCGAGCGAAGGCATAGACGCGCGCGCACTCATTTTTGATTTCTCCTTTTCCACCCACCGCGGCATTACGGTCTTCGCCCGTATCTTTGATGGGAGTTTTAAGAAAGGAGACGTGCTTCGCTTTGCCGCAGCAGGGCAACGCTTCACGGTTCTTGAGACGGGTATATTCATGCCGGACGAGGTCACCACCGATTCCCTTTCAAGTGGCGAGATTGGGTACCTGGTGACGGGGGTGAAAGAAGCGGGTGTGGTTGCGGTGGGAGACACGGTATTAACCGATAGAAAGGGTGCCGAGCCATTATCAGGGTTTGAGCTCCCTCGTCCCGTGGTGTGGGCATCGGTGTATCCTGAAAACCAAGATACACTCACGGAACTCAGACAAGCGCTTGAACGTCTGAGACTTTCCGACTCCTCGCTCTCCTTTGAAGAAGAGTCTTCAGGAGTACTGGGGAGGGGATTTCGGTGTGGCTTTCTCGGCATGCTTCACCTTGAGATTGTGACGGAGCGTCTGAAGCGCGAGTTCAATCTTGAACTTATTGTTACCATCCCCACCATTGCCTACACCGTGACGGACAAGAAGGGTATTCGAGAGACTATCTATACTGCCTCTAAGTTCCCTGCGTTTGGAGACATTGTGGCTATTGAGGAACCCTGGGTGAAGGTGGTGCTTATCACCCCTCCAGACGCACTCTCGGGCATGATTCAACTCTTTCATGATCACGAGGGAGCGGTGATGGACACCCAGACACACCTAGATGGACGCATAGAGCTCGTGGCTGAGATGCCCCTGCGAGAACTTATGCGTGGATTCTTTGATCGGGTAAAGAACGTATCCTCGGGGTACGCCTCACTCTCCTATGAGTTTCTTGATGAGCGACCTGCAGACGTGGTGAAGCTCGAGATATTTGTAGCAGAGGAGCCAGTGCCGGCATTTGCGCGCGTGGTATCTCGGAGGCGAGTGGAGGAAGAAGGTGAGCGCATGGTGGAGAAACTGCACGGCATACTTCCCCGCCAGATGTTTGTGCTTAAGATTCAGGCACATGCTCTCGGACGCATTTTGGCATCAAGGAGCATTTCAGCATTGCGAAAAGACGTAACCGGGTATTTGTATGGGGGAGACATTACTCGCAAAATGAAACTTCTTGAGAAACAGAAGAAGGGAAAGAAGCGTCGCGGAGCGCACGCCAAGATGGATATTCCCCAGGAGGTGTTTATGAAGATGGTGCAGGATTCAGAGCGGTAGCCGGCACTGGTATACTGGGCAGTAATGCCACGACGACCAACCAAGAAACGCATACGCGAGTATATTCTCGCGGGCCTGCTCGTACTCCTTATCCTATGGTTGCTCTGGATTGTGTGGGGTATCGCTCGTAAAGAGGAGATAGCTCGTCACGCAGTATCGGGTACGCGGGTAGAGCTCGCAACCCTCAAGGAGCGTGAGCGCCTCCTCACCGCAAATATTGCTGAGCTTTCCACAGAGCGCGGGAAGGAAGCAACGCTTAGGCAAACGCATGGGGTAGCAAAGCCCGGAGAGGAGGTCATTATTGTGGTTCCTCCAACGGAAGCCACCACCACCATGAAGCTCCCCTGGTGGAAAAAAGCCTTCAACTGGGCCGGATTCTGGTAATATTCATACAATAGTATTGACATACACACAAGTATATGCTAGTATAAATAGGTAAGAGGAATCAGTCCTCTTGTCCCATTCAGGAGAAAATACGATGCGTATGTTCGCTCTCGCCGCGGCTGTTGCCGCGGCTCTGTTCGCTGGCACCGCCAGCGCCCAGAACTACGTCAGCCTTGCGGTCGGTAACACCGACGCCGGTTCCACGAACACCTACAATCTGTCCCCGTCCGGGACGGTTGTGGACATTCGCGCCGGCCACGTGTTCTTCGACGACGACTTCACCGTCGCCGCGGAAGTGGGCTCGATGATCGGCAACGTCGCCGCCGAGCAGGTCATCCAGACCTGCAAGGTGACTTCGTGCGGCTACGACGAGTTCGACCACGAGTATCGTCAGATGGACTGGTCGGGCTCGCTCGGCCTCAAGATCGGGCACAATGTCGGACCTGTTCAGGTCTTCGTCTCAGGCGGCGTTCGCGTCGCCCAGGTCACGGAGGGCTCCAGGTACGACTCCGGTGGAGCCTACCCGACCGGCTCGTACGAGCAGCCCACCTACGCGGCTGGTCCATACTACGGGGCCGGCATCAGCTACCCGCTGAGCGATCGCTTCTCGGCCACCCTGGCCTACGAGCGAGCCAATCTGACCAGGATGTCCTGGAATTCCACCTGGGGGTCCGGAGACACCGGCTTCCAACAGGAAACCTGGACCGCCGGCGTCCGCTGGACCTTCGGCAAGTAGGCCGACGATCTTTCACTCGAAATAGGCCCATTCCGCAGAGCGGAGTGGGTCTATTCTTTTATACTCGTCAAATAAGTGAGCGTGATATACTTTCGGAACACTAAATAGGAACCTATGGATAAAACCGTCACAATATACAGCACGCCAACCTGCCACTTCTGCCAGATGAGCAAGGAATTCTTTAAGGAGCACAATGTTCCATACACAGAATACAATGTTGCTTCAGACATGGAGAAACGTCAGGAGATGATTGATAAGAGCGGACAGATGGGGGTACCCGTTGTCTTCATTGGAGACGAGATGATCATTGGCTTTGATAAGAAGAAGTTTGTGAGTGAGTTGGGGCTTGAAGAGACTCCAGCAGCATAGGTTCTCTATCAAAACCCCGCGACTCAAAAGTCGTGGGGTTTTGTGCTAC
Organism: uncultured Candidatus Saccharibacteria bacterium; assembly: GCA_964360855.1. GTDB lineage: Bacteria > Patescibacteriota > Minisyncoccia > Phycocordibacterales > Phycocordibacteraceae > C7867-001. The sequence continues at coordinate 22,427 of CAYHXV010000002.1, read as the reverse complement.
CCTCCATTGGTGAGCGTCCCTTTAGTTCAATGGATAGAATAGAGGTTTCCTAAACCTTTGATCCAGGTTCGACTCCTGGGGGGGACACCAATACATCAGCTATACTGAAGTCATGAATCTCCCCGAGCTCCTGGGTATTGTTTCCGGTGTCTTTCTGATCTCGGGGTATGTCCCCTATATATACGAAGTGATTAAGAAGAAGACTATTCCCAACAGAGCCAGTTGGTTCATCTGGGCTCTTTCAACAACTATTATTTTGTTTGGTGTGCACGAGACAGGAACAAACGAAGCCATCTGGGTTCCGGTTGCAGACGCACTTGGATGTATTGGTATTTTTCTCCTTTCACTTCGACTTGGAGTTGGTGGCTGGTCTCCCACAGACCGAATATCCCTTGCTATCAGTGTGGCCAGCCTCATCATTCTCTTCTTCACGCGTGATGCGTTTGTTGCATTACTTATGAACCTGGGAATTTACGTAAGCGGGTACATTCCTACCATACGGAAAGCCACCATAGATCCAACCAGTGAAAGTATGGTGGCCTGGTCTCTATTCTTTATTGGTGTATTGCTCAACCTAGTAACGGTGGTGCTTGGCACAGATACAGGTGTGGCAGTGTGGTTGTACCCAATTGTGCTGGTACTCACGGTGGGCACCCTCTATGCGTGTCTCGTACTTCCCGCCATAAGGCGAATGCTTCGGAAGTAATGTCGATGCTATAATCCACCCATGGAACCCGTCACCCCAAGCAAGTCAGAAGCTCCCGCCAAAGTACCGCTTCCGCCACACACGCCACCCGCCATGAACATCATGGCGAATGCAGGGAGTCTTTCTCAAATGCTTGAACGCAATCTCGAATTGAGCGAGGAGAACAATCGTATTTTGAAGAACATGCGGTTTATGGACACTATCGGCTTTTGGGTAAAGCTTATCTTCTGGGCACTCGTACTTGGTCTGCCGGTTATCTTCTTTCAGCCTATAGTTGAGTTCATTAAGACAACCGTGATGGAGAATCCCTCAGCATTTGGCATCCCTTCCTCTGCAGAATTCCAAAAAGCATTTGGGGAATTCAAGGGGCAGGGGGCGCCCTAGGTTCGAGGTGAAAATACGGAGCCGTTGTGATAAAGTGGCTTTATTGCTTGGGTAGCTCAATTGGTAGAGCATTTCCTTGAAGCGGAAGGGGTTGCAGGTTCAAGTCCTGTCCCAAGCACCATGAAAGCAGCCATATCGCGGATGCTGGCCTTTGCTGCGAAGAACGAACGACACTTAGGCGCCGTAGCGTTCGTGTTGGGATTTGGGGTGGATCTGTTTACCTTCACAGTGCTTTCGGTAGCATACGCAAGCTTGGCTTTTGCTGGGTATCTCACGCTCGCTGGACTCATGGTTCTCATTGGTGTCTCATTCCCCCGCTCCCACGAATATGTGCACACCGGAAAGCGTGCACTCTCTATCTTGGCTCCTCTGGGGGCCCAATATGCCATTGGAAGCCTTCTCTCCGGCTTTATGATTTTCTACACGAAGAGCGCAGAGTTCTCGGCCTCATGGCCGTTTCTCTTGCTTCTGGCAGGAGTATTTATCGGAAACGAATTCTTCCGCACGTACTACAAGCACCTCGCTTTTCAGTTGACCCTTCTTTTCTTTGCGCTTTATGCATATCTCATATTTGCCATTCCGTTGCTGCTCGACCGATTGAGCTCGCTCATATTCCTTGCAAGCACTGGGGCAACTCTTGTAATCTTTGGACTGTACCTTTATCTCCTTTCTCGTATCAATCGCCTGGAACTGCGCTCAAGCTCGCGCTACGCCCTTCCGGGTACACTTCTCACCTTGTTGCTGGTGAACATAGCGTATTTCACCGGAGCTCTTCCCCCTATTCCCCTCACCATGCCGGAGTCTGGTATCTATCACGCACTCCATAAGGTAGAAGGGCGGTACGTGATAATGAGTGAGACCTCACGACCCTGGTACGACGTTCTTACTCCTCGAACAATACACGCACCCTCTGGTACCACTCTGTATGCATATAGCGCCATAGCGGCCCCGGTTAAGTTCTCGACACAAGTTGTACATCGGTGGGAGTACTATAACGAGTCTTCAGGAACGTGGACCACCGAGTCCCGCATACCGTTTGCTATTTCAGGAGGACGCGCAGGAGGGTATAGAGGCTATTCAGAGTTTGCGCCTCATAGCTCAGGCAAGTGGCGGGTATCAGTTGAGACTCCTGGCGGACAGGTTATTGGACGTGTACCGTTCACACTCGTACCCACACTAACCGCACCAATACTGCACGAAGAAACACACTAACCTGCCTTGACCTTAAGTTTTGTCTGTCGAGTTTTATCAAGCTTGGGCATCGTGATGGAGAGGAGCCCGTCTTTAGCTGCGGCGGTGGACCCGTCCACATCTATCTCTTGTGGCAATAGTATGGTGCGAGTAAAGCGGCCCCAGAACAACTCTCGTGCAAAATAGTCGCCCTCCACAACGCTGTCGCGCTCCTCGCGTGAGCCCTCGATAACCACCTTGTCTCGACTAATAGAAACATTCATTTCGTCCGGGCGCACTCCAGCGATAAAGGAACGAATAATAATATCGTTTGCCGTTTGGTATACGTCCACGGGGAGCTGGCCCTCGCCCTGGTCTTCTTCAGACACCGTCTTCACCACGCTCGATACATCATGCACGCCCATGGGGGTAGCTGCCTGGTAGGGCATGCCGGGATGCTGAATAGGAAAGTCATCATCAAACGCATCCATATCATCTGGAGGAGTGGTGGCAGAGAGTCGTTCGAAGAAAGAGCGCTTTTTCATAGGTTAGCAGGTGTTCTTGGGTACATTACGATAGCGGAAGTATTTCAATATCTCAAAGACGGCGAAGAAAACAACGGCACCAATCCACACAATGAAGAACGCAAAAAGCGTATGGGATCCGTCACCCGTAATAATAAGGAAATTAAAGGCACTATGCAATGCGATGGCGAGGATAAGTCCGGCGGTTGCGTAGAGTGCCCGCACCGCGCGATGTGCACGAAACCCAAACGCCAGAGCAAATCCAATTGCGGCAGACGCAACAATATGCAGAAGGGACGCACCAATGAAACGTAAGTTTCCGGTGGCAAGAGCTCCCGCGCTTCCCCACAGCCCGTGCACCGTGAGTGCTTGAAAGAAGAACAGGACATTCTCAAGTGCAGCAAACCCGAGAGCTGCGGTAATCATATAGATCACCAAGTCCACCGATTCGTCCACGGCGCGTCGCCAGAGCACGATGAGCGACACGATGGCATACTTCAAGACCTCCTCAATACTTGCCCAGGCAAGCACCACAGATAAGTCGCTTGGAAGCCAAAGTTTGGCAAAGTGCTCAAGGGGAAGTGCGAACGCCACCGCAAGCATGCCCGACATAAACGCTACAAGAATGAGCGGACGAGGCTCCGGGCACCGTTGGTCCTCCTTCAAGAGAAAATATAGCCACACGAGTGCGGGAAGGATTCCTCCCACGAATGCATACCCGAGTGTGCTATAAGACATCAAAGCTATTATGCCACATCGGCATGGGTAGCATGTGGTCTAACAACGCCTAAGCGGTTGACCAGGGAGCAACCATGAGAAGGTCCTTTGTCCCCGGAAGTGAACTCCATATTTCCTCCGTCACAAACGGCATAAATGGATGGAGAAGCTTCACGGTGTCGTTCAGGAGTGAAAGAAGTAGTGCTTGGCGCGATGCTTTGATCAGTACATCATCTCCTAAGAGAAGTGGCTTCGATTCTTCAATAATAGTGTCCGCCAACTCATGCCACGCATAGTGGTAGAGCTTCTCAGCTGCGAGGTAGAGGCGATGCTCTTCCATATCTTTTGTTACGTCAAGGATAATCGCATTCAATTCAGTTCGAAGTAGCTGGTCTGCGCCAGTGAGTACTGCAGCCGTATCGGCACCCTCAGTCTGCTCCAAAACAAAACGGGTTATATTCCAGAGTTTATTGGCAAAGTTCTTGTATCCTTTTACTTTACTCTCATCAAAGCGAATGTCGTTGCCTATTGCGGTGCCCACGAGCACTCCCATGCGAAGCGCGTCCGCTCCGTACTTATCAATCATTTCAATTGGATCCACTCCGTTATCAAGTGACTTACTAAACTTTCGTCCTTTGGCGTCCCGAACGAGTCCGTGGATCATCACCGTTTTGAACGGGGCTTGCCCCAACAAAAAACCACTCATGAGAATCATGCGGGATACCCACAGGGGAAGTATTTCATATGCGGGAGACATGAACGCAGTGGGGTGATAGGTTTTCAGATCCTTAGTTTCCTCGGGCCATCCGAGCGTAGAGAATGTCCACAAGGCAGAAGAGAACCAGGTATCAAGTACGTCGGGATCTTGCTCCCAGTCGCTTCCTTCGGGCGCCGTTATGCTACATACCAACTCCTCTCCCCGGTACCATACCGGTATACGGTGCCCAAACCATATCTGGCGACTAATGCACCAGTCGTGCAAGTTATTGATCCAGTGGAAGTAGACTTTCTTAAAGTTCTCCTGGGGCATGGAGACATCCCCGCTTTCAACCATGGTCCGCATCATTTCTTTAAGCGTGATCTGTGCTCCACTCGCAATTCCCGAGAGTTCTGAGTGTGGAAGGGTGAATGGCTTGTCTACCGCCACAAACCACTGCAGCTTTGGCAGCGGCTCAATAATCCCTCCGGTGCGTTCAGCCGTCGCTACATTTTGAGAAATGTCCTCCTCATTCTCCATGAGTCCTTCGTCTCGCAGCCACTGCGCAACCACCTCACGAGCCTCAAGCACCTTGAGCCCATTCAAGCGACCAGGGGCGCTCATCTTTGCATATTCGTTTATAACCACTCGATCCTTCGGAAGTTGGTGCCTATCTGCAATCTCTGCATCCACGTGGCTGTGTGCAGGGGTCACGCCAAGAGCGCCCGTACCAAACTCGGGATCTACTTCTTTGTCTGCAACTATGCGTATAGAAAGTGGCACATCGCAGAACACTACTTCGTATGTCTTGCCCACGAATTCCTTGTATCGTGCGTCATCTGGATGCACCGCAACCGCCACGTCACCTACCTTTGTCTCAAGACGTGTTGTGGCCACCGGAATAGGAAAGTCCTTTGCGTATCGGAAGGTGTACAGTTTTGCCGTGCGTTCCTCATGCACTATTTCATCGTCTGAGATTGTGGTCTGTCCTTTTGGGTCCCAGTTCACAATCCGATTACCTCGGTATATAAGTCCTGCGTCATACATGCGCTTGAAGGCAGTGAAGACTGCGCGGTTGCGCACTTCATCCAGCGTGTAGGCATAGCGAGACCAATCAAGTGAAGCTCCCATGCGTCGAATCTGAGAAAGAATGCTACTCTCACTTTCTTTTGCAAATAGTGCTACACGACGCACCAACTCCTCCCGCCCAATATCATGACGGCTCTTGCCCTCCTCCTTCATGAGGTTTTTCTCCACCCGTGCTTGGGTGGCTATTGCTGCTGAGTCGGTTCCGGGCACCCAGAGCGCACGTTTCCCCCGCATGCGTTCAAAACGAACCACAGCGTCTTGAAGGGAATCCTCGTATGCGTGCCCAAGGTGGAGCACCCCCGTTACGTTTGGTGGCGGAAGGGTAACGGTATAGGTTTCGGGCCGGTCACCGGGTAGGTTGTCCGGGTTGAAGTACCCACTCTTCTCCCATGCCTCGTATATACGGGACTCAGTGAGTGCAGGATCGTATGGTTTCTTAAACTTATCGTCCATTATGTTCCAAATATAGCAAAACAAGCGCCTTTTGGCGCGCCCTAAGAAGGCTCAGACAGGGACAGGTTTCCGTTAGCCACCAGTGTCTCTGGATCTTCAAACTCCTCCCGCAGTGCATGGAAGTACCCCGCCACCCCTATCATGATGGCGTTGTCTCCAGTTAGTGCAGCTGAAGGAATGCAGAGCTTTACTTGTGGTGCATCTTTTCCAAGTCGCTCGGTGAACACTCGTCGCACGTGCGTGTTTGCTGATACCCCGCCACCAATGGTAAAGGTACTTACTGCTGTTTCGTCTATGGCGCGCAAAGATTTTGAATACAAAACATCGCCCACCGCGTCTTCGAAAGCGCGCGCCAGCTGTTCCTTCTCCACATCTGTCCTATTTTTGTCTTTCGTTAAGTACAGTACCGCCGTCTTGAGTCCTGAAAACGAAAAATCACAATGCGGATCGTGCAGCATGGGGCGCGGCAGAGTGAAAGGGTTTGTGTCGGTGTCTTCTCGGTTTCGTTCAGCAAGGCGAGAGACTTCTGGTCCTCCCGGATAGGGAAGCTCAAGCATGCGCGCCACTTTATCAAACGCTTCACCAACAGCGTCATCTCGGGTGCGGCCAATCAGTGAGTAGGAGAGCCAATCTTTCATGTGTACCAGTTCGGTGTGTCCCCCAGAAATAAGAAGAGCCAGAAGGGGAAGCTTTGGTTTCGGAAGTGTGTATACACGGTCGTCTACACTCGTGAGTAGAGACGAGAGAATGTGTCCCTCCATGTGGTCCACTGCAACGAGGGGCACACTCCACACATGTGCTAATGCCTTAGCAAAGTTAACTCCCACCCAGAGTGCCGGCTCAAGTCCCGGACCTGCCGTTACCGCAATTGCATCAATATCCGGTTTCTCGCATTCAGAGAGAAATGCAAAAAAGGCATCAGAGAGACCTGGCTCACGAGCCAGCAATACGGTGAGTTCCTCGTGCAATTCGGGTGAGAGTGTTTGCAAATCTTCGTGCAGCATCTCGGCTTCCTCAAGTGCACTTGAAAGAAGTGGAACCAGATTCTTGGCATGTTCGCGCTTCGCAAGTGCCGGATACACGCCACCATACGCCCGGTGCAGATCTATCTGGGAGATAAGGGCGTTGCCAAGCACCTTGAACTCGGCACCAGTCTGATCACCGGAACATTCAAGTATGGCAACTGCGGTTTCGTCGCAGCTGGTCTCAATTGCTAGAATCTTCATGAATCCACTGTATCCGTGTTCCGTTCTCTGGACGCTTGTCTACATGAAAATGAGCAAACGCCTCATACGAATCCCAAACTGCAGTGCTGTTACTTTGGTTTGCTACTGCCCAGCGCACAACCGTAGTTCCATCAGAAAACACGACACCCTCAAGAACTTTTCCGGTGCCAGAGTGTCCTCCGTCACTTTGTTCTCCGCCCACGTCTCTTTCTCTGCTCATTTCAAATAGTTTCATACGAAATACATTAATACTTATGCAGCTTCATCTTCAATAAGTACCCACGGCATCGCTCCGTCCACCGGAATCAGGAACCCTGCAGAATCATGGTGCCCGTTCCCTCCATACTTCTCCGCAATCTGCGCCACGTTCACGCTACCATCTCCGCGAATAGAGACCCCAAACCCCTTCGGGTGTGCAGACACCACCAGAGCAATGGGTCCATGTTCCTTAGCAAGAATGTTCCCAACGTATGATTTCATAGGTTTGCTGGGGTGCGCATTTGCAAACATACAGCGGTATCCCTCGAACTCCACCAGATTTGCTTTATCTGCTGCGGACTTAGCGAGTAGCTCAAAGTATTCTGCATATGCGCGCGCCTTAATGAGAAACGCCTCTCGGGTTTCTGGATTTTCAAGCATACCCGCAAGCTCGTCCCATGATTCAAAGGTGAACGGGTGAACACTCACATAGGAGAGAACTGCACGAGTATCGGGAAGAGCATAGCGATATATATCGTCATCCTCAATATGCGCCAGAAGAGTCGGAAGTGGGGCATCAGGATGGAAGTAACTCCAAGCAATAGAGGCTCCTGATTTGTCGTTATCAAACACATGCTCGGGCATGCGCTCCACCACCTCCTTCATACCGATGTGGTGGTCGAGAACGGTCACGGACTTTGCGATAGATACAAAGTGATCCATGCCCTCCTGTTCGTATGTGAAATCTACGAAATAGAGATGAGCTCCCTCAAGCCCCTGAGGGAGCTCATCGCCACGATGCAGCGGGATATACTCGGCAGAGTCCCCAAACTTCTTCCAGGCAGCGTACGCGGCTCCAAAGCCGTCCGGGCAACTCCCATGATAGAGAATAACGGTGCGTTCCATAGGGCGAGTGTAGCGCGTTTGAGAGAGTTCGGCGAGTTATACAACAGCACCGTGACCCCTTATGAGGGATCACGGTGATGGTCTGATTTCGTGAAGAGATGCCGAGCAGGCAGCACGAAACAGAGAGTCACTATGAGTGCGAGTGGCAGGCCAACACCTAACCACGATGGAATGCTACCAGGCATGATTAGTCCTCCGTATCCACCCTAGATGCTAGCATCAGAATCTGCCTTTCTTTGTGTTATGCACTTTGTGCGCGCTGAGGAATTCGAATCCCCGACCTTTCCCACGTCAAGGGAACGCTCTAACCAACTGAGCTAAGCGCGCATGAACCCTCGCACAATAGCGCGTTTGATGCTTTGATTCAAGAAATGAAGATAGTACGTATCGGAGAAGTTGGCCTAGAGCACGCCGCGCAGGAGGCTGCATGGGTACTTTCTGAAGGAGGGATTGTCCTCTATCCAACGGAGACGGTGTACGGACTTGGAGTGAACGCTACAAACACCCAAGCATTGAGGGGTCTCTACCATCTAAAGAATCGTGATCTGCATAAGACGGCACTCATTGCTGTTGGGTCTTCAGCGGAAATAGAACACTATGGAGTAATGAACACTACTGCGCACGCACTAGCAAAGCGATTTCTGCCTGGTCCTCTTACCTTGGTACTTCCCGCAACAGAGCGAGTACTAGAAGGAGTTATACGAGACGATGGAACGGTTGGTGTTCGTGTCCCAAGTGATGCTTTTTGTGTAACGCTCGCCAGACAATTCAAAGGAGCCTATACGTCTACGAGCGCCAACATTTCTACACTGCCTCCCGCAGGTTCTGTGCAAGACATTCTTGCTCAGTTTGGAGAGTCTGCTTCTGCCATTTCACTGGTAATAGACGACGGAGAGAGAAGTAAGGGAACACCCTCAACTATTGTGTCGTGCGTTACTGAGACACCGGTCATCCTTCGGGAAGGAGCGCTGTCTCGCGAGGAACTTGGTCTATAGAGGAAATACAGCGTAGACTGCACCCATGACTACCCAGAAACTCCACTTTCGGTTCTTGAGACACGCCCTCTCCACGCCCTTTATTCTAGGAATGCTTGTGCCCATCCTCTTTGCAGACTTGTGTGTTGAGGTATATCACCGAATCTGCTTTCCGCTGTATGGCATGAAGTATGTACAGCGTTCTCGCTATATCCGTATTGTGGACCGGGAGAAGCTCCCGTACCTGTCCCTTATGGAGAGACTGTGGTGTGGGTACTGTGGCTACGTTAATGGTTGGTTTCATTACGCTTCCGTTATCGCGGGGAAGACGGAAGGCTACTTCTGTCCCATCGAGCACCTCGAGACACGCGGGTATGTGCCTGCAGAACACGAGAAGGACTTCGTGGAATACGGAGATGAGGGAGCACTTCGTCGCAGGTATGCTGCGCACGAGCGGCAGTTTGGAAAAACAAACTAATGTGACCCAAATTAGTTGTAATTGGAACCCTCTGGTTTCAGAGCTTAATAGCTGGCTCGTATTCGGCCGCTCCTTAGAGAAGGAATTAGCTCGAGGTTAGATATCCTTGCACCTTTGCAACAAGATCAGCGGCGTCAGTATATTCGATGAGAGTACCCTTAATGAACTTGAGTGCCGAGGAAGGAGTAGTGCCTGCCTTACAGAGGAAAATGGTGGGAACGCCCGCGGCTTGCGCGAGGCCTATTTCTATACCAGCACCTGTGGAAGGATGGGAGACTTCAGCAATGAGAAGGCCTGCTTCTGGGATGACCGAATTGGTCTCGATCTCTGCATTCTCCTCATCATGCGGGAAGATGATTGTATGCTCTTGGGCAAGTCCTGATTGCTTTAGAGGCTCGTACAACTCGGTCTGATAATCGTAATTGCTGGCGTGTGCGACTAGGATTTTCATGTCTCTATTATACAGGTTCCACTGACTATTTGGGTACCCCTGTGGTGTAGCTTAAAACAAGCACAAAATCTGTGTGACCCCACCGGGAGTCGAACCCGGGTTAACGGCTTGAAAAGCCGTCGTCCTAACCATTAGACGATGGGGCCGTCTACACTGAGCATCCTACATTTTTATGAGCAGAAATGCTAGGCTAGCAAAGCACATCGGGAGGAGTGGCTGAGTGGTCGAAAGTACCACACTCGAAATGTGGCGTCCTGGAAACGGGACCGTGGGTTCGAATCCCACCTCCTCCGCACCATTGGTATACTGTCAGAATATGCCCTTCACCCTCCCCACTCCTGCCCCCTGCAAAGAATGCGGAGATGGCCCGGTTTTTCATGGAATTACCTATACCTCTATCCTCATAGACGAATTCGTGGCCGGTCTCTTTGGTGCGCCACAGGGTGGCATTGCCAAAGCTCCCCGAGCTTCAAACAATCTCCGTATGCTTATCGAGCGCACCATCGTAGTACCCATACTGGAGCTTTTCATATTCCTTAGATTGGCGAAGCGAGTACGAGAACCAGACGAGGATACACAACTCCTAGCACTCATGATTTGGAACGAGGCCAAAGAGCGTGGAATAGTGGTTGAGGAGTTCAGACTTTTTGGCCTTGCACGCAATATATTTATGGCTCGTCTTCCAAACGGAAAGCGCATTGCCTATGAAGGAATTCCACTCCCGCGTGCAGATTCTGCTCGCGTACCGTGGATGGATAACAAGGAGATCCTTAAAAAGGAGTTCACCAAGCTCGGACTTCCAGTGGCGAGAGGCGGTGCAGCTCGCTCACTCTCTGGAGCGAAAAAGATCATGAGCTCCCTCACGCCTCCGGTGATTGTGAAGCCATATTCAGGGTCGGGGTCGAGGCACACTATCCTCCATATTATGAACGAGGCAGAACTCACCCACGCGTTTCGCGTGGCGACTCAAGTTGCCCCGAGAGCGGTTATTGAAGAGGAACTCACGGGTCCAGTCTATCGCGCAACGGTGGTGGCGGGAGTGTTTGTCGCAGCACTTCGCAGGGATCAGCCGTATGTCGTGGGAGACGGGAAGCGCACCATAACGGAGCTTGTAGCAGAAGCGAACACGCACCCAAAACGCCAGGGACCATACTTCCACCACATCAAGCTTGATGAAGCGGCAGACCAGGAGCTGGCTTGGCAGAAGCTCACCCGTGAAAGTGTGCTTCCAATTGGTGTACGAGCAATTCTCCATCAGAAAATTAACTGGAGTGTAGGGGGCACTACCTGTGACGTAACGGATGAAGTACATCCGGACAACATCACCCTCTTTGAAGAAACCGCTCGGGTACTTGGAGCAACGATTGTAGGTATAGATTTCATAATCGAGGACATTTCTCGTTCGTGGAAAGAGCAGGAACGGTGTGGAATTCTGGAGTGCAACAGCATGCCATTTTTTGATAATCACCACCTTCCGTTTGAGGGGGAGCCCCGGAACGTGGCTAGCCGGATTTGGGACATGAACCAATCTTGACTTTCTTACACATGAGTGTATTATATATTCGGAAACGATGTTTCCCCTCACTGGGCTAGAGAGGATTCAACTGGCCAAGGGAACCCGCGATGCGGCCACTCCCGTATTTCTAGCGATGCTAGAGGAAGGTCTACATACTATGTCTGGTATTAACGCTGTTAATGGCGTCGCCACTATCGATCTCACCACTTCGGGTCAGTTCCTCGGGTCAACGTGCCCGGAAGGAATGTTCCCGCCGATCGGGCACACCTACCGGCAGTTTGTCTTCAGTCCCAAGAAGGGAACGAACGGCCTGCTGATCTTCAAGTCCAAGATCGTCAACACCGACAGCTACAACTTCTGGCCCTACTACTGGAAGGACGGCAAGCTGATCGTGGAATACGAGCATCAGTACAATCCGGTGAATCCGTTCATCAGGAGCGGATACGGAGATAGCGACTTCGGTTTCATGGTGCAGTACCGCCCGGATCGCGTCTTCGTCACTCAAATTCCGGTGAATCTGGTGGAAGGCGTGGAATACCTCCTCGTCGACCATATGACGATGTTCCGCTTCATCAGCGGCAAGATCGATCGGCGCCAACTGGCTCGTGCCGCGCAGGTCGTGAAGGCGCAGGCCAAGAAGGACGAAGGTCTAAGAGCACAGATCGAGGATCTGAAGAAGCAACTGGTTCTCTTCGCCCTCGCTGAAAAGTTCGATATGCGCAGTGCGACAATTGCGCGCCTCGAGTCCAGACTGAAGGATCGCGACACGTTCCTCTTCAATCTTCGCGTCGCCCTTCTCATCAAGAGCGGCTGGCTCCTTCGTCTGGCCATGACCAAGGATCAGAAGAAGATCTTGAAGGGTTTCGCTTTCAACGACTAAGCCCACTTCGGTGGCGGCCCCCGGACCACAAGTCCGGGGGTTATTGCTTTCTGGTCAGTTGGATTGCGAGACACCCCCAGTCTGCTATACTTTGAACAAGGTCGATTTGCCAGCCAATTAAGCATTGGATGGCTTTGTCTTTCGCCCACAAGGCGGCAGGCATAGTCATTCTCCAACACACATATGGACGAAGAAGTAATCACCCCCGCAGAAGAGGCACCCGAGGCTCCGGCTGAGGAGGCTCCTGCAATGGAGACTGGCGACGAGGCAGCTGTATAGCGCCTTGTTCTCATAAGAAAACCGCACCCACTGGGTGCGGTTTTCTTATGCTTGCCGCATTAGCCACTGATAGATATCTTCCAGTGCCTTCACCCCATCCCCCGCAGCAATGTTGTTCTGATGGTATAGCTCGTCCGTGCAGTCTCCTGCAGCCCATATGCCCTCCACACTCGTTCGCTGATTGCGCGGGTCTGCTTTGATACGCTTCACCTCATCAAGCTCGACAACTCCTTCGGCAAAATTAGTATTAGGAATCACGCCCACCTCCACAAATATTCCCGTAACGGGCAACAACATTGTTTCTCCTGTTTTTACATTCTTAACGGTCATACCTGATACAAATTTATCCCCGTGCACTTCAACTGGCTCAGTATCGGTTAGGGCGGTGAGCTTTTCGTTGGCAAGTATCTTTTCTAGGGTAATTGCATCACCTTTAAATTCACTGCGGCGATGTATGAGGATTACCGACTTTGCATACGCCAGAAGCTGTGCAGCGGTCTCAAGCCCTGCGTTCCCTCCTCCAACCACGGCAACATCTTGTCCGGCAAACAGGGGACCGTCACAGGAAGCGCAGTAGGTGAGTCCCTTGTGCTCAAATTCGTCTGCTCCAGGCACGGTAAGCTTTCGACGCCCTGCTCCTGAAGCGATAAGGACACTTCGTGCTTCAAATGTCTTTCCCTCGCTTGTGCTAGCCTTGAATCCCCCTTCACCGCGTTCCAGACTAACCACCCGCTCTCCTTCAACTAGACGCACCACATCGCCCTGGTATGCCTGCAGGTGGCTCTTCAAAGACTTCGCTAACTCCTGGCCACTAATACGGGGTGTGCCTATCCAGTTCTCAATTCCTTCTGAGACGGTGGACTGCCCGCCAATCTCTTGCGTTACCAGCACCGTCTGCACGCGCTTTCGGGCTGCGTACACTCCTGCGGCTATTCCTGCGGGCCCTCCTCCGATGATAAGTAGATCGTTCATAGTTCGGATAGTATAACAAAATCCCCGACCTATGTGTCGGGGATTTTGTAGATCGAGCACCTACTTCTTATGCCGCTTCAAAAAGTTCGGAATCGCTCCCCACGCATCTTCCTCCTCAACAACGGGAGGCGTCATAGTCTTCGGTTCTTCCCTGCGCTGCGGCTGAGCCGTCACAATAGGCTCCTCTCGGCGGGGCATTTCCATAACCGGGAATGTCTCTGGAGTAGGTTCAGGCTCGGGTTCTGGAGCCTTGAGCGCCTCGTGGAAAATCTTTCCGCGCGTTTCCGTCTTTTCAGGAATAGGGAGAGAGAAGAGGGAACGCTCACTCGCTGAGTGCGAGACCTGTCCTTCCTGGTCCGGGAATCCGGTGGCAATAACAATGATGCGAATCTGTCCCTTCTTGAGCTTCTCGTCGCGCATGATACCGAAGATAACCTTGGCATCCTTGTCCACGGAGTCAGACACTACCTTGGCAGCCTCCTGTACCTCAAGAATTCCAAGATCATCACTTCCCGCAACCACGAAGAGAACACCGCGCGCTCCGGCAATAGATACATCAAGGAGTGGGGAGTTAACGGCTTGTGCCGCAGCGTCCTGCGCACGACGGTCTCCGTCTGCAATACCAATACCCATGAGAGCAGGTCCTGCTCCCTCCATGATGGCCTTGATGTCGTTAAAGTCGGTGTTGATGTCTCCCGGTGTGGTGATGATGTCGGAGACTCCCTCCACTGCCTGGCGAAGGATTTCATCTGCTAGCGCAAAGGCCGTTTTGGCAGTTGTCTGCGCTTCTACGATTGAAAGAAGCTTATCGTTTGGAATAACAATGTATGCGTCTACCTCACGCTTAAGTTCGGTGAGACCACGCTCAGCAATCTCCTTGCGCTGAAGTCCCTCAAAGGTGAAGGGACGCGTCACAATAGCAACGGTGAGCGCTCCTACCTCCTTGGCAATCTTAGCCACCACTGGGGCAGCGCCGGTACCCGTGCCTCCTCCCATACCACAGGTGATAAACACAAGGTCAGAACCCTGCAGTGCCTCCTGAATCTCTTGGCGGGTTTCTTCGGCAGCGCGCTTGCCGAGTTCTGGGTTCATACCAGCCCCAAGTCCTTTGGTTAGATTGCGGCCAATATGAATCTTTCGCTTGGCCAAAGAGCGGTGCAGATCCTGCGCATCGGTGTTAACCGCAATGAATTCCACCCCCTTCACCTTGGAGTTCACCATGTGGTTTACGGCATTTCCGCCACCACCTCCACAACCGACGACGCGAATGCGAGCAAAGGTCTCGACTTCTGGTTCAACGCGCTTGGACATAGTAAAGGGAATTGGGCCTAATAAATAAGGTTCGCCTTACTATACCAAGCATTGCAGGGATGCAAATATCGACAAGTATTCAAAACGTGCTCCTCTTTACGGCAAGAACTGACTCAAAAAACGTGTTGCAGACTCTATGAAGGCCCCGCCACGCGCTCGTTTTGGCGTTTCCGTGTCTCCGGTGAGGCCCCAGAGTGCAAGACCATATGCAACTGCCCAGGTGGCATCCTGAATTTTAGTGTCTTCAGTCACGCGCACATCCGCAATGCGAGACGGAAGACTGAGCGTACCTTTTGCAATGTCGCTAATGGTGCCCTGTCCACTGGCGCCTCCGGAAATAATAATACCGGCCGGAAGACTTCCGCGCTTTCCTAATGTCTTCAAATGTTTATCGATCAAATCAAACATGGTGCGAAATCGTGCGGTCACAATTTCTTCAATCTTTTTCTTTGGATACATGGCGCCTCCGAGGTGCCCAAGTTTCAAACGTTCGGCGTCTTCCAAAGACACTTTAAATCCAAGCGCAAGGTCGTCCGTAATATTGGTTGAGCCAATAGGGAATACTTTTACGGAAATAGGGAGTCCTTCATCGTATACCACAATAGATACGGTCTCCGCCCCAATGTTAGCGAGCACACACCCCTTCATTTTCTGGTCCTTAGTGAGGGTCACATAGGACCCCGCCAGGGGACTGGCCATTCGGTCTATGATCTCAACGTCAGCAGCCTCCGTGGCGCGCGTGAGCACCTCACTGTGCTGCGTCAAACAGGTAATAAACAAATACTCCGCAGAAAGACGCGTCCCCTTCATACCAAGAGGAGAACCAAGAGACAGGTGATTGTCCACGCGAAACTCAAGCGGTATCTCGTGCAGCACGGTGCGATTCAGAAATCCCGGACGCGCAGCCTCACGAGCAGCGTCCAGCGTCTTCTCAATATCAAGTTCAGTAATCTCCTGATCTGCTCGAGAGATAACGGTTTCACCCCCTGCGCGTATCTCGTCCAGAGACACGCCCCCAATAGCGAGAAACCCCTTCTTGATGGGAAGGCGTGCAATGGTGGCCGCCTGAGTGCAGGCAGCACGCACAGAAGCGGCTGCATCCTCCACATCCACCACGTACCCGTGCCGCATTCCTTTGGTCTCAGCGAGTCCTGTTCCGAGAATCTTTAACTCCGCACCCGAGGGCGTAGACACTTCTTCCACCACCACGACTTTCGTCTGGTGTGTGCCGATGTCGATGCCGGTAGCGATGCGTCGTGCCATTGTGGACGAATAAAAAGGACTAGCTGATAAAGCGCTTCAACAGTAAGCGTTCCTGTTTTTCCATTGTAGCCCCGTGTTGCTCTCCCTTCAAATGAAGCAATCCGTGGATAAAGAGAAAACCAACGAATTCTGGGTATCGCATGCCATACTCGGGTGCCTGCTTCTTGGCTTCAAGAAGACAAATAACTATCTCACCACTGTTCTTTCCAGTTTCATACGAGAGGACGTTCGGCACATAGTCCTTGTTGCGCAAGGACTTGTTCATGCTCTGTGCTCGCTCTTTTCCAACAAAAGCTAGAGATATATCCCAGGAGGGCAGTATGTGCGCGTGAGTCCGTGCAAAAGGGAACGATACCGCTCGCTGGCGCGTGAGGTTGCGAATATCGAGTATGTTCATAGCAAGCTCAGTATAGCGTACGCATAGATTTTAGTTTGAGTTCCTGACAAACTGTGGCAGTATCTGTGCGGACAGACCCGTCCAAGGCTCTCTACGGAGGGCTGAACCTTAGATCGTGCTACGGCACGAGAAAGGATCTGGCAATGGCCAGAGATCTTACGAGTGGATTTTCCTCTCAAATTCGCTTTGTTGTCAATGCACGCGGCGACGACCTGAAAGCAGTAGAGCCGGTACTGGTCGGCGTACTCGCTCAAACAATGAAGGAGTCAGAGCTGGGTGGTCGAGTGGCGCTCCGGATGTTTGAGCAGACGAAGGGCCAGACGCGGCCCATGCCCGAGTCTCTCGCCAAGCTTCTCATTTTTGGCTGGCTGCATACCGAAAATAAAAAACTCGAGCGCAGCTTCGCTTATTACATTCAGAATTCGCGACTCAATACGTCTTCTGATTCGGTTGTGGCCTCCTGTCTTCGGGATGTTCTTAAAGATCACGATGAGTACCTGAAAGCTCGGCGAAACATTGGTGGTACTGAGCTCCTTCGAGACCGAGAGTTTCGCGAAAAGCTCGTACGCTTCGTTACTTTCGCTGAAGTAGGCTGCCAAAGCGAGACAGTAAAGGTTGCTGCTTACATGTATCTGCGTCGTTGCTCGCCCGCAGCCATCGTCGATCTTTTCAAACTCCTTCCTGCGTAAGGAATTCTGCCCGCCGGGTGCCAAAAGGTACCCGGCGGTTCTGCATATCTACGGGCGCAGAAATAAGAAAAGCCCCTCGAGTGAGGGGCTTTTCTTATTTCTTTCCTTTCGTGCGGCGGGCGTTTGGATCTATCTTTCCGAGCTTCACTTGCTCATTGTATGTCTTGATGACCTCTCCACGAACCATGGCGCGCATATGCTGCACGTTCTTACTCTTGGTGCGTGAGTAGTAGCGAATCTTGCGAAGGGCACGCACAAGACCGAGGCCCTGACCTCGACGGGAAAAGCGGCGGAGCAACGACGCAGAACTCTCATTCTTGCCGCGAACTACCTCTACGCGTGTAGCGTTATTCATTAGGCTGAGAATAGCATAGATAGTAGTTTCCTGTCCAGATATACAGAAAGTGCCCACCAGACCAGCGGCCGATGGGCACTTAACTCTTCTTGTCTTGGATGCCGAGCTCACTGCAACATCAGATGAAGTACTCCAACGAGCACGGCGACACCGGCCCCAACTACCATGAACGTCAATAAAAAGGCACAACCCATGGAGTCGTAATATCTAGAGCTCTTGCCAGACATTTGTATTCCTTTCTGCTCTCAAAAGAGCTGCTATTTCAATTCGCGTTCACTGTACGCCATTCTGTACTAATATCAAGTTTCCGCAGATTCAGGCAACCAACCGCAACCGCTCAATCAACCCATCCAAAGGAATAATAGACTCCGTGTAGCTTGAACGCTCTCGCAAAATAACCGAGCGCTCGAGAGCTTCCTTGCGTCCCATAATAAGAAGATAGGGCGGGTTCATGATATCTGCATAGCGCATCTGCTCAGTTAAGGACGCAATCCCAATAGCCTGCGTGAGGGGAATGCGTGCGCGACGCAAGTCGTCTGCCATCTTCATACTCTCGCGCTTAGCCTCGTCTCCAATGTGTACAAACACAAAGCGGGGAGAGGTCTTCTCCTTCATAGCTGGAATCACCTCGCGGGTTTCGGTGGTGAAGCGCATAACGGCTCCTACACTCGGGAGGTTGTATTTAAAGAAGTGCTTGGCGAACTCGCTGTATCGTGAGCCCCAGGCTTCAACACTCTTCGAGCCGTTCTCGAGTGAGAGCTCAAAGCAGGTGTCGCTCCAAGCGCTCCCGCGACTAAGTAACTCAGGCGAGAGCTGATACGGCGTATCGGTAGTTTCAAGGTACTCAAGAAGCGCCTCGAAGTGCTTGCGACTTGCTTCAGAGAGGTGATCGGTGGGAGAGGGAAGAAGTCCGCACTCATCTTTGTTCCCTGCCAACTTCTCCGCAGCTGAAAACGCGTCAGTTTTTGAGGTTTCAAGACAGTCTGTAGGGAGAGTGGCTCCATGCTTGCGGAAGAAGGTGGAAAGCTCCCGGGCAAAGCGGGTGCGGGTTTCTTTGTCTCCCATGCTGTTGAGTCTTAGGCGCACGTCACCCTTCCCTAGGTCCTGCATCAAGGAACGTACGGCACGAATAAGCACGGCGTCTGCAATAGCATGATCCACGCCAAGTACATGGAACTGCACGATGACCTGTTTGGGAGCTGCGCGCCCTGGAGCGGCGTTCGTGTGCCAGAGGAAGAGCGGCTCACGGGTGGAAGGGGTGAGTCCTGCGTCGCGTACATGTTTCAAAAGTGCTGCAACTTCTTTGGCAGTCACGTCTAGTGCGTCCATGCTCAGGGACTCTGGATAGGGAGCCTTGCTACCCTGTCCCCGTCTTTCATAGGCAAGTGCTGAAAGCGGACGGAATCCGTAATAGGTGCCAATGGCGTGCGCGCGCTTCAGAATATCGTCTGGTCTATGGACTGTGGCGCTCATAGTGTGCCTTGTATAGCGCCCGGAAGCATGCCGGCGTGCGCGGTTGGAAGCAGGCGAATGAACGCGCGCCCAATCAAGTCCTTGCGTGGAAGAGGTCCCCAGACTCTCGAGTCGCTACTGCGCGGTCTATTGTCTCCCATAACGAAGAACTGATCAGCACCAAGCTTGGTATCAAGTGAGTAGGTGGCATCTTCTGCAACCACATACGTCTCATTTAGTATGACGGTGCTCCCATCAAGCTTTGAAATACTTGTTTTCCCCTCATCTATGTGTACGGTCTCTCCCGGAAGACCAATGATGCGCTTAATATAGAAAACGGAAGGATCTCCGGGATACCGGAAGATGACCACGTCTCCACGCTCAGGCTCTCCCAACCGATAGGTGAGCTCATCGACCACCAAATAATCACCACTTTCAAAGGTTGGATGCATTGAATCACCTTCCACTACAAATGGCTGTGCAATAAAAAAGCGAATGGGGACGACGATGATGACGGCAAGTACAATGAAGGTAAGAATTTCCCGTACTGCGCCGCCGAAGAACTTCATGTGTGCACATTGTATGCTTCTGTACGTGCGCGTCAAATATTTTGCTATTATGTGACTATGAACACCTGTATTACGTGCGGTATGCCCTTCACGGGAGAACATGAAAATGACATTGGACTCGAAACTTCATATGGTCCCGTGTGCATACATGATTGTGAAGACGGAGAAATAAAGGAAGCGGAAGATATCTTTGCCGGTGGTGTAGCATTCTTTGCTGATACGGTAACCGAAGGGGACTTCGATCTCGCCGAGAGACTCACTCGTCGCAATATGCTCTCGTTAGAGTACTGGCAGGAGAATCCGTTTGAGGAACTTGAGGGTCCAGTTGCTTCTGAGTCGGAGTTTGCCGAGGCAATGGCGAAGCTTTAGTGCGTATGGAAGTGCGAGAATTTGTATTTCTAAATAGAAACGGCAAACGCATGCCGGCAACATTACGCATACCTGAGGGTACGGTGCGGGGCACAATGGTGCTCATGCACGGACTTGCTGCGTGGAAGGAGCAGCCAACAATTCTTGTTATCGCGAACGCAATTGTGCGTGCCGGGTATCAGGTGCTCACCTTTGATGGCGCGGACGCACTTCGGGGACCCGATGCTTCATATTGGAGCAGTACTACCTCTGGCTTCATTGAAGACTTGGAGGATGTTCTTGCGTATTGTACACAACAGGACTGGCACAAGCTTCCTTTAGCGCTCGCAGGACATAGTCTGGGTGCTTTGTGCGTCGTACACTACGCACGGCAGCACCCAGGAGTCGTATCTAAACTGGTACTGGTAGCGCCGGCTATTTCCTGGAGAATCGATCGAAGTGACCGAATGATAGACCGCATACGATGGACGATGAAGGTGGTACGTATCGTAAAGAAGAAAGAACAAGAGATAGGGGAGAAGTTCTTCAATCCACTCTATCCGCCCTGGATACTCGATTATTTCAAATACGATACACGCAAAGATGCTCCGCATGTGCACGTGCCTGCGCTTATTGTTTCGGCAGGAGACGACTTGATTGTGGCTGGACCCAAAGCACAAGCAGCTCTCACCAGGCTATTTCCTGATGCGACGCAGGTGGTTGTTCCGCATGCCTCACACATCTTTCACGAGCACGAGAAGGAACTGACTGATACAATTACCCAATGGCTTTCGTCATCATAGGACTCGGTAACCCAGGAGGAGAATATGCAAAGACCCGGCACAATGCCGGACGTATGGCGCTTGAGCTTCTTGCAAAGGAGGAAGGATGGGGAGATTTTGTACTTAAGAAAATGGCACACGCGAATGTGTGCATTGGAGACATAGACGGAGAGAAGGTAACCTTGGTTATTCCTGAGGTCGCGATGAATCTATCCGGAAAGTCAGCGCCGTCATTTGTGAAGAGTGTGAAAGCAGCAAAGAAGCTTCTGGTGGTGCGCGATGACCTCGATCTCCCGCTCGGAACCCTTAAGATGACCGTCTATGGACGCGGGAGCGGTGGACACAAGGGAGTGGAGAGCATCATGCGTGCACTCAAGACCAAAGAGTTTGCACAACTAAAGATAGGCATATCCGGAAGTACCCCTAAAGGAAAGACCAAGAAGCCAAATGGTGAAGAAAAGGTGGTGAAGCACGTCATTGGGAAGTTCTCGCCTGCCGAGGAGCCCGTACTCAAGAAGGCGCTCAAGAAGTCTGCACAATCTATCCGTACCTTTGTTTCTGGGGGTATTGAGAAGGCGATGATGGAGACGAATACGCACTAATCTAGATTTCTTGCGATAGAGGGTGTTTTGTGGTATTGTGCGGTTGGATCAACTCACAGAACCGAAAGGGGTACCTGGTATGGGAAAGAAACTGACGTTTGAGGCTGATGACATTGGTGCGTTCAAGGCGCTGATGACGAAGGCCGGCTTTCTACAACACGAGGTCGCGTTGCTCGCAGGTCACAACAATGTCGACCCGTTGATCCTGTGGACTGACCTGCGCAAGCTCGTCACGGGACAGAGCAATCTCGTCGATACGGCGCATATTCTTCCACCTGTTGACGGCGCTGGTAGTTCTACCGTTGCGCGTCGAGGTGACACGCTCTGGCACGATGGACGTCGGCTTGGCGTGCTGCGGTGCAGTGAGCTGAAGGACGTTCAGACGTATGCCGAGCTGGCTGCGTACTTCAAACCGGAGGCGCATCCCCCGGCAGATGTTCTTAAACTCCTGGCGGATAATCCCCGCTTCATTCCTGTCGACTGGAATCTGCATGGACAAACCGAATCCTGGGTAATCTTTATGAGCACCCGCGACAACGACAGAGTTTCTGGCCTTTCCAACAGCTCTACCATGCATCAGGGCTGGTGGGCGGCGGGCGACAATGACGGACTCGAAGATACGGACCGTGTCGTTGTTTACGAGGACGCGATCTGAACGAACACGAAGTTCGAAACAACAACACCCGGAGCGAAAGCCCCGGGTGTGAATTTTTCATGTATATAAAGGCCCAATTTCTGCTCTCGCTTGCCCTCTTGCGAGAGTGTTTTCTTATCTACTATCCACAGTATCGGTACTGCGAATACGGGGTACCATAGGGAAGTACGCACAGCCGTATGCAGTCGGGAACGTGCCTCCGCAAGCACTACGGTGCCCGGAACGCCGCCCGAATTGGAGCATTGCTCCCTGCTAGCGCCCGAGCTCAGGCTGAATTAATAAACACGTAACCTACGGGATACCTATGAAGCAAATCAAGAAGCGCAACGGGAGCATCGTCGACTTTGAGACACACAAGATTACCGATGCTCTGCGTAAAGCCTT
>CAYHXV010000001.1:0-99251 GCA_964360855.1 uncultured Candidatus Saccharibacteria bacterium | reverse complement strand
TCTGCGTAAAGCCTTTGCGAGTTGCGATGTGGCTATCACCGAAGAGGGACTTGAAGCCGTTACCAGCGGTGTGCTTGCAATAATGGAGGAGCGATACGGCGAGGAAGCCGTTCCTTCTGTTGAAATGGTGCAGGACTTAGTGGAAATAGCGCTCATGGAAGCCGGACATGTGACGGTGGCCAAGCATTACATCGTCTATCGATACGAACACACCAAGATTCGTGAGGAGAAACAGCAGGAAGTGCTCGAGAAGATTGAAGAGAATGTACTTTTGGTGCGCACGCGCTCAGGCAAGGACGAGCCATTCCGCGAAGACCGTGTGCGTCAAACAATTCAGCATCTCGTTGCAGAAATTGGGACGGATGCAATTGATATCGAGCACATTGTTTCTCAGCTGAAGTACGAGCTCTATGAGGGTATGACCACGGACGAAGTGCAGAAGGCACTTATTGCGGTGGTGCGCTCCATGATCGAGCGAGACCCGGCGTACTCGAAGCTTGCCGTGCGTCTTCTCCTTAACAAGTTCTACGGAGACGTGTTTGGAGAAGGATTTGATAAGAAGAATTTACCCGCCGAACACGAGCGGGTATTTGTTCGCAACATTAATGACCTGGTTGCCAAGGGAGACCTTGATACCCGCATGAGTGAGTTCGATATTGCGAAGCTTGCGCGCGCGATGAAGATAGAGAACGACTACCTCTTCGAGTACATGGGACTTGAGATCATGAGTTCTCGCTATTGCATGGAGGACCCTAAGATCAAGAAGCCCCTTGAGACCCCCCAGATGCTCTGGATGCGTATTGCCATGGGTATTGCCATTGCGGAGAAGCCAGAGGATAGGGAGCGCGTAGCGCTTGAGTTCTATGACGTTCTCTCTAACTTTTACTATACCCCCGGAGGCCGCACGCTCTTCCAGGCAGGTGCCAAGAAGGCACAGCTTTCGAACTGCTTCTTGAACACGGTGCCCGACTCGCTCGACACCATCTTCAAGTCTTTTGCCGATAACGCGCAGTATCTGAAGTGGTCTGGAGGTACGGGAACAGACTGGACCCCGGTTCGTGCTATGGGCTCCTTTATTAAGGGAACCGGAGTGCCGAGTCAGGGCATCGTGCCGTTTCTAAAGATTGCCAACGATGTGAACCTAGCTATCAATCGCTCCGGCAAGCGCCGCGGGGCTGGTTGTGTGTACCTCGAGACTTGGCACATGGATATCGAGGACTTCCTTGAGCTACGCAAGAACACCGGAGACGAGCGCCGAAGAACCCATGACATCAACACCGCTAACTGGATACCGGACTTGTTTATGAAGCGCGTGCGGGACGGTGGGCAGTGGACACTGTTTTCCCCTTCAGACGTTCCTGACCTTCATGATTTGTATGGCGCAGCCTTTGAGAAGCGCTATCACGAGTACGAGGAGATGGCAGACCGTGGTGAGATGGAAGTATTCCGCAGAATTAGTGCAACCGATCTCTGGAAGAAAATGATTGGAATGCTCTTTGAGACGGGACATCCGTGGATCACGTTTAAGGATCCTTCAAACGTACGCAGCCCGCAGGATCATGTGGGAGTGGTACACAACTCTAATCTTTGCACCGAGATCACTTTGAACACGAGCGCAGACGAAACGGCAGTGTGCAACTTGGGCTCACTCAACTTTGCAAAGTTTGTGACCCCAGATGAGAACGGCGTACTTCGCTTCGACCATGCCATGGTGCAGTCCGTGACGAAGACCGCTATTCGTATGCTCGACAACGTTATCGACCTTAACTACTACCCAACCGAAGACGCAAAAAGAAGCAACTTCCGTCACCGTCCGGTGGGTCTTGGCGTGCGCGGATATCATGACGCGCTCTACATGCTTGGCATTCAATTCGATACGCCTGAAGCGGTGGCGTTTGCAGACGAGAGCATGGAAGCGGTTGCGTACTACACCATCCTCGCCTCCTCAGAACTCGCCAAGGAGCGCGGAACATATGAGACATACAAGGGAAGTAAGTGGGATAGGAATCTCTTTCCGCAGGACACTGTGGATATGCTGGAGCAGGAACGAGGCGAGAAGATAGACGTGAAGCGTGGAGGCAAGCTTGATTGGACGCCGGTCCGTGAGCACGTGAAGCAATACGGCATGCGTAACTCAAACACCATGGCCATTGCACCAACAGCAAGTACCGCAAACCTCGTTGGTTGTATTCCGTGTGTGGAGCCTATATACAAGAACATATACGTGAAGAGCAACAAGGAGGGAGAGTTTGTGGTGGTGAACAAGTATCTGGTGGAAGACCTGAAAGCTATTGGTATGTGGGATACGGGAATGCTTAACCGCATTAAGTATGCCGATGGCTCCGTGCAGGGCATCGAGGAGATTCCCTTCCTGCTTCGGGAGAAATACAAGGAAGTGTTTGAAATTGATGCGCGCTGGCTCATTGAGGCTGCGGCTCGCCGCGCGAAGTGGATAGACCAGTCTCAGTCTCTCAACATCTTCTATAACGGAACGAGTGGTCGTGAGCTCTCAGATGCATACTTCACTGCGTGGCAGATGGGACTCAAAACCACCTACTACCTACGCACCCTAGGCGCTTCTCAGGTGGAGAAAGCAACCGTGTCCACGAGTGAACACGGAAGCACGCACACCCGCGCTGCAGGAGGCCCGCTTGCGTACGCGGTGGCAAGTGTTGAGGCTATGGTGGAGGCCGTATCGGTTCCGGAGCTTATCCCGGCCGTTAGCCCCTCGGTGCCTGGCGGATTTAGTCCTGAAGAATGGCAAGCCAAGATGGCGAGAGTTGCCGCCGGAGAGGAGGCGGGAGTGTGTGAGAGTTGTGAGTCGTAGTTGACGTACTCGTCGAATTATTATCTTAAAACCCATCTGGTATGCCCATCAATGTAGGAGCCAAGCCCGTTGATATCAATCAGCGCAAGATTATAAACGGCGGAGATGCTGATGTGATGCAGCTCTATCCCATGCGGCACACCTTTGCGTGGGACGCATACACGGTGGGGAATAGTAACCACTGGCTTCCGACAGAGATATCGATGCAGCGAGATATTGAGCAGTGGAAGAGTCCCACCGCTCTCACCGCAGACGAGCGCAAGGCATTTGAGACCGTCCTTGGCTTCTTCACCACCGCAGACTCCATTGCCGCAAACAATGTGGTGCTGGCGATATATAAGCATGTGACCAGTCCCGAGTGCCGTATGTACTTGCTCCGTCAGGGATACGAAGAGGCCATACACACGCATGCATACCAGTACATTGTGGAGTCTTTGGGTATGGACGAGTCCAAGATATTCAATATGTATCGGGAGGTGGAAGCCATATACAACAAAGACAACATGGTGTTGAACTTGAATGAGGGAATCTTTGATCCCAACTTCAAGACGGGTACCTTTGAGAATGATCAGCTCTTCCTTGAGAATCTCATTGTGTTCTCGCTCATCATGGAGGGTATTTTCTTCTATTCTTCATTCGCCGTTATGTTTGGCTTCCAGCGCCAGAATAAGCTGACCGGTTCTGCAGAGCAGATTCAATACATCATGCGGGACGAGTCTCAGCATTTGAACTTCGGCATTAACATGATTAATGCGATTAAGGAGGAACAGCCGGAGTTGTGGACCAAAGAATTCCAGCAGAGAATTGTGGACTTGGTGAAGCGGGCGGTGGTGCTGGAGTACACCTTTGCCACAGAGGTGTTCCCACGCGGAATATTTGGTATGAACGCAGACGGGTTCAAGCAATATATTGAACACATTGCGGATAGACGTCTGGTGACCATTGGACTCCCTACTCAGTACAACGTGGAGAACCCATTCCCCTGGATGGGAGAGGCGGTGGACTTAAACAAGGAGAAGAACTTCTTTGAGACGAGAGTGACGGAGTATAAGACGGGAGGGCAGTTGAATTGGTAGGGGGCTGGCCATAAACGTAGCTGCTTTGTTGCGGGAGCCACTGCAACTCGCTCAACGTACCAGGATGTACGCCTTGCTCGTCACTTCTCCATGCCCCGCATCTGCGCTTTCTAGCCTAGGCTCACTCGAGATAGGTACCGACACCTAAGGGGTGAATTAAAACCGCCGGAACCTTTCGGTCCCGGCGGAGTAAGCAACTGGGTAGCTGGACTAGTTGTTGTCGCCCGGATCCGCCTTGGGGGCGGGGTTGACAACGATGTTCGAGGCTCCGGCCCTGGCCACCAGGATCTGGCGGCCGAGCTCGCCCAGGCCGACGGCGTCATAGACGCGAACGGCGGCGCCGACGTCGATGGCCATGCGGGTCTGCGGATCGGGCATGGGCACGAAGGTGATGGAGTTCAGCTGAACACCACGCTCCTCGAGTTCCTTGTTCACCGCGATCAGTAGCCGGTCCTCGAACGCCGACGAGTCGAAGACGACGATGTCCTCGTTGTCGGTCATGCTGTCGGCCACTTCGCGCAGGCGACGGTCGATAAGCAGGTTCTCGGCGGTCTCGTAGGCGCCGGCGCCGTTGGCGGAGCCATCGGCGGCCGAGTTCTGGCGGCCGACGTAGCGCGCGTTTGCGATGAACTTCATCGGGTCGGTGATGGTGTACTCGTAGCTACTCGAGGCCGAGACCAGGACGTTGCCCTTGAAGTTGACCTTGAACCCGGCTTCCCCTTGCATGGGGTAGTTCGGGATGCTGACCCGAAGGTCGCAGGCCATCAGCTGTTTGGGGATTGCCTGGCCGACCTGGATCAGGCGCCAGGACTTGCCGCAGTCGCTCGAGACGACCGTCTGCATGTTGGTCACCGAACGTTCGGCGCAGGCCGTGCTGGTGATCGCCGTGGCGGCCAGCAGGCCGATGAGTAGGAGACGGGACAGGTTCGTGTTCTTCACGTTTGGTATCCTTCTTTTCTGTCGCCGCGCTTAGGCGCGGACAATCTTGATGATGCCGTAGATGCCGGCGCCGATCGTGATGACCGGAACCGCGAAGCCTGCCAGGGCGATACCCGCGCCGACGTTGTCGAACAGGCGGCCGAGATAGAAGATGTTGTACCAGCGCTCCAGAATCGTCAGAGCGACGACGAGCACCGCGAGGATGCCCAAGGATTTTCCGAAGAATTTCAATTCTGTAGTCCTTCCAGTTGTAGAAGAGCGTTAGACCCTCGTATTTGGGTCAATATCCAATGATAGCACAATAGACAATATAAGTCAATATCCTGCGGTCAGCCAACATTAATCCCAAGAAGCGCAGGAATGATATAGTTTTGGTATGAAACAAACCGCAGGGGCGATTATGATTGTTCAAAATAAGTTCTAACGTATGCCCGATGAGTACAAAAGTGATAGACAGATAGCTCAGGAAAAGGAGGACGCAAAGGCCCGGATTATGGGCACCACGCCTCGCACCATTTCACAACTATGTACGCTTTGTAGGAATGCGGTGCAGCCAAGTGAGCGCTATCCTTCGTACCTGTGTGGGAGGTGTGCCGCACTTGCGGTAGATGCCGAGGGTAAAAAACCTTGGGAGGGTGTGCAGTACTGGGAGGGATCGTGCTTCGTTGACGCTATACCTTGTTGGCGTGAGGAAGCTCATCTGGGAGGAACGGTTGTACGCACTGTGGAAAGCCTTACGGACGAGCAACGAAAAGATAGAGGTCTGTAGCAAATTCTATCCGCACTCAGGAATTAATGGGGTCAGCCACCATTAATCCCCACAATCTCAGAAATGCTATAGTCTCCCCATGCACATAACCAAACACGCCCAATCCTGCCTCCTCATCGAGGTGGAAGGAGTGAAACTCCTCACGGACATTGGCTCATATAGCACTGAAGTCCCGGACGTGTCGGGACTCTCATGCGTCCTCATCACGCACGAACACCAGGACCACCTTGATCTGGAGAAGCTCCAGACGGTACTTTCTCAAAACCCTGAAGCGAAAGTCATCACCCACGCGGCAGTTGGTGAGAAACTCACCGAAGCCGGAATTGCCTGGACCTCCATTGAACCTGGCGAGACGGTCGAGGTTAACGGTGTCTCAATTGAGAGCTTTGGCACTGAGCATGCGGTTATATACGGCTCGTCCCCGTGTCGGAACACGGGCTTTCTTATTGCCGGTAAGCTCTTCATGCCCGGAGACGCACTCCATGATGTTCCAAACAAGCAGGTGGACATTCTCGCGCTCCCCACGGGAGGCCCCTGGCACAAGATGTCTGAAGCTATCGACTATGCAAAGAAGGTGAATCCACGAATTGCATTCCCCATACACGATGCTATGTATACCGAGAGTTACAAGCAGACGTCTATACCGCGCTGGATAGGGGGACAGCTAGAAGCGGTGGGTATTACCTTCACCAATCTCGCTGAAGGAGAGAGTGGAGAATTCTAGGCTGCCACACGCTTCTCCATGGCCCGATAGACCACTGAACGATGGACTATGGCGAATACGAGTACTTTGTTATCCGCAATACGAAATACCACACGGTACTCACCCACACGAAGCTTGCGGTATCCCTTGAGAGACTGCCGAAGCGGCTTTCCAAATACTGCGGGATACGTGGTTAGTTTCTCTTCAATTGCACGACGAACCCTGTCTTTGGTGGCAGGCGCAAGGGCTGGTATATCCTCCGCAACAACTATTTTTTGGTAGACAACAACAAATGCTACTTCCATGCGCGTGCGTGGGAGACAAATACTGCATCAGGCGTGTCGCGCGTGCGCGCAATAGTATCAAGTACCTGATCCTCCTCAGTCTCCAGAGCCATTTGCAACAGGTGTTCAGCTTTTGTGGCGGTGGGCATCTGGTCTCGCTTGGCGAGCTTTCCAAGAACGCTATCCATTTCTTTAGACACGCTGATGTTGATGCGTTTCTTAGTCGTAGCCATATATAAGAAGTGTATCAAAAGTGTGCCACTTGTCAACTCACTCTTTAAAATTTGAATATTCTTCAGCGCGTAGTACACCCCCGCTGGAATCTGTCCAAGGGAGCTACACATGAACGTATCTATGATAGAAGCCTGCGAAGTCTGGCTAGCCGCCATGAATCAAGGCTACATCTCGGGCAACAAACCCCAGATTGTTCCGGACCAAAACTTCGCCAAGCAGTTTCGCTTTGAACAGGGCCCGTTCCTGGTCATGGATCGCTGGCATTCGCGTGCCGACACCAACCGCTCTGGCGGAGAGACGCTCATCTACCACAATGGGGTGCTCGTGTGGTACATGAGCTACTACGGCTGGTACGATGCGCGAGCGATCTCTTTCCTGAAGGAGGCGCTCACCGAAAACTACCGTAACCAGCGGAAGTTCATTGGTGGTCGTGGCCCGGTGTTTTTTCAGAGGTCTAGTCTGGCGTACAACAACACGGTCCACTTCAATAGCGACTTCGAGGAATTTTCTGGCCGTGAAGAAATCGTTGATGGCAGCTCTGGCGAGTGCCTGGGATACCATCGGTACATGGGTGGACGCATTTAAACTCCGTGGAGGGCTCCGCCCCTTCGCGGAGTTCTTCATTGCGGAGCAAGAATCATTGGTTGAGAAGCAGGTACATGGCCTTGACGACTAGCAGAGCAAGAGTATACTACTAGTACATTCGGCATTCGCCGCGACCCCGCCAGAGATGGTGGGGAATATTTTTTTAGAGGTACAGTGCGACGAATGATTTCTTGATACTTTCAAAATCATCGCTGTCTATTTGTCCCAGTCTTGATGTTAGTCTCCGGTAGTCAATAGCGCGTGCTTGATGCAGGCACGCCAACATATACTTGCCTTGGTACGTAAAGCCGCTGTACCACGTTCCCGTCTTTTCCTGAGTGGTGGTTGGTATCACAAAGTAGAAGCCGTGCGAGAGTTTTTTGAAGATGATTACCGGACGGGAGAATCGTGAGCTTTTGCCATTTATTTCTGAACCAACATTCTCACCTATACTCGCCCACCATATCTCTCTTTGTGATACGAGCGGTGGTCGATGCTGTGCGCCGTGCAATTGTTCCTTCAATCCTATCCAATCCAGAAAGCGTTTCATTTTTTTAGTGTACACTGCGAATTATGAAACTATCGAAGCCTCAACCAAAGAAAGTCAGCATCTACTCACGATTGAAGGAGGGCTACATGACTAATCGAGTGCGTGACCGAACACTCGCTGCAGAATGGGCCCTCTTGGGAGATAAATAAATCACAGGACTCTGAGACACCTTGTGTCATACCGGTAATCGTGCCATAGTCTGTATGCCTCAATAGGGAGGCATAGTTCTTCATGAAAGGCAGAGCACATGTTTGCTCACACACACGAAGCGGTACAGATTTCGACAGGACCAAGAAGCCTGCGAGAGATAGACCGCCTGAACGCCTGGAAGTCATACAACCTTGCTGAGCTCACGGAGCTACTGCACCGCTGTATGGACTCTCGATACAAACTGGTTGACGCGCAGTATATGGACTGCGATCCCAGTATCTCCGGAGCGTTCCGGACAACATTTCTTTCAAAAGAGCACTTTGGCGTACGGGATGAACACCCCGATGCCGAATGGATTCGCCCCACCATCCGCGATTATGCGGACTTCCCCTGGGAAGCAGTGTGGTACCTGAGCGAACCACTCTTTCGAAATGACGCCGGACCGCGCGTCCTTCGAATTCACCTTGTATCCTCGCGACTAACGTTATTCGCGAAGACTCAAGAAGAGGGGCATCCTGATATCTAGGATTGCTACCAATACTGAATAATAAACCGTAGGGGTCAGGCACATGCCTGGCCCCTTTTGCATATATAAAGGATGGGCCCGGATTTCAGTCCGGGCCCATTGAAGTTGTCGTCGGTGCCTTAGCGGCCGTTACGCCAGGGCGAGCAATGATCACGCTTGAACAAGCTCGTCCAAGTGAAGCCCTTCGGGCGAAGTACTGAGGGAACCGCCGCAAGGGAGATGACCACCGGCGCTTCGCTCGTGAGGACAGGCGCGTACTGGGACGCCAATGCGACGTCAGCAGCACCTTGGTCGAGGGTGCGTTGCTTATTCAGCTTTTTACGCTCGCTACGAGCCTTGTCTCGTTTGGGTTTCCCCGCTCGCCACCACTTCTGGATCGCATTCAGAATGCGGGCGCGGTTCAGGTGGATGAGGGCTGCAAGTCCAATGCCAGTGATGACCCAGAAGAACGAGGGGTCGGGAGCTTGAGCTTTTTCAAGGTTTATCGAGACCACCGGAGACACCTTC
The DNA here is from genome assembly GCA_964360855.1 of uncultured Candidatus Saccharibacteria bacterium. Classification (GTDB taxonomy): domain Bacteria; phylum Patescibacteriota; class Minisyncoccia; order Phycocordibacterales; family Phycocordibacteraceae; genus C7867-001. Next base: position 90,101 of record CAYHXV010000001.1, on the reverse strand, counting down.
TCCACACTCCACTTGAGTAGCTGGTACGCGAGCGCATAGAGCGCAAGCATCCCCGGAGTCACGAAGAACAGGAAACCGTCGAAGGTGTCCGTTCGTTCAGGCCCGCTGTCCTCGACCATGAGGGCAACGTTAACCGATGGCTCAAGCGCTCGGTCCCCAACCTTCCACCAGTCGCTTATTCCGAAGAGAAGCATGACCATGGCGCATCCAAAGAGTCCGGTGCGTTTGGTAAGCTCAATCAAGAGCCAGGGAACGGTTCCGAAGATTCCCATTCCCGCCAGACGCCAGATGAAGTCGCACTGGTCGTGGGGCATCTGCCCGCCGAAGAAGTAGTTGCCGAAGTCGCTGAGCGCCTTCGGTGGATCGGCAGGAAACAGATCCTTTGAGATGGGCACCGTCACGAAGTCTGTGGCGATACCCACACCGAGCTCACTCCACCCAGACTCAGAAATGGTAAAGAAGGAAGGCGGGACATCGGGAATGGCGTGGAGATTCCTGCTGTACTTGCTATAGTCCAGGGATTTCTTCCACCTGTGGCGTTTCTCGAGAATATTCGCCGTAATGTACCTGCAAAGGGAATCGGTGGTACGAGCACCGTTATCGGCGAGTTGTGTTCGTTCGAACAGCACGATGCCGATGGTCCAGTTGCCGGGGCGCGGGACTTCGAGGAGGCGGAAGTACTGTTGGTATTCGTTGACTTCACGCAACTCGAAATGTCGGTGCCAATCACCCTCGAGTGTGGCAACGATTAGCACCGCGTAGCCGTGCCCCTTAGCGAGGCCGTCCCGGATGCGCGTCAGCATCTCGTCACCAAACGCCCATTTGACGGGGAAGTTCGGTTTCTCGATGCTTTTGGGATCGAGGATCAGTTTGAGCCCCGATTCCTTGGGCGCGCCACCTTCTGTCTTCCCTACACGTTTCGTCATGACTTGTACCCCTTGTTGCGACGCTGTAACACGTCAATGAACCGTACGAGCGGTTGCTCATACTTGATAGTCTGGGTGGACTCTACCTATTTTAGACCTTAATGTAAAGAAGGACCGGGCCCTTGAGGGCCCGGTCCTTCTTTATGTAATTCTACTTATTTCTTCCCCTTCTTTACCCCCGCAAAGGTAAGCGTCATACGCTGATCCTTTGGCTCAAAGAGGGTAATGGTGAATGGGTATACCTTTCCAAGTTCCAGCGTCTCACGAAGAGCAACCGGAGACTCAAACTCTGAGATGTGCACGAGTCCCGCAACGCCCTCTTCGATTGAAGCAAGTGCACCATGCTTGTTGTACTTGATGATGGCACCGGTCACCTCCATTCCCTTGCTGTACTTCTCAGTTGCAAGCTTCCAAGGGTTTTCCTTGAGTGCCTTAATGGAGAGCGAAACCTTGCCCTCCTTCACCTCAATAACCTTCACCTTCACACTGTCTCCTACCTTGAAGAGTGTGCGTGGGTCTTCCACAAGTCCCCAATCAAGCTCCGAGATGTGCACGAGACCCTCAAGACCCTGCTCGAGCTTCACGAAGACGCCGAAATCAACGGCTCCCGTGACCTCGCCCTCAACCACGTCTCCCACCTGATACTTGTCTACTAAGTTTGCCTTCTCCTCGTCCTCCTGTCCGGCACGCTCAGAGAATATGAGCTTTCCTTCCTTAGGATCAGCCGTGATGATGCGCACGGAGAGGGGAACACCAGCAAGCTTCTGCAGCTCACCAAATATCTTGTCCTTGTCTCCTTCAGGCACGCGCGGATAGTGCTCCTTCGAAAGCTGAGAGGCGGGAAGGAATCCCTGAATACCCTGCCATGAAAGGATGAGTCCTCCCTTGTTCGCTTCCTCAACAATAAGTGTATACACACTCTGTGCAGCGATAGCCTGTTCAGCCTCGCCCCAGATAGCTGCCTGACGAGCTTCCTTCAAGGAAAGCTCGATGTATCCCTCGATACCAGAAGCGTCCACTACCTTGGCGCTGATCATATCTCCCGGGTTTGACTTGCGCAGTACGTCTGCGGCGTTTAGGTACTCGCGACCATAAATGATACCGGTACCAAAGGGTGGCAGGTCTACATACAGGCGACCACGCACTAACTCAATGATGGTACCTTCTACTAAATCTCCCGCGCGTGGCGGGGTGGCAATACTCTCCACAAGACCAGCCATAGCGTGGTCTGGCTCAAGGGTGAAGGTGACGTTTACGACCGCAGGGGTCTTCATCTCTCCTTCAGGAAGCACAATTTCTTCGGGCATGTATATCGGGAGCGGCGCGCCTTATACAAATGGGTACTGACTGCCTTGCGGTATGTCAGGGGTTAGCCCACTCGCGTCCTGTCTGCACGCTCGCGATGTGCAGTACTTGTAGCATATAAAAGGGATATGGGCAAAGAGCAATTAGAAAATCCCCCGGCCTTTTGTGGGGCCGGGGGAGGTTTCAAATTGAAGTATGTTGGGTACGAGCCCTAAGTTCGAAGCGGCAGCCGCTTCTTGTTAGGTTGCCTCGTGGCCATTCTCCATCTATCTAGAGATGAGTCAGGTCAGCGCATGGCGCCGGCCGACGATCAGCTGTCGCTGAGGCCCAGCGTGGCCGCGGGCGACGACGGATTGTCGTCGGCCAGGCCGCCGATGGCGCCGAGCTGCAGGGTGCGATCCATCAACGTGAGGTTGCCGCCCGAGATGAACTCGGTGGCGGAGTCGCGCGGCTGCAGACCCAGCAGGTCGTCCGGGGTCGGCATCGGCGCCGCCGCGGTCAGGTCGTTGATCATCAGGGACACTTCCGGCTGGTGGCCGGGCATGGCGGCGGCCAGGGCCGTCGTCGAGGTGCCGAGGCCGACCAGCAGGACGGCGGTGGCGATCAGATGCATCAAGTTACGGAGTCCGGTCTTCAGCATGATTTTCTCCTCCTTGCTGTGGGACCTAGAGAAATTATCACACCTCTCTCCTCTTGTCAACCCTCCTGGGGATATGGCGTAATAAAGAAATCCCCGGCAGGCCACTGGCCTACCGGGGTCGACTTCTGTCGAGGGACACTTTTGTGTCCCTTTGGGCTTCTGCCCTAACCGACCGCGCGCAGGGATTCACCCCCATGTTGGGGGAACGTCTCCGGGTTCCGGAGGGCCTGCGCTCTCAGTTCACGGCGCGACTTCAACAGGGCGCCGAAGTTGACGACCGTGGTGCCGAACGACCCTTGAACCTTGTCGAGCGCCGCGGTGACCATGTTCTTGGTGCCGACGACGACGGGGTCGAGCTTCTTGGCAGCCAGGGTGCCAGCCGCAGCCAGCTCCTTGCGGCGGGCGTAGGCGACAGCACCCACCGCAATGCCGGCCAGGAGCGCGGCAACGACGGGAGCAGCCGAGGTGGTGCCAACGGTCTTCGAAGTCTTGATCTTCATGTGGAAACTCCTGTTCCGGGTTTTTGTACACTGCCAGCTCTCTAGAGGAACGAGAAAAGAGGGTTTCCCCTCGTTAATACGATTCCCCAGCCCTGAGTCAGTAGAGGCACCATAACATCCATAGAATACAGGGTCAAATTCACTAGCAGCCACTCGTATTTCTTCCTTATATATAGTAAAATAGAAGTAATGGTAATCACCCACCACGGCGGACAATGCTTCAAAGTCACCCTGGGTGACCTTACCCTCGTGTTTGATCCAATCTCTAAGGGAGGCTCTCTTCCCCCAGTGCGCTTTGGTGCAGACATCGCCCTGGTCTCCCGCAATCATCCCGACATGAATGGAACCGAAGAGGTTTCTTTTGGAGGAGCTGAGCCCTTCCTCATACAGGGCCCGGGAGAGTATGAACGCGCAGGGGTGACCATTCAGGGATTTCTCACCAAGAGTCAGTATGGAGTTCCAAAGGGGCAATTGGACGCGGTTAACACCGTGTATGCGGTCTCCCTTGAGGGCATGACCCTCGTGCACTTGGGAGCACTCTCAGACACTGTGCTTTCGCATGAAGCGCGTGAGGCAATCGATGAAATTGATATTCTGTTTCTTCCTGTTGGTGGAGACGGCGTGCTTTCTGCTGCTGAGGCCGCAAAACTGGCAACCTCACTTGAACCCCGCATTATCATTCCCATGCACTGGAGTGGTATGGGGGAGCCAAAGTCTCTGGAGAACTTCCTCAAAGAGGAGGGGGGTGAGGGAAGTGAGACGGTGGAGAAGCTCACCCTGAAGAAAAAGGACGCGAGCGACAAGAGCGGTGCTATCATAGTCATAACTCCATAACGTATGGCAACCATCACCCACCATATTAATCGGCTCAAGGCACAGCCTTCACACATTCGCGAGCGCGTAGCGTTTGGGGTGTCTGGCGGTGTCACCGTACTCGTAGCCATCGGCTGGCTAGTTGCCATGAGCTCTTCAGGCTCCTTCACTCTTGCCACCAAGAGTGTTGCGGAGAGTGTACGCCCGCCCGAGAGCGTCGCCACGAGTCTTTCTGAAAGTGGTTCAGGCATTAAATCTTTGCTCGGAGCCGCAGGGGAAGCGTTTGGTGCGTCTTCCGCTCCTTCCGCAATCAAAGTGGTGGACACGAGCACGAGCCCTGCACCCGAGAGTGAGACCTCTGCAACCGTCATACCCTTTTAGTACCGTTCTGATTTTGTATGCCTAAGAAAGAACTTGCCGCAGAAGCACCGGTACCGCGCATAAACATAATCGATCAGTCGATTACGGGTGAGATGCGTCAGTCCTATATTGACTACGCCATGACGGTGATCACCAGCCGCGCACTTCCCGACGTGCGCGATGGGTTAAAGCCGGTGCACCGCCGCATTCTCTACGCTATGCGTATGACGGGCCTCACGCCAACCGCAAAGTTTCGTAAGAGCGCAACGGTGGTGGGAGAGGTACTTGGTTCGTACCACCCTCATGGAGACTCCTCCGTTTATGACGCGATGGTAAAACTCGCACAGGATTTCTCTACCCGCTATCCACTCGTGCTTGGTCAGGGTAACTTTGGCTCCATCGACGGGGACCCTGCTGCAGCGTATCGCTATACCGAAGCAAAGATGTCTCGCTTGGCGGACGAAATGCTACGCGATCTTGAAAAGGAGACCGTGGCGTGGATTCCAAACTTTGATGGTTCAAAGCAGGAACCAACGGTACTGCCGGCAGCTGCACCAAACCTTCTCTTGAATGGTGCGCTCGGTATTGCTGTTGGTATGGCAACCAACATCCCGCCGCACAACTTGCGTGAAGTAGTGGCAGCTACCACTCACCTCATTGATGACGCGGACGCTACCACCGAAGACCTCCTCACCCACGTGAAGGGGCCAGACTTCCCCCTTGGCGCTATTGCCTTTAACCAGGCAGACATTCGCCACGCGTACACGACAGGGCGTGGAGGAGTGGTGGTGCGCGGAGAGGCAGATATTGTGGAAGATAAGAAGGGAACGAACATTGTTATCTCCTCCATCCCGTACCGTGTGAACAAGGCAGACCTCATTACGCGCATTGCTGACTTGGTGCGGGAAAAGAAACTGGAAGGCATTAAAGACCTTAGGGATGAATCCACCAGTGACATCCGTATTGTGGTGGAATTAAAGGGTACCGCGCATCCTCAGGCAGTTTTGAATAATTTGTACAAGCACACGGAGCTTGAAAGCACCTTCCACTACAACATGCTTGCGCTCGTGGACGGTGTTCCTCAGACCCTTTCATTGAAGGGCATGCTTGAGTGTTTTATTGAACACCGCAAGATTGTGGTGAAGCGCCGCACGGAGTATGAGCTACGCAAGGCAGAAGAACGTGAGCATATATTGCTCGGCCTCTCTAAGGCGCTCGATCACATCGATGAAGTTATTGCCATCATCAAGAAGTCTAAGGATGTACCTGAGGCAAGTCTTGCACTTCAGAAAAAGTTCGCATTCTCCCCACTCCAGACCGCGGCAATTCTTGCCATGCGCCTCCAGACGCTTGCCGGACTTGAACGCAAGAAGATTGATGATGAACTCAAGGAACTTCAGGAGCTCATATTAAAACTCAAGAAGATTTTGTCTTCAGACAAGAATATTTTGGCGGTGGTGCGTGGTGAATTGGTAGAGGTTGCCGAGAAGTACGGAGACGACCGTCGTACCAAGATCGTGAAGAGCGGGGTGAAGAATATTTCCGTAGAAGATCTCGTTCCAGACGAGGAGAGTGTACTGGTGCTGACCCAAGGCGGGTACGTGAAGCGCGCCAACCCGGACGAATACAAAGCACAGAAGCGCGGCGGCATTGGCGTGATTGATATGTCTACCAAGGAAGAGGATGTGGTGACCCACTTCCTCTCAGCAAGCGCGCATTCTGACCTCCTCTTCTTCACCGACTACGGCAAGGCATATCAGCTCAAGATGTACGAGCTTCCGGAAGGCAAGCGCGCAACGAAGGGCAAGTCCATTATGAACTTCCTCTCTATTGCAAGTGATGAGAAGGTAACCAGTGTGCTGGCCGTGCCGAAGGGCGCCGCTCGGGACGCGCTTTCGGTATTCTTTGTGACGCAGGAAGGAGTGGTGAAGAAGGTGGAAGCCAAGAACTTCGCTGACGTGCGCCGTTCGGGCATCATTGCTATTGCCCTTAAGGGCTCAGACAAGTTAGTGACGGCACAACTCACGAGTGAAGGAGACAGCGTATCTATTGTGACGAGTGCCGGACAAAGTATTCGCTTTGACGAAGGGGAGACCCGCGCCATGGGGCGCACGGCCGCAGGAGTCCGCGGTATGACCGTTAAGAAGGGAGATCGGATTGTCTCTGCGGAGGTAGTCCCGGCTGAAGCTAAGGGAGCTACCCTTCTTATCCTTATGGATAAGGGCTATGGCAAGAAGACCCTACTGAGCGAATACAAAATACAGGGACGCGGAGGTTCAGGTATTAAGACTGCAGACGTAACTGCAAAGACCGGAAGCATTATTGGGGCAAAGGTGTTGGTTGGCGGGAAGAGTGAGGAGGAAGAGATCGTGGTGATATCAAAGAAGGGGCAGGTAATACGAGTGTCCACGGGTGAGATTCCAAGTCTCTCCCGTGCCACTCAGGGTGTTCGTATTATGAAGATGCGGGAGGGGGATTCGATTGCCAGTATGGTAGCGCTATAACACACTAAAAATACTTATGACTGAAAGATTTGAAAGTTTTGCAACACCAACGGTTAATCGGGAGAAGAGCGTGCTTACTAGCGAGGAACAGGTATTGAGTGCTCTATCACACAATCTCGATGGGCAGGCATTAAGTACGTGGATGGCAATGACCGTAACGGGCACTCCTGTTGAGAGTTTTGTGAGCTGGATTGAGAGATTCAACGTGGCTACTCCAGAAGAGCGCGGGAAAGGAAAGTATGACCATAGTCGAACACTCGACGAAAACGTAGATGTAACAGTAGAGTTAACGACTGGTTCCGGCTTCCCGCTTACGGCCACTCTGCACAAGAACGGAGAAATTACACTCGCAACTCCCCTCTCGCAATAACTCATCTTTGCCTGTTGATACGAGCCACCCTTTGGGTGGCTCGTGTTATTTTAAGAGTAATGAACTTTAGCGACCCCCAGAGTAACGTCCTTCAGTTGGGACTCCGTGAAGGCATGAAGGTTGCGGATTTGGGAAGTGGTGTGGGGCACTATGCCCTTAGTGCAGCGAATATCGTTGGAAACACCGGGAGAGTGTACGCGATAGATGTGCAAGAAGAAGTCTTGCGACACTTACTAGACAACGCACAGACGCGGGGACTTAAAAACATAGAGACGGTGTGGGGAAACATAGAAAAGCAGGGTGGCACCACGCTCAAGGAACACTCAATGGACGCGGTGATTCTTTCCAACACGCTCTTTCAACTTGAGGACAAGGTTCCTGCTGTGCTTGAGATCAAAAGAATCCTCAAGCCAGGAGGACGGCTTCTCGTTATTGATTGGGCGGGAAGTTATGAAGGTATGGGTCCGCACCCGCGTCATGTAGTTCCGGAACCAACTGCTCTTGAATTATTCATTACGAACGGTTTTCACAAGCTGAAGGACTTCCGTGCCGGTCCGCACCACTACTCCATTGTGTTCACGGCTCCTGCATAAGGAGTACGGTATGATTTATCTATGCAAATGAAACCCTTTCAAATAATTCTCATGGCGGTGTTTGGTATTACCGCACTGGTGGGCTTGTTTCTCTTTGCAAACTTCCAAGGATTTACTGGCGGCGTGAAGCCCGTGGGGCCAGTTACTGTGTGGGGCACCCTGCCCGCGCGAACGATGCAGGAGGCACTGGCTACCTTAAAGCAGACACATGGGGAGCTTGCCAAAGTGTCCTATGAGGAAAAACAACTAAGCACATTTGACGAGCAATTGTCTGACGCAATTGCTTCTGGAAATGGTCCCGATTTAATTCTTATTTCACAAGAGCAACTTGCGGCTGAACAAAACAAAATTCAACTCATTTCGAATTCTGCTACCAGTGAGCGTACCTTCCGGGATACCTATCTACCCGAGGCGGAACTCTTTCTCGCGGGCAAGGGCGCCTATGCCATACCGTTTGTGCTTGACCCCCTCGTCCTGTATTACAACCGCACACACCTAGCAAGTGTGGGAGCTGCAGTGGCTCCTCCGACGTGGGAAGCAGTGGCGGGCTTGTCTCCGGTACTTACCCGCCAAGATGCTTCAGGAGCGATTGTGCGAAGTGGTCTGGCATTTGGTGCATACGAAAATAGTGAGAATGCGCGGGCAGTGGTGTCACTTCTATTGTTACAGTCCGGGTACTCTATTACCGAGCGAACTCTAGACAGTATCTCGGCAACGCTTACCCGCCCCGTGGGAGACAGTGCTGGCCCTTCGCCTGCGGTGTCTGCATTGAACTACTATCTACAGTTTGCAAATCCCGCGAAGACTAGCTACAGCTGGAATCGAAGCATTGCGGGAGACCGACAGGCGTTTCTCGCTGGTGACCTCTCCCTCTACTTTGGGTTTGCATCTGAGGTGTCTCTTATTGCTGCAGGGAATCCAAACTTAGACTTTGATATGGCATCAGTCCCGCACCCCGCTACTTCTGAAACCCGTACCACGTATGGTCGCATATATGGATTTGCTATACCTAAGGCCTCTGCTAATCCTGAAGGAGCTCTGCGTACTGCGTACGCATTATCTGCTTCAGAGGTATTGCCAACACTGGCGCGTGCACTCCACATGGTTCCTGCACAGCGTGCGCTACTTATTCCTGCACAGGGTGACTTGTATGAGTCCGTGTATTTCCCGCAGGCACTGGTGGCGCGCGGATGGCTGTCCCCAGCACCACTAAAGACGGACACTCTCTTTGCTACCATGGTGAGTAGTGTGACGAGTGGGCGACAGGGAGTGTCCGACGCTCTTGGTACGCTTGATCAGGCTATTAGCGCAACATTTAAATGAAACACTTTTTACAAACACTTCGTACGGTAGGATTCCTGGCAGTGTTTCTAACTTTCAGTTTTTTGGGTCCACATCTTGTCCTCAGTGCAACGAGTTCTGTAGGCGCTCCTAGTGCTCCAGAATCAGGTGGTGGTGGCCTTACCAACCCGCTCAACAGTATTAACTCGCTCCCTGACTTTCTCGATGCCATCTTAGGTGCGGTGGTGCAGCTAGGTACCATTGTGCTTACCCTCGCTATTGTTTATGTTGGCTTCCTGTTTGTTAAGGCACAAGGAAAAGAAGAGGAGCTTAAGAACGCGCGCAGTGCGCTTATGTGGACGGTGATAGGTGGGTTGGTGCTTCTGGGAGCCCAAACCATTGGCATGGTGATTGGTTCTACCGTTGATTCCTTACGATGACCTTTGCGCAATTGGTTGATAGTTTGGTGAAGGTAGTAGACACGGCGGTGATGCCGCTATTGTATGCCCTTGCCTTCCTGCTCTTCCTCATTGGTATGGTGCGGTTCTTCTTTATGGAGGGTGAGGAAGGGAGACAAAAAGGAAGAGTGTTCATGTTGTGGGGCATGATAGGGTTTGTGGTGCTATTTGGTGTGTGGGGTATTGTACGGCTCTTGCTGAGCGTACTGCCCGCCTAGGTGGGATAACGTCTTGCGCGAGACCCGTTGCCTGCTAGGCTATGGATATATGAAAAAATACCTTTTTATCGTACTCGCTCTGGTACTCGGAGCTCCTTCAGCGTCTGCGCAGTCTGGAGGACTGAACACGGCCCCTATAGAAGATATTTCAGCTTCCATCATTGGCATCCTAAATACGGTAGTGGTACCGGTGGTATTTGCCATTGCGTTCATAGTATTTATTTGGGGTGTCTTTCAAGCATTTATATTGAATGGTGCAAATGAGGAGAAACGCAAGGAAGGAGCAAAGTTTGTACTCTGGTCTGTTATTGGATTTGCGGTGATGATTTCTATTTGGGGACTCGTTAATTTGTTCGGAAGTTTATTTGGGAACCTGGACAACCGAACGCCAGACTTTCCCACCTTTGGGCAGGGAACCCAGAAAGCTGGGACTGAGTCACAAAACAAGAATGTGTTTGAAACTATTGTCCCTAACAATGATCCAGCACCAGCTGAAGTGCCACCGTCCTCAAGTAACCCCCTTATATCCATTTAACAGTTTTCCCCAGTACACGCATTACTCTATTGACGCTTACCACAGCTGGTCTATCCTATAGAGGTATCTAGCTAACTATTCTCTATGAAGAAACTCGGATTTATTGGTGCCTTGCTTGCGTTGCCATTTCTTGCGGCAGCCCAGACTACAGTTGGAAGTGTTCAGGATGTCGGTGCCTTTATAATTGGTCTTATCAACACTGTTGCAGTGCCGGTGGTATTTGCTCTTGCGTTTATTGTGTTCATTTGGGGCGTGTTCCAAGTGTTCATTATTGGTGCCAATGATGAGGCAGCAAAAGAGAAAGGTAGAGCACTTATGCTCTACGGACTCATTGGGTTCTTTGTGATGGTATCGGTATGGGGATTGGTGAGTATCCTTACCGGTTCGGTTAATCTAAATAGCCGCACACCAAGTTACCCAACGGCACCAACGAATGTGAATCGATAGGAGTGAAAACCGAGTTTCTCTGTGGACGACCGCGCTTTTTGGTGCGGTCGTTTGCTAGAATATACCTATGACATACCAACAATTTCTCACCAAAATAGAATTGGCGATACTGATGCCTATCGTTGTTCTCTTGTCGCTTTCTGCATTCGTGCTTTTTGCATGGGGGGTGGTGCAGTTTATTGCAGGAGCCGATAATGATGAGAAACGAAAGGTGGGGCAGCAGCATATGTTGTGGGGCATCATTGGACTCGTTATTTTATTTGGTGCCAATGCCATCATTGCGGTTATTAAGCAGACGGTGGGCGCACCCTAGACATGAAAAACCGCTCTCCTTGTGGAAGGGAGAGCGGTGTGCGCAGAGCGCAAGTGCATCAAGGTTCATTGTCTTTCAGACGAATGGGGGCTGATTGACCCGTTTTCGATTGAAAGGACATGAAGGTGGTCTTCGTGCAGGATTCTGGCCATAGATGGTCGTGCCCTTGTTCGTCCGTGCACTTGGCTCGGTATCCAACGGGGTCTGCCGCCGCACAACGCACCAGGCTTGTGGCCTGGTCGCAGTGTGAGAGGGTGTGCCCCGGAAGAACCGATACCACGAGCCAACCAGTGCTTGGGGCACTGACAGAGGTCCAAGTGGGTTGGGAGGGGCGTATGCGAGGACTCTGCGCCACGAAACCGGAGTTTTGTGTGCGCAGTGCCGGAGCCTCTCCGAGACCAATGTACCGGTATACTAGGGTTCCGAAGAACCACAGCACGAGGCACACGAGACCGAGGACCAGAAGGTTGAAGGAGAAGCGAAGCAGACCCCCACTCTTGCTGGTGTGCCCACCGGCCGGAGCCGGTGGAGCGGTTGGGGGTGGCGTATGAGCCTTATCCGCGTTGGTATCCACTTCTTGAACGCGCTCGTCACGTGCTCTTTTTTGTTCCCCCTTCTTTCGATAGGAGACGAAGAGAGCAACGAGAATCAGCACTACTGCGCTCACTACAAGGATGATGGTGAAGATCCAGAGACCGGTTTCCACCGGAGCCGAGGACTTACCCATCATCGCGATTACAAATGACAGGATGATGAGTCCAATCAGCAGCTTCACCCCCAGAGGAATTCTCTGAAGGATAGTTTTCTTCCTACGAGTCATTCCTTCAGCTCCCTTAGAGTTTTTCGCCCAGCTTGTCGACAAGCTTTGATACACCCGCTGGCATCGCAAATACTGTTGCGCCCTTAAGCGCTTCGCCAGCGATAACAACAGATGCGCCTTCCTTGTTTTCTTCAGCTGCTTTGTAGCGGGCAACCTCGCCCGCCACAGCGGCCTCGGCTAAAGCTTTGTCGACCTTGGCCTTGACCATCCCAACCGCTTCCTCGGCCGCCGCTTGCGCAGTGGCGTCTATCACTTTCACCTCCGCGGCTTGCTTGGCAGCGAAGGGGGCAGCGATACTGTCCAGATGGGCTTGGGCTTTCGGGCCTTCAGGCATGGGAGCCTTCAGGTCCGCGGTCTCGACAGCAACGCCGAACCTGATGCGCATCTCATTGCTAAGCTTGCACACTTCTAGTTCGAAGTTTTCCTTCATTCTGGCTTTACTGCCGCGAGCATCAGTCTGGGAGATGAGCTCCATGAACTTGAATCCAGCTGCCCAGTTGCGAACAGCTTGTTGGATTGCGGCCTCGAGCTGAACCAACCAATCCTCGGTTTCGATCAAAGCCTTGTGTGGATTGATGATACGCAGGCCGACGATGTATGTCAGCCGTAGGGGGAGTCCGTCTCGCGAAATGACTTCCGTTTGCACGATGACATACGGGAAGGCATTCACCTTGAATTTACGCGTTAGCTCCCGGCGAGGAATGATTTGTCCGCCGGACTCTTCCTTCCACTCGAACACCTCCTCGTTCACGCTCCGTTGGAACGGAATGCCGACGGGGAAGTAGCCGAACGTCTTCATCCACGCTGGACGCTCATCGTAGTCGTCGTCAATGGTGCCCGGAGCGTTGGGGAGGATTTCCCACGGCCGCTCCTTCTTTTCGTAGTAGCTGGCGCCAGGACGATTCAGGTGAGAACCTGGTAGCGAGATAAAGAAGTCATGGAATTCGCCACCCTTCAGAATCATTTTCCCGTCTCCGGGAGAGATGTAGGTAACGAAGGTATCGTTGTTTGCGAGCGGGACGAGAGCGAAGGGACCACCGAAGTAGGCTCCAAGCGCAACGCCACCCGCAATCATAGTCGTGGTGAGTAGGGACATCGAGGTGGCCTCCTTGGCCTATGTTCCGGTTGATGAATACCCGCACCTTGATGCTTTCAAGGAGCTAGGGTCTGAATACAGTATACCACGAAATAATACTAAAAGTCAAGTGTGTGTGCCCGGGAGAGGACTTGAACCTCCACCCCCGAAGGGACCTGCTCCTAAGGCAAGCGTGTATACCAATTTCACCACCCGGGCAATATGAATACTGTACACCAAGAGAATCGACGAAGCGAGTGTGCGCCCTCCTGGATTCGAACCAGGGACCATCTCCTTAAGAGGGAGTTGCTCTACCAACTGAGCTAAGGGCGCAAACAACTATCCACCAGAGTGGATTGAACGAATCATATACAAAAGAAGGGACTTATTCAAGTACCCGCTTCAGGTGCTGGGGTATGTGGACAAGCACCACATACTCACTCTCTCGATATGCGTCCGTGCTCACGCTTCGTGCGATGCTGGGCACTGAGTTCGGCGCTTCCAGATTGCGACTAATGAGCGTCACCGGGTCTCCAACCGCAACATCGGGAATATCGGTAACGTCTATGGTGGTCATATTCATGGAGACGCGTCCAATGATGGGACAGGCAACTCCCCGCACTTGTACCGTGCCGTTGTTTGAGAGCCGACGATCAATTCCTTCAAAGTACCCCGCAGGGACGGTTCCCACACGCGTCTCCCGAACAGTGGTGTGTGTTGCGTTGTATCCCACCGAATCTCCCTTGGGCACCACTCGAAGCTCACCAATAAGGGAGCGCATTTCGAGGACCGGTTCTAGTGTTGTATCGTGCTCAGGAGCCGTATCAAACCCATAGAGACCAATACCCAATCGTGCAACATTCGTATTTGCTTCTTTTGCGAAGCGCATGCCCTTGGTGGCCCCAAAGTGGCGGTACTCAATGGAAGGGAACTCGAGCATGCAGAGTGCAAGAGCCGTTTTCCAGTGGGTGAGCTGGAGGTTCGTGTGTGTTGAATTGGCGGTGTCCGCGTCTGCGAAGTGCGAACACACACCCGCCACTATCAGGTTGGAATTCTGCTTCAACAATGCCACGGTCTCCGAAAGCAGACTGAGAGGAATGCCCTGGCGGTGCATACCCGTATCAATCTTCAAATGAACCCGGATAGGAGTATGGGCGAGCAAGAGAAGGGCACGCACCTGGTCAATGTCCGTTATGGCAAAGTCCACTCGTGAAAGTCGCGAAGCGGCCATCTCCTCAGGACGTACATACCCCATCACCATTATGCGTGAGCCTGCTCCAGCACTTCTAAGCCGTCTCGCCTCGTATAGCGAGTCAACCATGAAGAACGCAATGTTCTCTCGATCCAAGAGACGCGCTACGAGACCAAGGTCGTGCCCATAGGCGTTACTTTTCAGTACGGGTGCAATCTGAAGTTCCGGGAATGCCTTCTGATACGTGTGGAGATTGTGCAAGAGTGCAGACTTTGAAATACCCACCTCGATGAGGGGTTTGTTGGAGGAAAACTTAAAACGCAACTTATCTAAAATATTCATAGCTATTGGTGCTGGGGGCGGGACTTGAACCCGCACGGCATTGCTGCCTGAGGAGTTTAAGTCCTCTATGTCTACCATTCCATCACCCCAGCCTAAAGAGGAAGATACCACACTTGTTTGAGGCCCAGGCGGGAATCGCACCCGCGCATAACTGGTTTGCAATCAGTCGTGTTTCTGCTTCACCACTGGGCCAATATTCGCATGCTATCATATTCCCGATGATTACGGATCAGGATATTACGAAACTCAAGGGCGTCTTTGCCACCAAAGAAGCACTCGCAGACCTTACACTTGAGGTCGGCGAGCTCCACGACAAAATTGATTCTATAGGAGTGAAGATAGATGGACTAACCGGACTTATCTCTGCAAGCCTTGAAGAACATGCGGCTGGAGCCGTAGCGATCGCGCGACACACGCGTCAGATAAAGTCACTGGCCGTTCACACCGGAGCTACGCTTCCGGATTAGCTCCTCCTGTGATTTCTCGCGAAATATCGTCTATGTGCTGGCGATTCGCCTCTCCCTGATCAAACTCAAAGCGGATATAAGGAATGCGCCCAATACGCGTACTCTTGCGCAAACTATTTCGGAATAGGTCCTTGTGCCGAAGCAAGAAGGCAAGTGCGTTATCGGTATCGGTGGTGGGGTACACGCTCACAAATATCGTGGCGTCTTTTCCATCCTTCGAGAGCGCCACACGCGTAGGGGTGATGAGGGTACTTCTCCCTGCCTCGCGTGCAATATATGCACCCGCCTGCTCCATGAGCTGAATACTAATGCGATTGTCTCGGATACTCATATTATTTTTCTGTCATGGTGAAGGTTTGAATGGTGTCTCCCGCAGCAATCTCAACCTTACCTTCAAGCTGCAACCCAAACTCACCCTCCACGTGTATTTCCCTCACGTCCTGACGGACCTGCTGAAGGTTGGTGAGCTTCATATTTCCGAGGGGAATACCCCGACGGTCCACCTTCACCATGTCACCCACAGTGAGAGCACCTTGCTCCCAGCGAGCACCGAGTACGTGCTTCACGCCCGCTACACTGAATACCTTCAAAATCTTAGCGGCCCCAAGAATCTCTTCTTCCATCATGCGCGGGGAACGTTCCTTTACGAGTGCTGAAATGCGTTCGGCCAAGTCATAAATAATGGAGAAGGTTTCGATAGCAATTCCTGCACGCTCAGCAAGTTCACGTGCCGAGTTGTCTGTGCTCACCGTGAAAGCAATGATGACGGCCCCCCCTGCTTGCGCCGTCTTCACGTCGCTCTCAGAAACACTCCCCAGTCCTTCAGAAATGATTCGCACAATCACCCGATCGTGCGTTATCTTATCCAGCTCGTGCTTGATAGCGGCAATACTGCCGGAGGCGTCTGCCTTTATGATGAGGGGGAGCAGCGTCTTGTCTTTCTCCTCAGCAGTCAGAGTACTCAAACGAAGTGAAGGACGCTCAGGGGTCGCCACAAGCTTCTCCGCTTCCTTCTTTGAATTAGTGGACACAAAGGGAGTTCCCGAGGGAGGCAACACATTCCAGCCGGCAACACGAATAGGTTGCGAAGCGGTAGCAGTATCAATGCGCTTTCCCGCAAAGTTCTCGATGAAACGCACGGGCACCATAGCGCTTCCTGCCACCACGACATTTCCTAGACTAAGCGTACCGTCTTTTAGAATGAGTGTGGCGGTGGTGCCTTGCTTGGGGTCTTGGGAAGACTCCAAAACGAAGCCAGAGGCCGGGAGAGAAGGATCGGTGGTGAGTTCCGCCATGTCTGCGGTGAGGAGCACCAAATCAAGAAGCTCGGGAATACCCTCTCCCGTCTCTGAAGATACGCCAACGTATGAAATAGAACCGCCCAGTCCTTCCAAGTAGATGCCGTGTTCAAGAACGGCATACTTTGCCTTCTCAACATCAGCACCGTTCTTATCAATCTTGGTGAATGCGACCACAAACGGGGTACCCGCTTCCTGAATAGCCTCGTATGCCTCAAGCGTCTGGGGCTTCACCCCATCGTCTGCTGCCACTACCAAAATTGCCACGTCTGCTGCCTGGGCACCGCGTGCACGAAGTGCGCGGAACGCCTCGTGTCCGGGAGTGTCGAGGAAAGTAATCTTGCGAGCGGTACCTTCGTGTTCATGTTCCGCTTCGTAGGCCGACACATGCTGGGTAATACCACCCGCTTCGCCTTCGGTGACGTTTGCCTTGCGGATATAGTCGAGAAGAGACGACTTTCCGTGGTCGATATGTCCCATAACAGCAACAATGGGCGGGCGGGGAGTAGAAGCCATAATTTCGGGATTATATCACAAACTAAGGGGTTTTCAATTAATTGGATTGCTTCAAAAAGAAAAGTAGCCTAGGCTTTACCTATGTTTTCATTTCTTCAGAAATCGAGGGTCTATCTAGACTGGGCTGCCGCAGCCCCAGTCTCCCCAAAGGCTCAGCGAGCTTTCGAAGTGTGCGCACACCTATATGGCAATCCTGGCTCTGTACACGAGGAAGGTAGGCAGGCTCGAGAGGTACTAGAGCAAGCTCGAGCCACTATTGCCACATGTGCTGAAGTGAAAACGGAGGCGGTTATATTCACGGGCTCTGCAACCGAAGCAAACGCTCTTGGGCTTCTTGGGCATATCAAAGCTCTAGGGAGACCCTATGAAGACCTGCATGTCCTGTACACACAAGGCGCACACAGCTCCGTCACAAAGAACATAGACAGGCTTCGTACAGAAGGTGTACAGACTGAAGCCCTTATATACAAAGATGGAGAACTTGATCTAAACGCACTCGCAACGCAAATTCGCACAAACACCGTACTCGTCGCAGTGTCTGCGGTCTGCGGCGAGACGGGGGCTATCACTCCGGTGCGAGACATTCGGCGTGTACTCGATAGAGTACACGAAGGGGTAGTCCTGTTTGTGGACGCAAGCCAGCTCCCGTTTGTGGCTCCCTTTGAACTCACCCGCCTTGGGGCCGATATGCTCACCCTTGATGCACAGAAGGTGGGTGGTGTGCGAGGGATTGGTGCACTCATAGCACCTCGTCGGGTGCCACTCGCTCCACTGTATGCGGGTGGTGGACAAGAGCGAGGGCTGCGCTCGGGAACTCCATCATCAGCACTCGCAAGTGCTTTTGCTGCTGCGCTTCAAGAAGCACACGAGTCACGAGAATCATTCCTCACTCGTGCTCAGGAGTTTCGCGCGACATTTCTTGCTATAGTTGCTTCGATACCTCGACTTGTGGTGAACGAAGGGAAGGAACAAACGCCACACATTCTAAATATTTCTCTCCTAGGGCGCGACACTGATTACTTGGTCGCTCTACTCGACAAGGCGAGGGTTGCGGTCTCTACGCGTAGTAGTTGTGAGACAAATGAAGAGGGGTCTCGCGCAGTACTTGGTTTGACGGGAGACGAGGAACGCGCCCGCACCACGCTCCGAATTTCTTGGGGACCAACAACCTCCGAGAGTGAGATTACTCGAGCTGCACACGCAGTGGTTGCGGCGGTGAAGTTTCTGGACAGCACTGGTATACTCTAGCCATGGATATTGAAGACCTAAACAAAACACAACTCCTCCTCCTCACCATCCTGGTGAACTTCGTCACGGCGATTGCTACCGCGGTGCTTACCGTTTCTCTACTCGATCAGGCTCCTCCAACGGTAACGCAAACCATTAACCACATCGTCGAGCGTACGGTGGAAAGTGCTGCGCAGACTACCCAGATTCCGGGTATTGTCACCAAGCAAACAACCGTAGTTATTAAGGACGAAGATTTGCTTGCGGCCGCAATTGGCGCCAATGCCGCACGCACCGTGTACATATACAATCAGAGCACTTCCACTCCGGCTATTGCAACGGCAACCTATATCCCTAAAGCACGCGCGGTGGTAACGGCAACGGGTGTGGGACTTCCTAAGGAAGCGATCATTGTATTCCCTGGAGGTGTTGGCGTACCCGCTTCTGTTTCGCGCGCAGGCGCAACTCTCACCATTTATGGATTTGCTGATTCAGCAAAACTACCGAGTATTGGTTCTCCGGACTTAGTAAAGAGTGCAGCACTTAAACAAGGACAGACCGCAGTTGGTATTACGCGTGATGGCAGCGCCACCACCGCCATTATTTCCAAGGTTGATGCGGACGGCGTGCATGCCGATTTGCCCGGTGTTCCTGCTGGCGCTGGTGTGGTAAACATTTCAGGGGACTTGATCGGTATTGCCACCGGAGTTCCGGGACTCATCGCCTCTAGTGATAAGATCCTCACCCTCCTTTCCGCAACCTCCTCACCTGCCAAGTAAGGAGGAGGCGCCGATAGCGTCATTACTAGCGTAGCTCACCTTCTCTATGCCCCCTTTCAAAAACTTCACTACCAAGGCCAAAGAAGCGATAAAGAAATCGCACGAGCTTGCTATTGAGCGTGGACAAAATCATGTGAGCCCGCTTCACTTGCTGGCTGCCCTTATATATCAGGAGGAAAGTCTCGTGTTCTCCGTGCTTGATCATATGAATGTTGATACGTTGCTTCTGGCAGACACCATACTTGAGTCTCTTGAGATGCCGGAAAGCTCGAGTACCCTTTCTCCTTCCTATAATTTGTATCTGACCCCTGAGCTTGCAGCTGCTCTTGAAGCAGCAGCTAAAGTCGCCGCCCGTATGAATGATTCATTCGTGGGCACCGAGCACTTGTTTGTTGCGAGTATTGAACATCCGGGCCCTGCGGATGAGATATTGAAACAATTCAAAATTGATGTGGATACGGTCATGAATGTTTTGAAAGAACTGAAAAATTCTAAGGATGGGCAGGCAACTGGAGAAAAGAAGTTTCGTGCCCTCGCCAAATTCACCCGCAACCTGACCAAACTTGCGGCGGATAACGTGTTAGACCCAGTTATTGGCCGCGATCAGGAGATTCATCGGGTGATTCAAATATTGTCTCGCAGAACCAAGAACAATCCCGTACTGATTGGAGAGCCAGGAACGGGCAAGACCACCGTTGCTGAAGGACTCGCTGCACGCATTGCGAGTGGGGACGTACCAGAGTCTCTAAAGGGTAAGGAGCTTCTCTCCCTTGATTTGGGAATGATGGTTGCAGGTACCAAGTACCGTGGGGAATTTGAGGAGCGTATGAAGAATGTGATGAAGGAGGTGGAGCGCTCCGAAGGCAAGGTGATTCTCTTTGTGGACGAGCTACATACCATTGTGGGAGCCGGAAGCGCAGATGGCGCACTGGACGCGAGCAACATGCTGAAGCCCGCACTTTCCCGAGGGGAAATTCGTATGATTGGAGCCACTACCCTGAAGGAATACCAGCAGCACATTGAGAAAGATGGTGCGCTCACGCGCAGGTTCCAGCCGGTGTATGTAAATGAGCCTTCAATTGAGGATGCGGTGGCAATTCTGCGGGGGCTGCGCGACCGGTATGAACTCTTCCATGGAGTCCGCATTACGGACGGCGCGCTTGTTGCGGCGGTTGACCTCTCGAGTCGCTATATCACCGACAGGTTTCTCCCGGATAAAGCAATCGACCTTATTGATGAAGCCGCTTCAGGGTTGCGCATTGCACTAGAGAACAAGCCTCCTGCTCTTGAAGAGACAGATAGAAGGATTCGTCGGCTTGAAATTGAGCGCGAAGCCTTAAAGAAGGACGAAGAGGGAGAGAGCGGGAAGGAGATTCGAGAGCGTATTAGCGCTATTGATACAGAGATTGCGGACTTACGAGAGAAGACGAGCGAACTTGAGCTCAAGTGGCGCAATGAAAAGGAGGTCATTGAAAGCATTCGTGCGCTGAAGGGCGAATTGGATAAAATGCGCGTTGCCTCAGACAATGCCGAAGCCACTGCAGATCTTGGTACCGCCGCAGAGATTAGGTATGGACAAATGCCTGCCCTCCAAAAGGAGCTCGAAATAAAGAGCAAGCGTCTAAAGACATTGCAGAAGTCACGCAGGGTATTGCACGAGGAAGTAACGGAGCAGGAGATTGCCGGAGTGGTTGCTCGCTGGACAGGTATTCCGGTTCTCAAGATGCTTGAGGAAGAAGCAGCAAAGCTCGCGCGTATGGAAGAAGAACTCCGCGCTTCGGTAATTGGGCAGGACCCTGCGGTGCAAACCATCACGGACGCGGTGAAGCGCTCCCGTGTGGGCATTAGTGACCCAAACCGCCCCATTGGCTCCTTCCTGTTTATGGGGCCAACGGGTGTTGGCAAGACAGAACTCTCGCGCAAATTAGCTGAGTTTATGTTTAACGATCCCGAGGCTTTGGTTCGGGTGGATATGTCTGAGTTCATGGAGAAGCACTCAGTTTCAAAGCTGATTGGCGCTCCTCCTGGCTATGTGGGATACGAAGAGGCAGGAACACTCACCGAGCGTATTCGTCATCGACCGTACGCGGTGGTGTTGTTTGACGAAATAGAGAAGGCGCACCCAGAGGTATTCAACATCCTCTTACAGGTTCTTGACTCCGGACACCTCACGGACGGCAAGGGACGCAAGGTGAACTTCAAGAACACCATCATTGTGCTGACCAGTAACATTGGTTCTGAGTTTATCGATCGCTTGAGCGGTATTGGTTTTGCCGCGTCGAGTGCCGAAGGGGAGGCCGAGCGGGAACAAATCAAGGAGCGCGTGATGCAAGCACTCAAAGCGCAGTTCCGTCCTGAGTTCCTGAATCGTTTGGACGACATCGTTATCTTTGATGTCTTGAGCAAGGAAGCACTTGAGAAGATTGTGGAGAAGCAGGTGAAGGAAGTGGTTGCGCGCCTTAGTTCTAAGCGCATCACCCTTGAGCTTTCTCCCGAGGTGAAGACCTGGCTGGCAGAAAAGGGATACAACCCACAGTACGGAGCTCGTCCCTTGAAGCGCGTTATTCAGGACAAGATTCTGACCCCCATAGCGAGCCTCATGGTTGGGCAAGGGATTATGGAGGGGGGAAGTGTGCGGGTGGTGCTTAAAGCAGGGATACCAACATTCGAGGTGCAGAAGACTGCGCGAAAGGTGCGGGTGAAGGTTCCTCACGCGGTTGCGTCCTAGTGCCCAGGCTGGTATAGTCTCCCTACCTATGTCACAAGACCGCCTGCAGAAAATGAAGTCCCCCTCAGGACATATTCGTATGACCACGAAGAATAAGAAGAAGGTCACCCGAAAGCTTGAATTCAAGCATTACGATCCAAACACCAGGAAGCACGAGCTATATAAGGAAGTGAAGAAGTAAGAGAAAACCGCCCGAGAGGGCGGTTTTCCTTTTAACTATTGAAAGGGGGAAATGGAAAAACGGCCCGAAAGCCGTTTCTCCAGTGTGCCTGTGAAAGTCTGGCCGAAACCAAAAGCTCACAAGCACTTACGAAGACTACAGGAAGGGGGTTTTGGTGTCAAGGGGTTTTGGAGGGGGTGGGGATAACTGGAATGGGGCTATAGGGCAAGGAACTCATCAAGTACTAGAGGCATGCTTCCAGTAAATTCCTCAGGTCGTTCGGAGACCCATCGTCGTAAGTCTTGGGGCGTTACCCACTGCGCATCTATAACTTCGTCTGGCTGGAGAATGAGTGTATTGAGAGCGATGTTCTTTGTAGCAAAATACCACTGACAAAACAGATGCGGCATGCGCTTTTTGGGGCCAAGCCGAAGCTCGCTGGAAGAAAGTAGAAATCCCAATTCCTCCTGAGTCTCTTTCAGTATATTTTCCTCGTAACTTTCTGAACACTCTACCGTCCCGGCAACTGCCGCGCTCCACGCACCAGGGCTATTCTTCTTTGTATATGAGCGCTGTGTGAGAAGAACATCCCCATTAGAGTTCGTGAGCCAAAGCGCAGAAACACGGTAGATATCGCCAGAGGTAATATCCTCGCGCTCTTTAAGCCCTATCTGAATATCGTTAGCATCTACTACAGGTATGAGCATGGAGTTTTATGTGGCGGGCCCAGTAGGAATCGAACCTACACTATTGGTTTTGGAGACCAATGTTCTACCATTAAACTATAGGCCCTTGGAACTTCTTCACGATACCAGACAAAGGAGGCGGGGAAAAGCGGGGAAGAGGCTCCTGCACACGGTACAATACAGCCATGAATCGGTTGCGGGCTCTCTCCCTACTAACACTCAGTGTGCTTCCGCTTTCTGTGGCAGCTGCAGATATGCCCTTTCTTTCTTCTGGGTGGAGCTTGGTACCCGAAGCCTGCAGAGCGTGCCCCTGCGGATTTGCAGGAGTATTAGGAACCGTTCAGAACCTGGTGAACGGGGGGATATCGATAGGTGTTTTATTTGCCGTTATCATCATTGCGTGGGCCGGGTTTCTCTATATCACCACACCTGCAAACCCCGAGGCTCGAAGCCAAGCAAACAAGATGCTTATAAATGCTGCTGTTGGACTTCTCATTGTGCTCTCCGCATGGCTTATTGTGGACTTTGTTATGAAGGCGCTCTATAGCGGACCTGATGGTACCAAGGGAGAGTTCGGACCCTGGAACAGTATCCTCACCGGGGGCGACATGTGTGTGACCTCATTTGAAACAATACCGCTCTTCAGTGGCGCCATCACCGCCGCAGAGCTCTCTACCTCTGGCGGCACTCCAGGAGTGGCAGGAGGAGGACCGGGGAGTTGTCGGATACCCACCAGTGGAGCGTGTGCGTATACTAATTTCATTGCAGCTTTTGGTTCTGAGGAAACCGCGAGACAGGCTGCACAAATTTGCTATGCCGAGAGTGGCGGTGTTGTGCAACGCGTTAGTGGTAGTGACTACATGCATAACGATCCTCAACGTCGCGCATTCTCTTTTGGTCTATTTCAAATAAATCTCACCTACCATTCTGTCGCGGGACTTAACTGCCCTTCCGCCTTTACGGGCAAAAACTATACCGCGAGAGTGAAGGATGAAGCACTTTACGCGCGCTGTGTGGCGGCAGCAAAGACCGCGAGTGCCAATATTGCCGAAGCGGTTGCGACCAACAAGCGCACCGGCTGGAAGGAGTGGTCTACTGCAGGGAAGTGTGGGCTCGCTGACGCAGGCTCCACGCCACTGCCACTTGCTCTTCAGACACTGATTACTCGTGGGGTATCATTACTACCATGACGAAGCAGAGACTTATTATTGTGGTTGCGGTCGTGCTCATTGTTCTGAGTATTGGTGTACTTGGCTATGTGGGCCTTCAGATGTTTGGACGGCAGTCACCAGGGAGCACGCAACCTCTCAATCCCTTTGGAGGAATTCTGAATCCTGGAGGAAGCACCACGTACGTGCCAAAGACGATGAGTGTCCATGCGAGGAGTGGAGAAGCGGTAATGGTACCCAACGTCTTGTCTGGAAAAGAACCACTGGATACCCCTGGTGGGCGATTCTATAACTTATACGGACCGGAATATTCTACCGAAGGATTCACCTTCTCGATTCAGTATTCTGAATCTGATTCACAATTTCTCATAATACTTATTGCCGAGCCTATTGGAGCAGCTCGGTTAGAAGCACAAACGTACTTGAGAAACTTGCTTGCGCTCTCGGATAGCGAGCTCTGTAGTTTAAATACGATTATATCGGTGACGCCAGACGTGAGTGAGGTGTACTCGCAGTATGAGAATCTTGGACTCAGTTTCTGTCCGGGTGCGGTGAAGCTCCCTTAGCGTATGCATATCCGAACACTAGTAATCACCCTCCTCATATTGCTTGGCAGTACTGTAGCGGTGCCTTTTGCACATGCGGCAAGTGGAACAAGCTTGGATAGTAATTTCCACATTGTTCCCAGTGCACACGACATAGATCCTGCATGCCCTGAGGGTGCTCCATTGTCCTTTGGTGCAGTTATGGAAATAGCACAGCGCTTCATTAACGTTGGCATCTCATTTGGTGTTCTTATTTTCACCATCATCATTGCGTGGGCAGGGTTCCTATTTATTATTTCTGGAGTCAATCCCGAAGCGCGCAGTAGTGCAAAGAAGATGCTCGGGAATGCGGCGATTGGGCTACTCATCATGCTCACCGCCTGGCTCATGGTTGATTTTGTTATGAAGACGCTATACAACCCAAACGAGTCGGGGTGGGGGCCGTGGAATAGTATATTGCGGAATGGTTCGGCCTGCGTTGTGGAATCAGAAACACAGAAGCTTTTCTCTGGAGCAATTACTGCCGCTCAGCTCGTGGTCAATACACCGACGCCGGGAGGCACCACTACCGGAACTGCCGGATGTCCTACGTGTGTCTCACTAAAGACGTATGGAGTGACGTGCACGAACAACTGCACTCTTGATCCTAACGTTGCACCAAAGATAGGGAAACTCAATACCACCTTTAATGGCACCTGGGTGGTAACGGAGGCATTCCCTCCGACGTCAACACATACCAACAAATGCCACGCGAATGGGACCTGTATTGATGCTTCGTTCAGAAGTCCCACCACCTATACAGCTGCAAACATTGCTTCCTTTGCTGCAGCAGCGCAGCTGGCGGGACTACGTCCCGTCTTTGAGACTTTTGATTGCGCACTCCGTGACGCTGCTCGAGCAAAAGGAATATCTGCGTATTGTAAGAGCGATAACGGATATGGGCACATAACCGGAAGCCACTTCTCGTTGTATTGAACTAGTCTAGAAGTAACTTTCGCAACCACGCCTTCTGATGCCTGGCGTAATGCCAGAGTTTCGAGTGCAGGGTTGGGAGTAAGGAGTCTTCACTCCGCTCACCACGCAAGTATTCTCCAATAACCCGATACTCAAGACCAAGTTCATTCAGTCGAGTGTCCCCCACATACTCACGTACCCTTCGTACTTCTTCCACAAGACCTCGTTCAAATGCGCTCTCTAGACGAATACCAATGCGCTCGCGCAATACCTCTCTCTCAGGGTTAATCACCACCCATTCAACTTCGTACCGAGGGTTCTCTGTATTGCGCAGAGGAACATGCCCATGCTCCGCAATTATCTCAAGCGAGCGCACCAGTCGTCTGCGGTTCTGCAGATCTATGCGCTCTGCACGATGCGGGTCGCTTTCCTGAATGCGTCGCACCAGCTCTTCGGTTGGGAGCAGTTCAAGCGCCGTTCGCAGTTCCGGGTCTGGCTTCTGAGTTTCGGGAAGTCCATACAACAATGCTTCGAAATAAAAGTGCGTTCCTCCCGCAAGTATGGGGCGCTTTCCCCGTGCTTGAATTTCAGCTATGAGGTGCGTGGCGTCTTCCACAAATTCTTGTGCGCTATAGGTTTCTCGGGGGTCTTTGATATCGATAAGATGATGAGGGATTCCCTCCATCTCCTCTTGAGAAAGCTTCTCAGTACCAATATCGAGTGTTCGGTATACCTGGCGTGAGTCTACTGAAATAACTTCACCGTTTAGCTCTTTGGCAAGGCTAATCGCCCGAGCAGACTTGCCCGAAGCGGTGGGTCCAACGACGCATACTAGGGGCAGGGAGCTCATGTGCGTACTAATACAGTGGATGCTATCATGAGCCTGAAATAACGGCACAACCTATGACTAAAGAACAAAAGAGTAATTACTGTGAGTACTGTGGAGACTTTCACGATCCGTTTCGAGAGTATTCAAGTTCCGTACGCATTGGCGAGACCATTCCGGACTACGAATTCGAAGCATTCCAGAACGACGAGGTAAAACCCATGAAGTTCTCAGACTTTCGAGGGAAGTGGCTCGTTATTATGTTCTACCCTGCAGACTTCACTTTCGTGTGTCCAACTGAACTTGAAGACCTGGCAAACCTCTATCCAAAAATGAAGGAGATGAATACGGAGGTGGTGTCTTTCTCCACGGACACCGTGTTTGTGCACAAAGCCTGGCACGATACCTCAGAAGCAATCAAGAAAATAACCTTCCCTATGGGTGCTGATCCATCCGGAAAGATTGCAAACGCCTTTGGGGTGCTTATCGAGGGAGGAGACACCGTCCTCACTCCGGACGAGGGACTTGCACTGCGCGGTACCTTCATTGTTGATCCAACTGGAACACTGCGCACCATGGAGATACACGATAACAGCGTGGGACGCTCGGCAAAGGAGACCCTGCGCAAGCTCCAAGCGGCGCAGTTTGTGGAGAGCCACGCAGGGCAGGTGTGTCCGGCTAGTTGGGAACCGGGAGACGATACGCTTGAGCCGGGAATGGATTTGGTGGGGAAGATTTAGGAGTATGAAAAAGCCCGTCGCATTCTGCGGCGGGCTTTTCCCGTTGTTGCCTTAGCCGTGTGAGCGTGCGCGTTCGGACACACCCCACGTGGCAAAGTCTTCGCCGCCTACCAGAGGCGGCTTGTCTGTGCTTGCGCCGTCATCGCGACGGGTTGTGGTCGCGGGTGCAAGCAGTACGCCTACAACAACGGGGAAGAACAAATTAATCACTCCAAACGACATTTTACATCCTATTACTATCGTTGCGGGAAGTAAGAGGATAGCACACTAAAAAAGTTCCGGCGACCTTGAGGGTCGCCGGTTCTTTTAGTAGTCACGAGTGAGCTCATGCCAGTTCGTTTTTGGGCGAACGGGAGGAACGAGTTCTCTGCCGTCTGGGGTGAAGGGATTCTCCCCCTCCTTCCATGCCGTAAACGTGGGTGAAATGAGAGCAATAATTTGCAGGCCCTCAATATGTGCCGGGGGAGGGACTTGAACCCTCAACCCTTTCAGGAATTGGTTTTGAATCAATCGCGTATACCATTCCGCCACCCCGGCAATAGGATTATCCTACGCGCTCATAGTCTGCTTCGCAACGCTCATGTTAGAATTGCCGCATGAACATGTTTGGCAGTGCCGACCCCACCCGGCAAAAGTTTGTTGAACCTACCAAATACGACTCCGTATTTTGGGTGGAGACCGACCGCATTCAACCCAACCCCTATCAGCCCAGGCGGGAGTTTGATGAAGACCGCCTGAAAGCACTTGCGGAAAGTATTCGCCAGTATGGCGTGCTGCAGCCGCTTGTGGTCACACGCACGGAAATGGAAAAGGCCGGAGGGGGTCTCCAAGCAGCCTATGAACTCATCGCCGGAGAGCGCAGACTTCGTGCCTCGAAATTGATTGGGTTGCGGGAAGTACCGGTGGTGATACGTGCTGGCGAGCAGTCAGACAAGATGAAGCTCGAGCTTGCCATCATCGAGAACTTGCAGCGCGAAGACTTAAATCCTATTGATCGTGCCAAGGCGTTTGCACAACTAGCCGAAGCATTCGGTCTCTCGCATGTAGAGGTTGGTGCAAAGGTGGGACGCAGTCGTGAATACGTATCAAACTCCATTCGCCTGCTGCTTCTGCCTGAATTTATGCAGGAAGCCATTGTTTCAAATCAAATAACGGAGGGACATGGGCGCGCACTTTTGATGCTTCAGGATAGACCAGAGGAGTTGAACACACTCTTCAAAGAGATTGTGATGAAGAAGACGAGCGTGCGTATGGTGGAGCAGCTAGCGCGCCGTATAGCTACTGATCGCATTCGCAAACACGATAAAACACTCGAGATGATGGAGCTTGAGAAGAGTCTTTCAGAAACCCTTGGCACTCGCGTGCTTATTGAGAACCGCCCTCAGGGCGGCAGAGTGCTTATTGAATTCCTCTCTCCCGAAGACCTCTCGCACATTGCCGGAATTCTGGCAGCCCGTGAGGCGGAGCTTGCAGTTGAGCAAGAAGCTCCTGCAGAAGTTGTTGCGGATGACGCCCCAAAGACATTTCCAAATACTACCCAGTTGCCGCCTGTTATAGAGCAGCTACCAGTACCCCCACCTCAACCAGAAGAGGATTTGTATTCTGTTTCTAGCTTTACGGTCTAGAACCTTTTGGATTCTTCTTTTTCTTAATACGCAACGGTTTTATCTCCGGAATTGTTGATTGTGTGCGCTCATGCGTATCGAGATAATTTCTGATATGCCGGCGCGCCATGCTCGTGCGCGCGTAGTCATGCCACTTGGCGGTTGGTCGTGCATTCTTGCTCTTTAATATTTCAATGATATCTCCGTTGCGCAGCTCCGTATCAAAAGAAACCAACTTCCCATTTATTTTAGCTCCCTGCATATGCTCTCCCAAATCACTATGTATGGCATAGGCAAAGTCCACGGGTGTTGAGCCTGTGGGAAGGTCTATTACGTCTCCCCGGGGACTGAACACAAAGATGCGATGCGAGAAGAAATCATTCTTGAGTCCCTCCACAAACTCTCCGGACTCAGCGACTTTTGCGTGCGCATCAGCAAGGTCCGAAAGCCACCGGGGTGCCACTGAAGTATTTTTTTGAGTCGACTTAAGCGAAGGCGTCGCACTTGTCTGCGTGGAGCGCTTCATGTTGAGCAGGTTCGGCAACAGATCCTTTATCCAAGGAAGAGAGAGTCTCGACACACTACTTTGTTTTGCATTCTTCCCGAGTGCTTTGTATGAGCCGTGCGAAGCAATACCAAACTCCGCTTGCTCGTGCATTTCCTTAGTGCGTATTTGAATCTCGACAATACCGGCCTCTGGCGTCACCACGGTTGTATGGAGGGATTGATAGCCACTTGAAGGTTTTGGTACGGCTATGTAGTCTTTGAATTCACCCGGAAGCGGTTTCCAGAGAGAATGCAGCACCCCGAGCGCGGTATAGGCGTCACTCACGGTTGGCACAATAATACGCAGTGCGGCAATGTCGTGGATGCGGGTGATGTCATCCCCTTTTCTCTTCAGCTTCTGATGCAAGCTCCACAATCCCTTCATGCGAATGCCAGTGCTGAAGTCGCGAATACCTTTGCGAGCAAGCGCATGACGCACTTCCTTCTGAACCTTAGTGAGTCCTGCTTCTGTTTCCTTTGCCGCAAGCTTGCGTACCTCAACGGCATGCTGATAGGCATCGGGATCTATGAACGGAAATGCCAGGTCCTCGAAGTCCTTACGAATGCGACCCATACCTAGTCTGTCTGCAAGGGGAGCGTATATCTCAAGCGTTTCAAGCGCGATACGTTTACGTTTTTCTGCAGGCACATGCTCAAGCGTGGTCATGTTGTGGTAGCGGTCTGCAAGCTTCACGATAAGTACCCGTACATCAGCTGCGGTAGCCACCAGAAGGCGCCTCAGACTCTCTGCATGGCGCTCTGTGCCCTGGTACTTGTGTTGGCCGAGCTTGGTAACTCCCTCGACCAAAAAGAGCACCTCAGCGCCAAATTCCTTTTCTACTTCTTCGTGCGTCACATTCGTGTCCTCGATAGCGTCGTGCAGGAGGGCAGCGGCAATGGTGGGTGCGTCCAGCCCAAGTTCAGCGAGGTGCTTGGCTACTGCGCTTGGATGTATGAAGTACGGCTCACCAGAGTAGCGGGTATGTCCCTCATGAGCATTCTTAGCAAATTCGTATGCCTTCTCCACCAACGCCTTATCCTCTGGTGTGGGGGAGCTCATGTGCCCGAGAATCTCCTTGACGGTGGTCATCTCCTCAGCATACTGCGCCCCTTCAATTGCGACAAACAGGTGTGTTATAAAAGTAGAGGAGGTGCACCATGGTTATGTCGACTTCTACTCTCTGCATTTTCTGCGGAGAAGTTCATGAGCAAGGGGACGCCCGGGACGGTTCAGAGTGTGTGGCTGCACATCAGCCTCAATTCTTCATCGATTCGCCCCAGGAAGAATCTCCCCGTCCTACAATCGAGCAGCTCGAGCTGCTCGGATAGGAATCAGCCCCGCAGTCGAAAGACTGCGGGCTTCCTCTTTATGTAAGGTAGCTTGCCGCTTCTTCAGCGGAAAGAGTATCCGGATTCATGCTCTCAGGAAGTGAGATGCGACGCAGTCCTTTCTTTAAGAAATACCCGGACTTTGATTTGTATAAGGTGAGTGTTTTGCCAGTCTTCGGATGTTTCCCTAGTTCACGAATAATAGTCACGCCCTTTGGAGGAAGCTTTGGCTCGGCAAGCACGGCAATCGCGCGTTCAAGCGTTATGGTGTATGGGTCGTCTAACTTCTTGAGTGAACGAAACTCTCCATCGTGTCCCACGTACGGACCGAAGCGACCAATGTTAGCAATAATTGGTTTGCCACTGGTTGGGTGGCTTCCGAGCTCACGAGGAAGAGAGAGATAGTGCAGTGCTAACTTCAGATCCACGGTATCAAGCGGTACTCCTGCGGGAATACTTGCGCGTCGCAGTTCCGGCTTTGGCCCGGCCACCTTCTTTGGTTTTCGTTTGCTTGGCTTGCCGGACTTGGTCAAAAGTGGAGTCTCAGGAACCGCAACAACTTCTTTCATTGGAAGTACCAATTCAACATACGGACCAAAGCGTCCGGTCTTCACAAAAATAGGTCCGCCGGTAGCTGGGTCGTTTCCAATTGCCTCTTCCGGTTTCACCTCCGTCCCATCCTCTTGGCGAGCGCCTTCGCACTCCGGATACCGGGTACAGCTCATGAATATGCCTCCACGTCCTAACTTGAATTCCATTGAGGCACTACACAGTGGACACACAAACTCTGCGGGAACTGCTCCAAGAGACGTTGCCTTTGGCAAGTCCTCCTTGCTTGCCACCGCTTTCGCAAAGGGAGTATAGAACTCCTGCAGAGTGGCAGCGTATCCACGCTCGCCGCGTGCAATTTCATCAAGCTCGTCTTCCATTTCTGCCGTGAAGGAGTCTGAGACATACTCCGCAAAGTGCTCCTCAAGCCAGCCGGACACCACCATACCGGTGGCAGTTGGAGTGAGGGTGCGTCCCGTCTTCTCCACATACCCACGATCCTGAATAGTCTTCATGATACTGGCATAGGTGGATGGTCTCCCGATACCGCGCTTCTCGAGCTCCTTCACCAGCCCTGCTTCGGTGTATCGGTTCGGTGGCTCCGTTTGCTTTTCAAGAGAACCGAGAGACACAAGGGAGACCGCCTCACCCTCTGCAAGCTTTGGCAGTTCGACATCTTCACCTCGCGCCTTGGTGTCGCAGGCAAGCCAGCCCGGAAAGAGTAAACGAGAACCGTTCGTACTAAAGAGAGGAATATCCGCAGCTGCTTTCACTTTCACGCTGGTGCGAAGCATTTTCGCTGCCTTCATTTGAGAGGCAACGGTGCGTGCGCGGATTAATTCGTACAGGTGCTGTTCATCCCCAGGGCTTCCCGCGTGTGCGCGATTTGAGTCTGTTGGACGCACGGCTTCGTGTGCCTCCTGTGCATTCTTGCTCTTAGTTTTGTATGCGCGCGTTTCAAGATAGTCCTTTCCAAATTCCTTCACCACCACCTCGGCAATCTTTGAGACGGCGTCCACCGAAAGATTCACCGAGTCCGTACGCATATAGGTGATGAAGCCAGATTCATAGAGCTTCTGTGCAGCGCGCATTGTGCGACTTGGTGAGAAGCCAAGGCGTGTGGACGCCACCTGTTGTAGGGTGGAGGTGGTGAAGGGAGGACGCGGATTGCGCTCCTCCTCTCGTTCACTAATTTCAGCGATGCTCCAGGAGCTTGCGCGTCCGAGTGTAACAATGCGCTCGGACTCTTCAGCGGTTGTTGGTTCAACGGTACACGCGGCAGGGAACTCTCCTCCCTTGGCTTTGAAGAGGGCATCAAGAGAATAATAAGTTTCAGGAACGAATGCTTTAATCTCACGTTCACGCTCTGCAAGAATGCGCAGTGCCGGAGATTGCACGCGTCCGGCAGAGAGACCATAGCGCACCTTCTTCCAGATAAGTCCGGAGAGATCGTACCCCACAATGCGGTCTAGAACCCGGCGGGCTTCTTGTGCTTGTCTGAGGTTCTCGTCTATGAGGCGCGGGTGCTCAAGTGCTTCCTCCACTGCAGCTTTTGTTATCTCATGAAAGACAACCCGCTTTGGCTTTTTCATGCCGACTGCCTCTTTGATATGCCAGGCAATAGCTTCTCCTTCGCGGTCCGGGTCAGTAGCAAGGAAGATTTCGTCTGCCTTCGCTGCTGCCCTTGTTATCTTCTCAATCACCTCGCGTTTATCAGGCGAGATAACGTACCGTGGCGTGAAGTCGTTTTCAATATCCACCGCATCCTTGTTGGACTTGGGCAGGTCTCGCACGTGGCCCACCGAAGCAAGCACCTCGTATCCGGTACCCAGATACTGCTGAATAGTGCGTGCCTTTGCGGGGGACTCGACAATGAGAAGTTTGGAAGCCATGTAGCTCACTCATACCGCACCTTATATAGGTAGGTCAAGGTACAACCTCTAAGAAAACAGAAACCACCCACCAAAGCCGAGTGGCTTTGGTGGGCGGAAGTTTGCATCAATGCAGATTATTGGGGCATCCAATAGGCATGGACGCGACCTTAGAATAGATGCAGATACGTGTGCTCGAGCGCCCTTCCCTAGGACAAGTTCGACTCGGGTTCGTAGTGAGCGACCCCGCAGTCAACACCCGAGTTGTACGAGAAGGCGATGCACTCAATCTTCGCTTTCGGGAAATGCTTGGCAACGGCGCCAACCATCGCTTGCGCGAAGGCGTTGCGCTCTTCCTGACCGACCTTGCTAGGCGCGAACGCCTGGCTTCCGGCTTCGATGCAGATATCGGTTCCGATACCGAAAGACATCATGTCGGACGGAAACAGAACGGTGGTATCCGTCATGCCTTTGAAGTTGAATCCTCGCACCGAGACGGTGGCCGCGATGATGGAGTCAAAGAGCGCTTTCAACTGCTCTTCAGATTGTGGCGGCAAGCACCACACCTTGATAACAGGCATTACTATCTCCTTCAGTTTGGAATGAAAGACCGTACTTTCTTCAGAAGTCCAGGATGCTGATCGAGAACGCGAAGCAGTGCAAGATCGGGAAGCGAAATGAGCGCAGCGCGTGGCGCACCATAGGTTGTTAGCAGCACTCGAGACCGTTCTTGCTCAACCAATCGGATTGTCGCACTCAGATCTTGTCGTGCATCAGTACTCGCGAGAGTAGGCATTTCTTCAAAGAGGGAGTGCCAGGCAGGTTTCGGAAGTGACATAACTTGTCCCTTTTTCTAATCCGAGCGAACTATATCATAAAATTCCTCTCTGTCATGTCCTGCGCCACACCCCCATTTCTTCCTTCACCACCCCTCGCAGCTCAAGCATCACCAGTGTCGAAAGCGTGTCTCCCGAAGACAAGGAAGAGCGTTCAATCACCTCTTCGCGAGACAGTGGTTTATCCAGTAAGTCGAACACCGTCTGCTCGTCTGGCGAGAGCACTTGCGCAGTACCAACAGCATCTCGCTCTCGTATTCCCAGAGCCTCAAGAATGTGTGCGCTCTCACTCACGAGTCCTGCACCAAGTCTAATAAAGAGGTGTGCACCGTATCCATGCACGTCTCCAATACGATGCGGGACACACAACAAGTCTCGATTGTATTCCCCGGCAAGTCGGGCTGTTATAAGAGTGCCGGATCGCTCTCCTGCTTCTATCACCAGTACCGCATGCGAGAGCCCAACCATGAGTCTGTTTCTCTGGGGGAATGTCCAGGTGGCTGCGTGGCTCTCCGGCGGATATTCAGAGAGAAGGGCACCGCCTTGCTTAAGAATTTCTTGAGCGAGTTGAAAGTTGGTGCGAGGCGCAATGGCCGAGTCTGCAATACCTGAGCCTGGCATTGCAACCGTGTGAAGTCCGGATTCAAGCGCTGCTCGGTGTGCTTCTGCGTCTGTACCCAACGCTAATCCAGAAACTATAGAGATGGGGTATCCTGCGAGTCCTTTAATAAGGGTGCGGGTAACCTCCCGCCCGTAGGGGGTAAGTGCTCTAGAACCCACCACCGCCAGGTACTTTGTGTCGGAAGGTGGGAGGGTTCCGCGAAGCCAGAGATGCTTTGGAACCTGGGGAATTTCCCGCAATTGTGCGGGGTATTCGTCTGGCATGAGTTGTCGCAAATCGTTCTCCATACTATGCTTTCTATTATGGAGTACGTATTGGGATTTTTTTCTGTAGGCGCAGTGGCATTACTTGGGGCCATGAGCCCTGGCCCCGATTTTGCTATGGTGGTCAAGAATGCCGTTATCAGCTCCAAACGTGCGGGTATCGTCACAGCACTCGGGGTCGCTACAGGTTGTTTAGTGCACGCCACATATTCTATAATTGGCATAGGGACACTGGTTTCGCAATCAATTCTTGCATTCACTATCGTTAAGTGGCTCGGAGCTATCTACCTGCTCTATCTAGGACTTAACATGCTCTTCTCCAAAAAAACCGAGGGCGCGAAGGAAGTTTTTAGTCAAACCTCTCCAAACACAACTCTCATTACCTCCTTTAGGGAAGGTTTCTTGACCAATGTACTAAATCCAAAAGCAACACTATTCTTTCTTGCTATATTTACCCAGGTTATAAATATTAATACACCGTTTGTGTTAAAAGTTGCATACGGCCTTGAGGTTGCTGTTCTTGTTGGTATTTGGTTTTCAATCCTTACACTTTTCCTTAACGTGACTTATTTTAAGAATTTACTGACTCGCTCTTTGCATCGTGTCGAACAGGCAATGGGAGCAGTACTTGTGCTGCTTGCGGGAAAGGTAGCCCTTGATCAGCGATAAATCCTATGCTTGATATCCATTTCATCCGGGAGAACGCAGACCTGATTAAGGAGGGCGCGCGCAAGAAGCATATTGAGGTCGATATCGACCGCTTGATTGCGGTGGACGATGAGCGCAAGAGTCTCCGGCAGGAACTTGATGCCAGGCGTGCAGAGCAGAATCGTGCCAGCTTTAATATCACCAATATTCAAGGAGAGGAGAAGAATAAACTTCTTGAGTCCCTCCGTATGCTTAAGGACGGCATGCAGGAACAGGAAGAGAAATTAAAGACGGTGCTCGAGGAGTGGCAGACACTTATGCTCTCCGTGCCTAACATTCCCGATATGACGGTGCCTGAGGGAGATGGGGACCAGGACAATGTGGAAGTGACGAGACACGGAGAGCCAACGCAGTTCTCTTTCACTCCCAAGAACCATGTGGATATTATGACCGCCCTTGGCATGGCGGACTTTGAACGCGGTACCAAGGTTGCGGGATTCCGGGGATATTTCTTGAAGGGAGACGGGGTACTCTTGGCCAACGCGATTTCGCAACTTGCGCTCAAGCACTTTTCCGCAAAGGGCCTTGAGCCCATGATTGTTCCTTCATTGGTACGTCGAGAGACTTTCATGGGAACCGGGTATTTGCCTCAGAGTGAAGAGGATTTGTATAAGACCCAGGATGGGGAGTACCTCTCGGGTACGGCGGAAGTAGCCACTATGGGGTACTACATGAATGAGACGATTGATTTAGAAAAGGATACAACAAAGTTCCTGGCCTTCTCTCCCTGCTTTAGACGAGAAGCTGGCTCGCATGGAAAAGATGTGCGGGGACTTATCAGAGTACACGAGTTCCAGAAGTGGGAGCAGGTGGTGCTTTGCCGAGCAGACCACACTGAGTCTGTGCGCTTGCATGATTGGCTGAACCGCAACACCGAAGAGTTTATTGAACTCTTGGGCATTCCGTATCATACGGTTATTAACTGTGGAGGAGATTTGGGTCTGGGACAGGTGAAGAAATATGATATTGAGTTGTGGGTTCCCGGAGAGAATACGTATCGGGAGATTAGTTCCGCTTCATACTTCCACGATTTCCAGACCCGCAGATTAAATATTCGCTATCGAGATGAAGCAGGGGTACTTCGTTTCGCACACTCTTTGAATTCAACAGCTATTCCAACGCCACGCATCTTGGTATCTATAGTTGAGAACTATCAGCAGGAGGACGGCACGGTACGTGTGCCCGAGGTACTCGTTCCCTATGTCGGCAAAGAAATCCTGGGACATCGAGCGTAAGCCGGTAGCAGCAACGCGACCGGTTCCCGTTCGCGCTGCTAGCGCTGTTAAACGCGCTGCTCCCGTGAAGGCAGTTCGTAAAGCTCGCCCGCCAGTTTCGAGTGAACCACTGAAGCTTCGTCGTAAACGGGCTAAGAAGTTTTTCTTTATTGGCCTCTCGATAGTTGTGGTGCTTTCACTCGCGTGCTTGTTTTATCTTGTCTGGCTTCCGCCGCTTCGCATACAGCAGGTGACCGCAGAGGGAGCTAGTAGCGAGAGTGTGATCGAACTAAGTATGGGAGCCCTAAGGGGCAGCTACTTCCTTATAGTTCCGCGCAACTCCCTGTTCTTTATTCCAGAGTCCGACATTAGAAAGAGAATACTCAAAGAGCACCCCGATATTGTTGCGGTTTCATTCAAGCCTGAGGGGCTAACCACGCTCCATGTGGTGCCCATAGCGCGCACCAGTGCCTTTGTATGGTGCGGTGTTGCGCGCGAGACAGCAACGGAGCCTTGTTATGCCGCAGACCCGGACGGACTTATCTTTGCGCCCTATACGGGAGAAGTGCCGGTGGCATCCTCAACACTTCACCTTCGTATGTATGCGCCTATTGATGGAGACCCCCTTACGCCGATACGCTCTCATCTAACGAACACCGAGAGTATTCCAAATACTCTGCAGCTTGCGCGTGCACTGAAAGGACTAAACGCCAATATTGCAGAGGTGGCGTTTCGAGGGGACGAAGCTGATTTCTATACAACTGGGAGAACTCGCATCACCTACATCATCGGCCAGGAGCGAGCAGCGGCTACCCTTGCCGCAAGTGTATTCCCCACACTCTCCTTGAATGATGGAAGTGTTGAGTATGTTGATTTGCGCTTTGAGCGCAAGGTGTATCTGCGCAAGCGCGGAAGCAGTGAGTAGACAGAGGGTGGGCAATGCGGTAGTCATTACACATGGATTCATTCTGGACCAAGCTACCAAAGCCATTCTTTGCACTCGCCCCCATGGCGGATGTGACGGACCCGGCATACCGCAAGATAATCGCTGCCTATGGGGCGGCGGACGTCACCTGGACGGAGTTTGTTTCAGCGGATGGTATTTTTCATACACGCGAAAAGAAGGGCATGAAGGACGAAGAGAATCCGCTCATGCGGGATCTTCTCTTCTCCGAAGCAGAGCGCCCTATTGTGGCGCAGTTGTTCTCGAGTAACCCGGAGAACATGGCGTACGCAGCGAAGCTTTGTGCTTCTCTCGGATTTGATGGGGTAGACATCAATATGGGGTGCCCTGATAAGTCTATTGAAAAGCAGGGTTGTGGGGCCGCTATGATTAAGAATCCTGAACGCGCTAAGGAAATTATTCGAGCGGCAGCCCAGAGTGGCCTGCCCGTCTCGGTGAAGACGCGCATTGGATACAACAGTGAGAACATGGGGGAGTGGTTAACGAGTGTGCTTGAGGAAAAACCAGCAGCCCTCACCGTGCACCTGCGTACACGCAAAGAAATGAGTAAGGTTCCCGCACACTGGGAATTGATGCCCGAAGCGGTGCGTATTCGTGATCGAGTGAGTCCCGAGACGCTCATACTCGGGAACGGGGATGTGCAGGATATTGCAGAGGCACGGGTGCGCGCTCATGAGTCTGGAGCAGACGGCATTATGCTAGGGCGGGCAATATTCGGGAATCCTTGGTTGTTTACCGAGCGCTTTGATGTCTCCCGAGAGGAGAAACTGAAGGCACTGCTCGAGCTAGCAAGTGGGTATGAGCAGCTCCGTCCCCAGAAGTCCTTCCATATATTGAAGAAGCATGTGAAAGCGTTTGTGACGGGATTTGAGGGGTCTGGCGAGCTTCGCACCAAACTCATGGAAGCAGATGATTACGCTTCGTTTAGGGCACTGCTATAATCCCCCTATGGCACACCAGTCCCTGTATCGCGCATATCGTCCGCACACCTTTAAAGACCTCATTGGGCAGGATCAGATCGTGAGGCCGCTTCAGGAGCAACTCTCTCTTAAGAAAGTGGGACATGCGTATTTGTTTGCCGGAAGTCGGGGACTGGGGAAGACTTCTGTTGCGCGCATTTTTGCTCAAGAGTTAGGAGTTTCAGATAGAGATCTCTATGAGATTGATGCTGCTTCAAACAACGGGGTGGATGAGATACGCTCTCTGACCGAGCAGGTGTACACCCTGCCGTTCAATTCCCCGTACAAGGTGTACATCTTGGACGAGGCACACATGCTATCTAAAGGAGCATGGAATGCTTTCTTGAAGACGCTCGAGGAGCCTCCTGCACATGCCATCTTCATTCTTGCCACCACTGAGCTTGAGAAAGTTCCGGAGACGGTGCGGTCTCGCTGCCAGGTGTTTGAGTTTAGGAAGCCAAACCGAGAAGGGTTGTCCACGCTCGTTGCGAGTGTGGCAAAGAAGGAGGGATACAGCCTCGAGCTAGCTGGAGCAGATCTCATTGGTATGCTTGCCGATGGTTCATACCGTGACGCACTCTCGGTGCTTGAGAAAGTACTTGCCTCGGCAACGGACAAGAAACTGTCTCTGGTAGAGGTTGAACAAGCTACCGGAGCGCCAAAGCATGCACTAGTGTGTGCGCTTGTTCGGGCTCTGTCTGAGGGGAAGACAGAGGAGGCGCTGGTTGCGGTGCGTAGTGCGAGCGGGCAGGACGTGGACATGAATCT
The DNA here is from genome assembly GCA_964360855.1 of uncultured Candidatus Saccharibacteria bacterium. Taxonomy (GTDB): domain Bacteria; phylum Patescibacteriota; class Minisyncoccia; order Phycocordibacterales; family Phycocordibacteraceae; genus C7867-001. Next base: position 51,081 of record CAYHXV010000001.1, on the reverse strand, counting down.
CTATCTTTCGTTGGTGCTTGAATTCATGCGCTCGGTGCTTCTGGTGCGGCACGCGCCAGAGCTGCGCAAAGACATTCAAGCTGAGCTTGGGGCAGATGTGTATGGAGAAGTGGAGGCACTGGCGAGTACCAAAGATTCAAAGCTGACACACAACACTCTGCGCATGTTTCTCGATGCGGCGAGTCGGATGCGCTTTAGCCCCATTCCAGCACTGCCGCTCGAGCTTGCAGTGTTGGAGGTTTCTAGGCAAGATTAGTTTGTGCGCTATTGGGAGATCGTCTAATGGTAGGACAGCGGCCTTTGAAGCCGTGAATTTAGGTTCGATCCCTAATCTCCCAGCCAAGTTGTGTTAGGTTCTTGCGTTCGAGAAATCTAACGGCTCTCTGGAAACTATAAGGGTGATACAATTTCTTCATGAAAACTCAACGCTATCAAATCCTATTCGGTCTCATACTTATCGTAATTCTCGCTATCGGAGGATATTACGTCTTTGCAAAGAGATCTGTTTCCAGTCCAGACCAAATGAAGAAAGCGGCAAGCACTTCTTCTACTTCAACGACAGAAAAAAATGATATAGCAGGAGAGGCTGCAATACAAAATCCAGTTATCAAGACTGCTAACGAAACGGAATGGATACGGTATGCGGACGAGAGAGGCTTTGGCTTCGAAGTACCTTCTAATTGGAAGCGAGAGGATACCTATAATTTTTCTTACGCCTCATCAGATTCAGCACAAAGAATGAGAGCTTCGGTCGAAGTTCTTCCCATAGGGAATCTTCGGGTCGGTGAAGATCCTTCCGCTGAAATCATGTATGACTCGTCTAAAAAGGAGTGGGTCAGCATAAGCTGTACAGACTTCAACATGAGCACGTATTGTAGAGAAGCGAAGAATGTTACTACTAAAGTAGTCGCATCAAACGCGACAGTCGGCGGAATTCAAGCATATGCCTTTTTACACCAATCTCCAGCTGTATATATCGTACCGATCAACAGCAAATATGGATTAAAGATCATGATCAGCCCCGCCATTAATGGCTTGAATCCAACTCTTCAGAAAATCCTTTCCAGCTTTAAATTTAATGAGCCTGCAAACTAGAGGTGGGTGATCAAGATACCAGCCTCTTATACGAGACGCATCGTATAAGACTCCAAGAACTCACCATACAGACTTGATCATTGACAGTTCGCGAATAAAGGCTCCTGATCCCCTTTCTGCTGCACGTCTTTTATTGCTATAGTTACCCCATGAAAGGACTTGCCTCTGGCACGGTACACAAACTGCCTGAGGACTTACGAAAGGCTCTAACTGACTCCTCTGCGGCACTGACACTGTGGCAAGATATCACCCCTCTCGCGCGCAACGAGTGGATTTGTTGGGTTACTTCTGGAAAGAAAGCGGAAACGAGGGCTATCCGTATTGAAAAAGCACTGTCTAAGCTTAAGGGTGGAATGCGCAGACCCTGCTGTTGGGAGGGCTGCTCTCATCGTTAAGTGAGAGTGCCCCGAGCTTTTACACTCGGGGCACTAGCTACTCCTCTCGGACCGGCCGCACGATAGGAATGCGCACCCGGAGCATGTTCTCAGCTCTGGCACCAAACTGAGTGCGCAGACCACTCACTCCATCGGTAAAGTACTTGGCGTACACGCTCACCGCATTGAAGTTGAGTGCGTATGCCCACACCACGAAGGTGAGGTGGCTCTCGATGCGATCGTTGTGCTCCTTGGCCCATTCAAGCAACTCCTGCATACAGTGCTGAATGAGTTTGGGAGCTAGTCCTTTCCCTTGGTTGGCGGGAAGCACACCGATCTGATCGAGTTCAATGACGGGCTCTGCGCGATGGAACCCACCATGCAGTTGCCAGCCCGCGTAGCCAACGATCACTCCCGCCTCTTCAACAACAAAGTACTGATAGAGGGGGAATGCGTTGAACCAACACTGCACCCAGGAGACGGCGCCCTCTCCCTCTTTTCTGTCTCCGAGGAAGACTGCGCTGTTTATGGCGCCAATATGCGCAACATCTTCTTGCGTTGCCCGGCGTATGACGGTTTTCATGACATTTCTCCCTCTTGTCCGGTTGGTATAACTGCCTACCTTAGAGAGGAGTTTCCATTCAAGTTCCTCCTGTTGCTATACTGAGCAGTATGAGACTGGACCGATTCAATAGTGAGGGGAAGAAACCAATTGGTGCCTCAAATACTAAGGAGGTACATGTCAATCCGCTGAATGAAGAGAAAGTGGTTTCGATACTTGAGTCGAAAGGGGCAGTTATTATACCGGGACCGAAAGGCGAGGCTATTGCTTTACATACTGAAGTCGTCGGTATTGATCGAGACAGTCCACGCAAATTAAAGGGTGTCTATTATCTCACCAAGATTGCGCACCTCTTGCTCCCACAGAGCGTCCCTGACGTCTATCAGGTCGGAGAAACGCTTGATTTCCAGCAGACCATTGATAGAGAGCGAGTCGCACACACAAAAGGTCAGGAAGCATTTCAAAAACAGCGCGCAGCTGGTCGGGCCACCTACGGCGCAGAGACCAAGATGTTCAATGAAATGGGTGGAAAGATACCCTCGGTGGAAGCTGATCTTACGCGCATAGGTCTACCTCTGGGCTTTAGACCAAAGGAAAGCAACTACTCGAAAAATGCCGACGGAGCCGTTAAGTATTTGCCGGAGTTCAGGCCATGGGAATACACCTATGAAAAACAAGGACAAATCAAACTGTCTTTTGATGAGACCGCGCTACGTGCAGCAATAACTGAAATTGCAGATCAAGGAACTCGAAAGAGTTGCGAAACCTATCTCGAAAGGATTCACGTTCTCTTCGAAGAGGAGCAAGCAGAACATGCAAAGAATCAACCTGAGATGTCCTTGAGTGAAGGTGTCTTTATATACCTAAAAGAACTGTTTGATAGAGTTGAAAGCTCAGTTGATATTGATGAATTGTTCTCCATCGATACTGAAGCAGAAGCACTTGCAAGCCTCGAACGCAGAAGCGTCAGAGCCGCACTGCCAGAGATACTTACGGGTCTACGCAATCTTGGCAAAACAGCTGTGCCCAAGGATAAGTGGTTTGAGTTGAGTGAGCGCTATGAACGACTCGCCAAAGCTGTGGGCACCATTAATGGTGACACGGTGGATCATTCTCGATAGTGATACACTGCACGAATGAAATATTTCCTCGTTCCCACACTCGTCTCCTTTCTTATACTCATAGGTATCGGACTTGGCTTTGGCTGGGCAGCCTTTGTCACCGCCGTACTCCTGACTATTCTTGAGGTCACCCTCTCCTTTGATAATGCCGTGGTTAATGCGCGGGTGCTCTCCGGCATGAGTGCCGTATGGCGAAGACGCTTCCTCACCTGGGGCATGCTCATTGCCGTACTTGGGACTCGATTGGTGCTTCCGGTACTGATTGTGTCTGTCAGTGTGCTCTTGTCTCCTTTAGCTGTTGCAAAGCTCGCCGCATTTGCGCCAGAAGAGTATGGACACCTGCTTGAGGGAGCTCGTTACGCCATCTACGCCTTTGGTGGCGTGTTCTTGCTCATGGTCTCCTTGAAGTACTTCCTTGACGACAACAAGAATGTGCACTGGATACGGTCAATTGAACGGCATCTATCGCGCTGGGGGCGCATTGAGGCAATTGAGATTGGTCTTGCTCTGGCTGCTCTGGCTGCTATCTCATTTCTGGTACCGGGTGTGGAGCAGGGCACGGTCCTTGTTGCTGGGATCATTGGTATGGTGCTTTTTATTGTTATGCAGGGGCTGGCAAGTTCCTTCTCACTTGAAGTGGGCAGTGCTGCCAAGAGTGGTCTGGCGCTTTTCATCTACTTAAACATTCTGGACTCTGCCTTTTCGCTCGACAGTGTGGTGGGAGCTTTTGCCCTCACCACTGCTCTTCCCATCATAGTGGCCGGTCTTGGTATTGGAGCCTGGTATGTGCGCTCCCTCACCATTTATCTTGTTGAACGAAAGACACTGGATAGTCTGGTGTATCTTGAGCACGGCGCACACTGGGCAATATTCGGTCTTGCTATTTCTATGTTTGCCGACCTCCTCTTCCATGTGCCGGAGGTGATAACCGGAACTATTGGGCTCGTGTTTGTACTGGCTGCGTACTGGTCTTCGGTTGTGTACCGACGAACGGCGCTGCGTTAATATAGCTCTATGCAAAAAATAACCCCCTTCCTCTGGTTCAACGATCAGGCTGAGGAGGCCATGAATCTCTATACTTCAGTGTTTAAGAATTCGAAGGTAGTGAGTGCAACACGGAACCCCGCAGGAGCTCCAGGTCCAGAAGGCGCAATGCTTGTTGGTTCCATCATCCTTGATGGCCAGGAGTTCCTACTTCTCAATGGTGGCCCTCAGTTTAGCTTTTCGCCTGCTATTTCTTTTGTGGTGGATTGCAAAACACAGGAAGAAGTTGATGAGTTTTGGGAAAAGCTTTCTGAGGGTGGAGGAGAGAAGCAACAGTGTGGCTGGCTGAAGGACCGGTTTGGAGTATCGTGGCAGATCGTGCCCTCGGTCATGGGGCAGCTCATGAGCTCTGCAACTCCTGCGCAAGCGTCTCGCATCATGCAAGCAATGATGCAGATGACCAAGATAGACATTGCCAAACTGCAGGAAGCCTTTGATCAGGAATAACATGATAGACCCATCGAGCAACAAGACAGAGGGGTATCATTTGCTTCTTGAACCGAAGGGCGAGGCGCGCGAGCGCCTGAGCACAGTGATAGCCACACTTGCAGCTCAGTACGGTGGGCCAGTATTTGTTCCGCATGTCACGTTGCTTGCAGCGATTCCTGAGAGTAGTGAAGAGGAATTCATTGCAAAGACTAAAGAACTTGCCTGCACGCTCACGCCTTTCACTTGTACCCTTGAAGGCTTCGGCGCCCAGGATTCATTCTTTAGAGCGCTGTATATGAGAGTGCGTAATTCCGAAGAGATTTCGCTTAGACATCGCCAGGCAGGTGAACTATTTGGTATGCGGCAGAATCAGTACCTGCCACATCTGAGTCTGCTGTATGGAAACTATGCGCAGGATCAGAAACTCCAGACAATTGACTCGCTGCAGTACTTGAACGGCACTTCCTTTGAAGTGGAGAGCGTGCACTTGTATAGCACTCCGGGAGACACCAGTACCTGGAAGCAGGTTGGTGCGTACCCGCTCACCGGCTGACGATTTCCTCCATTCCTGCTAGACTGCCATCGATGCCCCAAGTATTACTCTTCTATAAATATGTAACCATCGAGGACCCCGCACAGCTTCGGGATAGTCTTCGCGTGCTTGCCACCAAGCATCACCTGCTTGGGCGGGTGCTCGTGGCAGAAGAGGGAATTAACGGTACCCTCGAGGGATCAAGAGAAGATACTGAAGCTTTCGCCCTAGAGATGCTGCGCGATCCGCGTCTCGCCGATATGAATGTGAAGAGAAGTGAAGGAACGGGAACGTCGTTCAGCAAACTATACGTAAAGGTACGGGATGAAATTGTAGGTACACGATTTCCAAAGAATGTAGACCCGCGCGTGCGTACCGCTCCGCACCTGAAGCCAGAGGAACTGCGAAGCTGGTATGAAGAAGGCAAGGACTTTGTGGTGGTAGACATGCGCAACGATTACGAATATCAGTCGGGGCATTTTAAGGATTCAATTAACCCAGGACTGGAAAACTCCCGTGACTTGCCCGAGGCGCTTCCAAAGCTTGAAGCACTCAAGGATAAAACGGTGCTCACCGTCTGCACGGGCGGCGTGCGGTGTGAAAAGATGTCTGCCTTTCTTTTGGAGAATGGGTTCACGGACGTATACCAGCTAGAGAATGGCATGCATGCATACATGGAGCAGTATCCAGGAAAGGACTTCCTGGGGACGCTCTATACCTTTGATAAGCGCCTCACCATGGACTTCGGAGGAGACCGCGAGGTAATTGGTCGTTGCAAATTGTGTGGAGACTCCACCGAGAAATATGTAAACTGTGCAAACAACTTTTGCCACCTGCACTTCCTTGCATGCGAGAACTGCCAGAAAGAAGAGGGAACCTGTTGTTCGGTAGAATGTATGGAGAACCTGGTGGCGCAACCTTCTTTCAATGTCTAAGAGTGAGCACCCGTACGACGTTATTGTTGTGGGTGGCGGCGCCGCAGGAATGATGGCCGCTGGCATAGCGAGCGAGAATGGTAAGCGAGTACTCTTGATAGAAAAGAATGAAGATCTCGGCGCTAAGCTTGCGATATCGGGCGGCGGCCGGTGCAATATTCTGAACGCAGAGGAGGATGAGCATGTACTGCTGGCCAACTATGGCGAAGCAGCGCCATTCCTATACTCAGCGTTCAGTGAATTTGGAGTTGCAGAAGCAACCGCTTTCTTTGAGCGCATAGGTGTGCCCACTATGGTGGAGCAGCGCAAGCGTGCATTTCCTGTTTCCGAGCATGCCCCAAGTGTGGTGGCTGCACTCGAGCAGTTCCTGCGCAAGAATAAGGTGGAAATACGTACCGGTACGGCAATTGCTCGGATCAAGACAGAGAACGGGGCCATAACTTCAGTGGTGGCGCAGGGATTTGAATTCTCTGCCCATTCATACGTATTTGCTACTGGCGGGGTATCGCATCCGGAGACCGGCTCCACCGGGGACGGGTTTGATTGGCTCAGTGAGCTCGGGCATACCGTGACGGCACCCACACCAACCATCGTGCCGCTTGCCTGCAAAGACTCCTGGATAAAGAAACTAAAGGGGAAGACGCTTACGGATGCCAAGATCACCTTCTTTCTGGAAGGTGCACGAAAGTTCTCCAAGAAGGGGAATATTCTCCTTACGCACTTTGGACTATCTGGGCCAACGATTCTAAATCTCGCAGGAGATGTGGCAGACCTGCTGTATGAAGGGAATGTGACCGCCACCATAGACCTGTTTCCAACCAAAGACATTGGGATACTTGATGCAGAGCTAGTGTCCCTGTTTGATGCAAACAAGAATAAGTTGTTGCGCAACACGCTGCCGCAGATTATTCCTCCAGGAAGTGTGGAAGTTCTCCTTTCACTGGTGCCTGCTATTAGTCCCGACACCAAAGTGCACAGTGTGACGAAGGAAGAACGTAGAGTACTTATCGATCTTCTTAAGGCCTTACCCGTGTCCGTCTCGGGTCTTATGGGAATGAGTAGAGCGGTTGTTGCAGATGGCGGAGTGTCTCTTACGGAAGTAGACATGCGCACGATGCGCTCGAAGAAGGTTAGCAACCTGTTTGTGACGGGAGACCTTCTTGATATCAGCAGACCATCGGGCGGGTACTCGCTTCAGTTGTGTTGGACGACAGGGTACTTGGCGGGCAAGAACGCATAAAACGAATGGCCCTCACGTATTAGGTGAGGGCCGGGTCGTAGATGCCGACCTCCACCGTTCTGTTCTCTATCATTTCGAAGAGAACGTCGCGGTCTATCGGAAAGACTTCTACTGGTCGTACAGGTCTATGTGATACGAAGGCAGCGGGGCTGAGATTCCTAAACCCCTCTTTCGGGAGGATATACACGAAACCGGGTCCGTGGATGAAGCCCAGAGGCACACGGACATCCAGTGTCGAGCCCGCTGTTTGTGGTGCAAATCCCCACTCGGTTCGCTTTGTGTGGATGGTCGCATACAGCAGGGCAATTTCTATGCAAGTAGTTGCGTAGACGCCCAGGTGGTTGTAGGCAGGTACATCATCGCGTCCGGTGCGACGGGGCTCAATGATTTCCAACTCATACGGGGATCCGTGCATGACGTAGTGGTCTTCAGGAATCTCCAACAGCCGCTTATACAATTCGTCGTGGCGCATGCGAGACTCCTTTTCCTTGCAACCTCTGGACAGAGATATAGCACGGTTGTGTAATATTTACCAACCCCTCGAAAACGTGGTACAGTACCAGAAACGTGGCAAGTAAAACCAATACAGAACAAGGAGGGCCTCCCAAAGAGGCCTTGGTCAGATTCGAGGACGTGTCATTTGGATACGGTCACAATCACCCTATCGTTGAGACGGTGAACTTTACCCTACGTCGGGGTATGAAGGTGACCCTCATGGGACAAAATGGAGCTGGCAAATCTACACTCTTTAGCCTCATCATGGGCACGCTCAAACCTGAGAGCGGAAAGATACAGATTCCCCGCGGGCTCTCCATTGCGCTCTCCTCTCAGGTAATTGCACTTGATGAGCGAGACCTCACGGTCCGAGCCTTCTTTGAAAAGCGATTCACCGAAAAGGTATACGACATAGACCCCAAGATTGATGCGGTACTGGATGTGGTGAACCTACACGCTCCGCATGATCGCATCATTAAGAGTTTCTCAGGAGGGCAGCAGGCGCGCCTGCTCTTGGCTTCTGCACTCATTCAGGACCCCGACCTACTTCTCCTAGATGAGCCAACCAACAACCTGGACACTGCCGGTATTGAACACCTCACCACCTTCCTCAAGAACTATGAGAAGAGTGTGATGGTTATTTCCCATGATGCAGAATTCCTGAACTCATTCACCGAAGGTGTGCTCTATCTTGATGTGCACACCAGAAAGATCGAGCAGTATGTGGGTAACTATTATGATCTCCTGAAAGAAATCTCTGCTCGTATTGAGCGCGAGAACCGAAAGAATGCTCAGCTTGAAAAGCAGATTCAGGACAACAAGGACAAGGCAAACTTCTTTGCGCAGAAGGGAGGCAAGATGCGCAACGTAGCAAAGAAGATGCGTACCGCAATCGAGGAAATGGAAGAAGACAAGGTGGACGTGCGCAAGGAAGATAAGACTATTCGTCCTTTTGTTATTCCGGCACAGCCGGAAATCATTGGTGAGCTTCTCTCCATCACTTCCTTCACCACCATGGACGCAAAGAAGCATGTGCCGGTGCCGCACAAGGCAGATATCGTACTTAAGAAAAAGCAGCACCTGCAGTTGAAGGGTCCTAATGGTATTGGAAAGACCACTCTACTCGAGCACCTTGCCAACGGAACCGCAGAAGGCGCCACCATCGCCAAAGGAGTTCGTGTTGGGTACTATCGTCAGGACTTCTCCACGCTTGATTTTGAGCGCACGGTACGTGAAGAGCTGCTTGCCGCTATGGATAAACCAGAAGAGGAGGCAATGCGCAAAGTTGCCGCCGGCTTCATTATCACGGCGGAATCCATGAACAAGAAGATTGGTTCCTTGTCTGAAGGGCAGAAGGGACTGGTAGCGTTCGCGCGGCTTGTTCTGATGCGTCCTGGCCTCTTGGTACTAGACGAGCCAACTAACCACATCAACTTTAGACACTTGCCCGTGATAGCAAAGGCCCTGCATCAATACGAGGGCGCTATGGTGCTGGTCTCCCACGTGCCAGAGTTTGTCTCGCAGATTCGCATAGACGATGTGCTCGATCTCGGAAAGAAATAGAGACTATGGAATCACTCTGGCATGTATACATGGTGGAGTGTGCGGACGGAACACTGTATAGCGGTATCACCACAGACATCTCTCGACGAATTCAAGAGCACAATGAGTCCCCGAAAGGTGCAAAGTACACCCGAACAAAGCGACCGGTTGTTTTGGTATATAGCGAGCAGTGTGCAAACAGAAGCGCGGCGAGTGTGCGGGAGCACGCGATAAAAAAACTATCTCATCGGGAGAAAGAAAGCATGAGGAATATAGAACTGCCATAGCCTAGACATTTGCGCCTTTCAGGGTATTCTAACTCCAGATTCGCAGTAAGGAGCACAAAATGTTGAAGATCTATCTTGCACGACACGGCCAGAACGAAGACAATGCTGAAGGCATTCTCAATGGACATCGAGACAGGCCGTTGACCGAGCAGGGGCTGCGACAGGCTCATCAGCTTGCCGACGGTATTGTTCGGGAAGGGTACACGTTTGATGCTGTGTATTCCTCACCACTATCACGTGCGCATACAACTGCTCAGGTTGTATGCGAACGGCTCGAGCTACCCGTTCCCGTCGTAGTGGACTTGCTCATTGAACGGGATTTTGGCGTGATGACAGGCAGACCAGCGAGCGATATTGAGCGGTTGTGCGCACCTGAAGTGGTTAAGACCGACACAATCACTTATTTCCTCTCTCCTGAAGGAGCCGAGACCTTTCCCATGCTTCTCGAGCGCGCACATGATGCTCTTTCGAACACTGTGGAAAGAGCGCCTCAGGAAGGTTCAGTCCTTCTGGTGACCCATGGGGATTTCGGGAAGATGCTCTACGCGTCCTATTACGGGATCTCGTGGCCTGCGATGCTCACCTTGTTTCATTTCGGCAATTGCGAGCTGCTTCTGCTTGCGCCCGACGCAGACCCTCGGAAGCCCCATGTGATTAACATTGAGCAACACAATCACTAGTTACAAGCAAACTCAGTCGCGTCCCTGGTGGGCGCGATTCTTTATTTACCAGAATACCGAATAACTTAGTTCTCAAACGGTACCCATATACGGAATAGGAAACCGCTTCGCACCCTCGCTGGTGTGTATGAGTGCATCTGTATGCATTTGCGAAGCAATGGGTTGCGCCCGGTCCCGCATGATGCTGCGTGCGCTCGTTCCCAAATAGAGCGTGTGTTCACCAAACTTGTGTTCAAGTGCGTCGAGCGCCAGCATGAGTCGTTCATTCTTCTCTACTTTATGCTCCGTATCAAACAACTCCTGCTGCGCGTTCCCGCTAGGCACTAGGCCATGCAGGGTGATACCGGTGGTGCGGTACAGGGTATCTTTCTGATATACCTTCAGAAACTGAGTGCGCAAGAGAGGAATGATGTCTCCCGGGCTACTAGTACCAACCGTGAGTTTTATAGCTCCTCCATGGAACCGAAATGCTTGGGTCTTCAGGAAGAAACTGGCACCGGTGGCAACCATCCCCAGTCTGCGTACCTTCCTGCACCCATGCTCCACATGTTGGGAGAGCTCAGAGAAAAGCCTTTGGGGATCAGTGGTGGGTGGGTAGAAACTGCGGGTACGTTGCACCGACTTCTGATCGGTTTCATTTGCAGAATCTACCGGAAGTACGCTGTTTCCGGTTAACTCTTCCCAGAGTGCAAGAATTGGTGCGTTGAATTCGCGAGCTACGAAGGACTTAGAAAGCCGTACGAAGTCGAGCGCCGTTAGTACCCCCATGCCCTCAAGTCTGCTTGCGGTCTTTGGTCCAAGTCCCCACACGAAGCGAACCGGAGTCTGTGCCAGACACTCTTCACGGTTCTCCGGAGTTATCACCCAGAACCCGTCGGGCTTCTTATGTTTGGAGGCGAGCTTCGCTAATACCTTGGTGGGACCAATCCCGAGGGAGAAGGTCATATTAAGTTCACTCTGGAGTTCTTCTTTAATTGTTCGTGCAGATTCGAGTGGATTGCCAAGGTGAGAGAGATCAGCAAAGCACTCGTCCGTTCCGTATTCTTCAACCAGTGGTGCGTGTCTGCGGGTGATGGCATACATGCGTTTCGAGACCAGTGCATAGAGCTCATAGTCCGAAGGGAGTATGGTTACCTGCGGAAAGCGACTCCGGACTTCGTGTATTGGCGTGGCGCGACTAATACCGAGTGCCTTAGCTTCGTACGTTGCTGCGGTGACAATGCCGCGTTCTCTTCCGGTTACCACCGGCCGGCCACGTAAGTCTGGTCTGCGTGAGACCTCACACATGGCAAAGAACGCATCCCCGTCCACATGGAGAATCATGATCGTTAGTATTTGCGCACAATGGCCGTCACCACGGCTTCAATGTTCAGGTTGCCTTTCGGATAGATAGGCTTATAGGCACTATTGGCGGGTTCAAGATAGTAGCTCTCGTTCTTTTTCCGCAGATACTTCATGGTGTATTCGCCCTCAATGGATGCAATAACAATTTGTCCTATCTTGTATGTTGGTTTCCGCTCAACGATCACCAAGTCTCCCGGGTGTATCCCGGCTTCTATCATGGAGTCCCCCTTAACCTTGAGCACATAGCTCGACTCTTTGTTTGGGGTGAGGTACTCATCAAAGTCCATGACATCAAGCATCTCTTCCTCGGCCGGAGTGGGGAAGCCAGCCTCCACGAGTCCCAGTAAGGGAACGCCACGAAGCTCTCGCCCGGGAGAGAGTCTCCCTTGGAGGTCTTTCTCCAACACGCCTTCCTCTACGAGCTTCTCGATAAAGCGGTATACGGAGTTCTTTGATTTCACGCCGAGTATTTTCATAAACTCCTGATACCCGGGCATACGCCGGTGTTGCTGCCAGAAACCCATAACGGCACGTTTTCGTGAGTGGTAGTCCATAACTCCCAGTGTATGTGAACTACGGTTCATGGGTCAATGGGGATAAGATTTACTTATTTGGTACCTATCCCTCTACGCCAAGTAGCCTATAGAATACAATAGGTGTAATGAAGTACACCATTAAAGACTTGAAGAAAGAGTTTCCTACGGACGAAGCCTGCTTGGACTACATCTTCCGCCAGAAGTTCCCCGAAGCGAAGCAGTATTCCCGTATGAATAAGCGCAAGGCGTATGCGAATCCCCAAGGACACCAGATACACCCGCTTGCAGGGACTATCTTCGAGAACTCCTCGACTCCGCTTTCCCTCTGGTTCCATGCAATATTCCTATTCGCGTCCTCGAAGAACGGGGTCTCTGCAATGGAGCTTCAGCGCCAGCTTGGCGTTACGTACAAGACGGCATGGCGTATAGGGCACCAGATCTGCGCGCTCATGGAGCAAGGCAGCGACCCGCTCTCAGGCGTGGTTGAGGTAGACGAAACGTACTACGGCAAGGGCGGAAAGAATGCCGTTAAGTTCAAGAACAAGAGTGCGGTATTCGGCATGGTTGAGCGCAAGGGAGCGGTACGGGTGCAGAAAGTATCAAGCCGCAAGGCTGAGGTTGTACTTCCTCTCATTCAAAAGAATGTAGAACCGAAGACGCACATCATGAGCGACGAGTATCAGGCATATGGGCGCCTAACAGGACGTGGCTATGGCTACATGCACACTTCAGTCAAACACGGCAAGAACCACTACACCTGGGGCGAAAGCCACACCAACACTATTGAAGGCTTCTGGGGTCAGTTTAAGCGTTCGGTCCGCGGGACGTACGCTTTTGTTTCTCCACAGCACCTGCAGGCGTACTTGGACGAGTTTGCTTGGCGGTATACCTATCGCGCTTCTCCGGTGCCGCTGTTCGCTTTGCTTTTACTGAGGGCGTGCCGATAACTTTCTTGAGGATATCGAAAAAGTGCTTACGGTCTGAGGAGGACATACACAGGTTAGTATAGGTTGTTTTCGTAGATGTTGGAACTGGCATGATAAAATAGAAGTAATCTACGCTCTCATGGATCCATCAAACCATAAACATTTAGTGATGCGCGGTGTCCCAATTTTTGTGGCGGTCTTTACTGCAGGGCTGAGTTTTATTCTTGACCCACTTACCCTCCATATTGGTATTGGGGATGACTTCCAACCAACGAGGCTTTTTATAGGCGTATTCCTTCTTGTGGTTGTATTTGTTGCACTCCTGGCGCTTTCTTTCCAAAAGCGCTGGACTCTTCTTTCAATTTTATTGGTACTATTTGCAACTGCATCAATAGGAGTTATTACCCGCTGGGGAGGACTTGTGCCCGAGAGAGAAGTGCTTCCCGCGTCAACTGTACTTGAATTCATGGAATCCAGGCGCGAAATCGCTTTACAGTGCGTATTGGCTGGGTACAACTTGCAGTATCCAACAATACAATACAATCCAAATCCTGGCAGTATGTGTGCATCTGCTCCTACAGGATCCTGGTACTACCCAATTCATAAAGATCAAGAGAGGTTTACTCAAGATGGGTTTCCTAAAGGATGGCGTCTTGGTACAAAAGGTGACTATGATTTGAGCGATGGTACGTTTGTTTTCAGTGCTATTAGCGCACACGGCGAAGTAATTTATTGTGACGAAAAGACCTGCCAAATTGAAGTGAGTAATAAATAGGTCTACTTGGCGTTAAGGGATAAGTACCATTTATTTGACAAACTCGTCATACGTGTGGTATGATTATTCATAGAGAGTTCAGCCCATGGAGAAAGGCAATGCGTGAGTCGTTACCCACCCCTCTAATCTCAGACTTCGTCCCAGCGCACCCTGGGCGCTTCAGGGAATGGGCGGCTTCGATTGCTGACGTGTCCCCGAACACCCCCATAGAAGAACTCGCCCAGCGGCTCATCGACGGCAAACACACCGTGACCGACGATGAGGCTATGGAGGAGTCACGGCGCACCAATCACCGCTATTTCTACTTTAAGGAGAATGTGGAGGGAGGTGTTTCCGTTGGGAGCATTGGTCATGCTGGGCGCTGGCGCTTGTGCGAGGACTCATTCGACTGCGACGAGGTCTGGGGCACTGACTATCACCTCCTCATCCGCAATGCGGGTACCTTGAAGCTCTAAACATTCGCACTCCAGTCACTCCAAAAACCCCCGGATCAAAAGTCCGGGGGTTGCTACTTACCCCAACCCTAATGAATGCAAAAACTCCTTCAGCTCCTCTCCTTCAATAGCTCGATAACTCCCGGCCTTGAGCGCATTCAATTTAATATTCATAATGCTCATACGCCGCAGGTCTGATACCTCGTTGTGGAGTGCGGATACCATACGTCGAATCTGGTGACTCTTTCCCTCGGTAAGGACAATACGAAATGCCTTCTCGCCAAGAATATTCACCTTGGCAGGTTTGGTCATATACCCTTCAATGAGCACGCCAGACTGCATGTTCTCTTTGAAGGTGGTCCGTAGCGGCTGTTTCGTGCGCACCTCGTATGTCTTCTCGTGCGCGTGATCAGGATTCAAGAGACGGTCGGTAATCCTGCCATCGTTGGTGAGAATGATGAGTCCATGCGAAGCCTTATCAAGTCTGCCCACCGGAAAGAGCTTCAGCTGTTTCACTTCGGGAGGCAGCAGATCAAACACGTTCGAAGAGCCCGTGTCTTCTCGATGGGTATCAACGTCCACCGGCTTATTAAAGGCAAGGTACGTATAGCGCCCGGGACGGGCATTGCGACGTACTTCAATAACATCGCTCTCAAGTATCTTGTCTCCCACTTGAGCGATGCGCCCATTGATGAGCACTGCCTTCTTTTCAACAAGGGCATCAGCCTCACGGCGTGTGGCATGCCCCTGTTGGGCAAGGTACTTATTAATACGCATGGGGTACAAGGTTGCACTCGGGAGGGGAGCAGGACCCCGAGGCTTAACTAAACGAGGAAGTGACTCCACTGGCTTGGCCTCAACTCTCCTTTTGGATACCGCATGACGAACCGCACGAGTCGGTTTCTTTGCAACAACCACTTTCTTAATTTGGAAGCCAGGTTTTCGGCGAGAGGAAGACATGGACACACCCTAACACATGTTGCCTAATTATCATATGAGCAGACTGCTATACTCTGTGAATGAAAGAACCTGAGCTTGGCATCTATTATCACTTCAAAGACCCCGCCAAACACTATGAGGTGCTGGGGGTCGCTTTCCACACCGAAACTGAGGAGAAGATGGTGCTGTACAAGCGGCTGTACGAAGCAGACATTCCTGAATTCTTTATACGCCCGCTTGAAATGTTTATGGATACGGTGGACAAACCGGAGATTGGGTACTCGGGACCCCGATTTGTTAGAGTACCGGATTCTATTTGACTTTACTGATATATATTGGCAGACTCTTCCTAGAAGTAGGGAGACGTGAAATGAGTGTAATTCTACCGAAAAAACGCGCTACAAACTGGATGCCGCCCTTAATCTTTCTCGCCGGTCCAGTCCGAGGCGGCGGAGACTGGCAGTACCAAGCCTATGGGGAGCTTGAGAAGCAGCTTGTTCACTTCGTTGCAGCCATCCCAATGCGGTACGAAAAAGACTATCCGGGTCACCCATTGCTGGGGAAACAGATTCAGGGCGTTTCTAATGATGATCCGGTATTCGCGCGCCAGTTGGCCTGGGAAAACTATCATATGCTGAGGGCAGCTAGAAATGGATGCCTGATGTTCTGGTTGGCCTTCGAATCCGAAGAACACCCCCATCCGGGACCTGAGCCATTTGCGATGGATTCCCGACGGGAAATTGGAAAGTGGACTGCGTACCTGGAGCAAGACCCAGAGCTCAGGGTCGTGGTTGGAGCCGATCCTCGGTTCTATGGCTTGGATCAAATCCAACGAGAGCTGAACGACACGCTTGGAGACGGCCTACACTTCCCGATCCATTCCACACTGGAAGACACGGTGCTTGCCGCGGTTGCAAGAGCCAAGTCGGAAGTGTGACCCCTTCAGGAGGACCCGCCCCGGAAACGGTGCGGGTCTTTTGATTTTCCTTGCCCACACCCTTGCATACCCCCACAGGCAAGATAGGATAGAGGAACAGATGGACAACTTTCTCAAGATGGATATTTTCTTCGTCGTTGCAACTCTTGCAACGACGGTACTGTCCGTGCTCTTGACGATGGTACTTCTGCGCGTACTTGGCATACTTAAAAAGATAGATGAGGTAACGGCACTGGTGCGCGGTGAGGGAGAGCAGCTTCGGGAAGACATTCAAAACGTGCGTGAGCATGTACACAAGGAAGGTCTACGCATTGGCCACTTGTTTGGGTTCCTGAGCGGCATGAAGAAAAGAAAAACCCGCACAAAGCGGTCCTAACAATTTAATTACATTTATGGCAAAGAAGACAACAAAGAAGGCAGTGAGCAAGAAAGGCATGAGCACCCTTGAGGCGGTAGAAATTGGTGCAGGTGTGCTTGCTGCCGTTGCCGCAGCAGGTGCCGCAACGTATTACTTTTATGGAACCAAGAACGCCAAGAAGCATCGCCACGCAGCAAGTGTGTGGGCAAAGGGACTCAAGCGTGATGCTCTGAAGCAGATTAAAAACCTTAAGAAGGTGGACGCTAAGACGGTGGCTGCCGCAGTTGAGAAAGCTGCAGCTTCATACCGTGGTATGAAGGGAGTTGCTAGTGACGACGTTGATATGGCAGTTCGTGAGCTCCAGAAGAATTGGGGCGAGCTAAAGCGTGAACTTGAGCCCTCAGTAGCGGTGAAGAAGGCAGTGAAGGCCGTCACCAAGAAGGGTGCCGTAAAGAAGTTGGTTAAGAAGGAAGTGAAGGCAGTGAAGAAGCTCGTTAAGAAAGCGGTCAAGAAGGCGCGCTAGTTCTCGAGCATAAGAAGCAACAGCGCGTCCACTGGGCGCGCTGTTGCTTTTATGGCACCATAGAGGAGGCCCCTCCCTTGACAGAATGTCGGGAGGTGGCCGTCATACTCTATGGACCAGATCGAAGCTAACGAATACTTCCTCCAAACATACGATCAGTATGCGGATGCGATCTTTCGCTTTGCCTTGGTGAAAGTAAGTGATAGAGCACGTGCAGAGGATATAACGCAGGAAGTGTTTATGCGTTTTTGGCAGGCACTGCGAAAGGAAACAGTCTTGCGAAACGATAGAGCACTCCTGTATGCCATTGCGCGCAACCTCATCATTGACTGGTACCGGAAGAAAAAGGAGGCATCACTCGATGCCCTAAGTGAAGAAGGCTTTGAAGCCAAAGGAACAGACGAGGTGCCTATACTCCACAATGCGATGAACGAGGAAGTGTTGGCCGTTATCAACACATTGGACGAACCGAGCCGCGAGTCCTTGCTTCTGCGCTTCGTTGAGGGATTCTCCCCCGCAGAAATTGCAGAACTTCGTGGCGAAACGCCCAATGCGATATCTGTTCGTATCAACCGTGCTCTCAAGAAAGTTCGCGAACACCTACATGTCCATGAATAACACTGAACACAATTTCATACATAAGCTTAAAAAGGTCCGTCTTGGAGACGGGGTCCGAACTCGTATCCGTGAGGAACTGATGGCGTATGCAGAGCTCCACACCATGCCTGCAGTTGAAGCTGCCCCGTTCAACTCCCTAACTTTCCTTGGGTCAGTGATAGGACACTCGCGTACTCTCGCGGTTAGTGTTCTCGCACTTGCGGTTATTGTGGGCGGTGGCACCGCCACAGCATTTGCGGCAGAGAACGCGGTACCGGGAGAGCCACTCTATGCCGTGAAGACAAAAGTGAACGAACCTGCACGCGCAGTGTTTGCTGGCTCGGGTGAAGCTAAGGCGCGTCTCCACAGCTTCCTTGCCCTGCGTCGAGTACAGGAAGCAGAGGTATTGCGTGAGCGCGGAACGCTCTCTGCAAAGACTGAGGCAGAACTTGCTTCCCGCTTTGAGGGTGAGGCGGATAAGGCACTGCACGAGGCAGACAAGCTTGAACAGTCAGGAGATGCTTCAGAGTCTCTGGCCATCCGTGCAAATCTAGAAGCTCAGTTGAGCGCACAAGCTGGCCAGGAGCACGATACCAATATTAGACAGGCGGTGGTGCGCAAGGTGGCCCGTCTGCGTGAAGGTGCTGCTGAAGCACCTGCTGCACAGAGTGCTAAGAAGGGCGCCAAGGTGTCCGAGAAGGCACGGGTACGCGCAACCAGTCTCCTGACCGGAATGTCAGTGTCAGGGGAAGAGGCTTCAACAACTGCCACCAGCACCCCTGCGGTGGGTAAGCGACTTCTCGAGACGCTTATTCATGAGCGGGAGAATCAAAAGAAGGAGGACGCTCGTATGCCCATAGAGTCATCAGCGGGAGTGCCGATACCGGTAGCGGTTCCAAACCCCTCACGGCTCGTTCCTCCGGTTAATTCATTGCTGCGCTAGGATACAGCGCGCGTGGTACGATACCCTCATGTTTTGGGCAGATCGCATCGCAAAAGAAATACAAGAAAGTCGTACTCCGAAAAACGGTACGTCCTTTTTGATTCGTGATGAAAAAACCCTCTCCGGGAGGGTCCACGTGGGGAGTATGCGTGGCGTGGCTATTCATGGGCTCGTGAGCGAGGCACTCAATGAGCTCGGAATGAAAAACGAGTACCGATATGAGTTAAACGATTTCGACCCCTTCGATAATATTCCTGGCTACCTTGACCAAGCGCGATTTACCGAACATCTAGGCAGGCCTCTTTATATGGTGCCCTCACCTGAGGAAGGATACGCTAATTACGCTGAATACTTTGGTGCAGAACTTCAGGCAGTAATAGCGAAGGCCGGCTTTTTTCCAAGCTACTATCGAGCAACGGAGCTCTATCAGTCTGGAAAGATGGACGAATCTATGCGCATTGCGCTCTCTCGCACGGACGACGTTCGAAGAATTCTAAAAGCAGTTTCAGGAAGTAGTAAGGACGAGACGTGGCTTCCGGTGTCGGTGGTGTGTGAGCAGTGTGGCAAGATGATGACCGTACGAGCACATGATTTTGATGGAGAGACCGTTGGCTATACCTGTGACAAATCTCCCGATGGTACGGTGCCCTGTGGCCACCAGGGACGTGTTAGGCCATGGAAGGGTGCTGCGAAACTATTCTGGAAAGTTGAGTGGGCAGCCAAGTGGGTAGTACAGGGGGTTGATATAGAGGGCGCTGGTAAGGACCACTCCACAAAGGGTGGGGCACGCGACGTAGCGGCGCACATTGCCCGAGAGCTTTTTGACTTTGAAGCGCCGTTTGATGTTCCGTATGAGTTCTTTTTAGTTGGTGGCAAGAAAATGTCCTCGTCCAAGGGTCGTGGGTCTTCCGCAAAGGATATGAGTGATTTGTTCCCGCCAGAACTTTTTCGATTGGCTCTTATCGGCAAGGAAATCGCCCAGCAGGTAGACGTGGATCCAGAAGGGGACTCGGTACCTCGCCTGTATGACTGGCATGACGACCTAGCGGAACTGGTGCGCACGGGTGTCTCAGATGACTTCACTCGTCTGTACGCGTACACCAAACTCCCTCAAGATCGTGCAGGGGAAGCTGCATCGTGGCAGCTGCGTTTCTCGCAAGTGGCGTTCATTGCACAAATGCCCCACATCTCTCTTCTCGCTGAAGCCGAGAAAGTAAAAGGAAGCGCACTATCGACTGAAGAAGTGCGCCTCCTGGAAGAGCGCGAAACCTATGCTCTGTATTGGCTTTCAACCTATGCACCGGAGCAGTACCAGTATCGTCTCCAAGAAACACTGCCTGAAGGACTTGTTCTCTCACCGGAGCAGAAGCGTGCACTTTCGCTCATTGCAGATTTCGTAGAAACGGGTTCAAAGACGGGAGAGGAGTTGCATGAACGTTTGCATGTACTCAAAACAGAAGTACCGATAGCACCAAAAGACTTGTTCACCGCACTTTATCGAGTATTTCTCAATCGCGATTCAGGCCCCAAGGCAGGTTGGTTTCTTTCAGTGTTGCCCAAGGAATATGTGGTGCGACAGTTGCGCGAAGCTTCCAGGTAGCAGACATTGGGGAGATTTCCCCTTCCCGCGTATACTAGGGAGTAATGACACGTTTTGGACTCGCAGTTTTTTTGCTCGTGCTTGCGCTTATTGCAGGAGGTGTGGCCTGGTATCTGGTATCAACTAGTAAACAGGCTATTCCTCCTGGTTCTCCAAATGCAAGCACTACACCACTAAGCACTGGGGACGCAATATACACCAACGGTATATACGGTTTTATGCTCCTGTATCCTGAAGCGGCCGTCGTGGAGAACACCTTTGGCACTTCCTATCACCTGGGCACCTACTGGAGGACAAATGCGCTCCCAAACGCCACCGGCACGCCGGTTGTTTCAATTGCTCCTTTCACAACGGTGAGTGACCACAGCTATCCCCGCTACTACACCGCACTCATTCGTGTTGGGGTGAGTATGGACAAAAAAGAACTCGCTCAGTGTTTAAAGGTAACTCCCAATCAAGGAGAGACGGTACTTCCAGACGTGGTGCTGAATGGCACTACTTGGAAGGCCTTTGCGTTTCAGAACGCTGGCATGCAGCAGTATGTAAAAGGCATTTCATATCGAGCGCTACATGAAGGGTACTGCGTAGCGCTCGAGAAGATTGCCGTTGGTTCAAGTTATCGGGACGACCCGGACAGTCCTGAAGACATTCCGGACACTGAGCTTGAGAAGCAGTATGAACTGCTCGACAAGGTTGTGCAGTCCTTCACGTTTGTGAAGCCGTAGTATACTGAACACCTATGACGCTCATACACTGGATTGTTTCTGTCGTTGCCATACTCATTGCTGCCTACATAGTCCCTGGTGTGCACGTCACTCTGCTTGGCGCAATTGTGTTGGCGATAGTGCTTGGAGTCTTTAACATTTTCTTGAAGCCCATCATTACCGTTCTCACTCTTCCGGTTACTATCCTTACCCTGGGACTCTTCTCTCTCGTTATCAATGCACTATTGGTGATGCTGGCAGATCTGTTGGTGCCAGACTTCTCTATTGGTGGATTCTGGATTGCGGTACTCTTCTCTATTGTGGTGTCTGTGGTGAACGGATTCTTTCATATCATTATTCGCAAGGGGGAGTAGTTTGTTTGTATACAGTTTTTGTCGTTAGAACTAGCGACTCTGTCGTATAATTAAAGGCATGGAAGGGCCCCTGAACCCAATCACCTCACCCGAGGAGGAACTTGCGTATTTGCGTGAGCAAATTGCGAGCAAGGAAGCAGAACTTGCAGTGCTTAATGAATCACGGCCACGTACCGAGGTTGCCCGAGAGCGTATTGTGCACCACCGGTACGCGGCTCCTGAGGATACCTTTGCACCGGGGTATGCACTAACGCACGAGGAGACCGAAAAGCTTGTCCTTAATCTTGATCCCGCAAGCTCGGACGAGACGATTAATGAACTGCGCGGGGTGCTAGAACAGAAAGGGGTGCGCAACGCCTTTGCGGTACTAGAGAAGCTCGCTAGTCCGCACTTGGACGACGACTTCCACCGTTTCCTCGTACAGTACCTTATTGCCGGTATGCCTATACAGGGACTCGCAGAGAATCAGCCAGAGTGGAAGGCTCTGCACATGACGCTGTATGAGATAGCGCTTCCCGAACACAAGACGGAGGAAGGGAACAGGGTGCGCCCCCTGCGGGAACTGGTTTCTGGCATGGAACAGTTTTATTCAGGCATGCTTTCGCTTGAGACAGCTCGTAGCGGTGAGCCCGCGTATATGACGCTTGAGTTGGCAGTACCGGTGGATCGCTCTCACTTAATGTTTTATGCCTCGGTGCCAAACTCTCGCTGCGATCTGTTCGAGAAACAACTGCATGCCATATTCCCTGAGGCGGTGGCCTTAGCACAACCAAACGACTATAACGTCTTTGTTGATGGGGGATCTGCTGCTGGTTCGGTGGCGGAGTTCAAAGATAGACCAATGTTGCCCCTCAAAGACTACCAGGATTTTGATTATGACCCACTGAATGCGCTTCTAAACGCTTTCGCCAAGATTGCTCCCGAGGACGAGGGCGCGTCTCTTCAAATTATCTTCAAACCAAACGGCAACCACTATGTGGAGCACTATGGGCGCATACTGCATGAGCTGCGAAAGGGTGAGAAGCGCGGAAGGGCATTTTCATTGCCAGAAACTCTTGCGGGTGAATTTGCTCGCGAGGCGGCAGGCTTGTTTGTGTCTCCGAAAAAGTTGGACGAGATCCGACCCACGGACGAAGCCGCAATTGAGCAGGTGGAGAAAAAACGCTCGGCTCCCATTGTGCAGACAAATATACGTATCGTTGCTTCGTCTATGCAGAAGGAGCGTGCGGAGCAGCTCCTTGCTGAAATAGAAGCTCCGTTTAATCAGTTTGAAAATACTAAAGGGAACAGGTTTGAATTTCGTAGACCAAATACAGGGAGTCTCAAGAGTTTCTTTCGTGACTTCACCTTTCGTTTATTTGAGAAAGCCACGAACCTTCCTCTGTCTCTTCGAGAGCTCACCACCGTATTCCACTTCCCTCCCGATGGTATTGAGTCTTCGCCGCATTTGAAGCAGTCCCGCTCAGCGAGCGCCCCTGCTCCTATTGGACTTCCTACCGAGGGCACGATACTTGGTACCAGCACCTATCGTGGACAAGAATCTGAGATACGTCTTTCACCAGAGGACCGGTTGCGACACTTATATGTTATTGGACAGACGGGCTCGGGAAAGTCCGGAATGCTCCGTACCCTTATTGATCAGGATATTCGCGCAGGCAATGGCGTCTGTTTTATCGATCCGCACGGAAACGATGTTATAGAAGTACTGGCCAGCATTCCGCCAGAGCGATACGAGGATGTTATTTACTTTGATCCCGCAAACCTAGACCGACCGTTCGGACTCAATATGCTTGAGTACGATCCGAGCAGACCGGAGCAGAAGTCGTTCATTGTGAATGAGATGCTGGCAATATTCCAACAGTTGTATGGCGATGTTCCTGAATCAATGGGACCAATGTTCGTGCAGTATTTCACCAATGCAACACAGTTAGTAATGGAGGATCCTGCATCCGGCTCCACCCTTATGGACATTGGTCGGGTGATGTCTAACGCAGAATTTAGGAATCTAAAACTTTCTCGCTGCAACAACCCGGTGGTGAATCAGTTCTGGAATGAAATTGCCACCAAGACCGAGGGTGAGGCATCGCTTCAGAATTTAGTGCCCTACATCACCAACAAGATTGATGAGTTCACCTCAAACGACTTCATGCGGCCGATCATTGGGCAGCAAGAGTCCTCGTTTAAGTTCCGTGAGATTATAGACAACAAGAAGATTCTGCTGGTAAATCTTTCAAAGGGAAGATTGGGAGAGCGAAACGCTAACCTCCTCGGTCTCATTATTGTGGGCAAGTTGTTCATGGCGGCACTCTCTCGAGCAGACTCAGTGGGTACCAACTTCCCACCGTTCTACCTCTACATTGATGAGTTCCAGAACATCACCACCTCCTCTATTCCCGGCATTCTTTCTGAAGCTCGAAAATATAAACTCTCGCTCACTATTGCGCACCAGTATTTAGCGCAAGTAGACGAGAAGATTAGGGGAGCTATATTTGGCAACGTGGGCAACATGGCGGTATTTCGCGTGGGAGAGGAAGATGCGGAGTTCTTTGCAAAACAGTTTGCTCCGGTGTTCACCGCTCTCGACTTCGTTAATATTGAGAATCGCAATGCATATATGCGTATTCTCTCTGGCGGAGTTCCGCAAAAGCCCTTCAACATGAAGACGGTTGACCTGCGTCCAGGCAATCCAGATCAAGTAGACGACTTGCGCGAACTATCCTTCCTTACCTACGGAAGAGATCGCGCGTTGGTTGAAAGCACTATTAGAGCGCGGTACCTTTCCTAATTCTATGGCACCCAAGAGTCCAGAATCAGGCCCATTGAATCGTCTCAGTGATTTGGCGCGTCGAGCAGGTATCAATCAGCCGGAGGTAGTGATTGAGAAAGCACCCCTCACGGATCTTGAGAGAGCTCAGGAGGCGCTCCGCAATGCAGCAGTATCAAATGATGGTCCCACAATACAAGACGAAGCTGAAAAGGTGCGCGTGAGTCTTGGCGGAAAACCAAAAGGCGCTCGAGATGCAGCACGCAGGAAAAGAGGGACACCTAAGAAAGAATCAGATTTTAAAGATGGACCTAAACCGAAGTTTCTTGGAATTAAACCAGAAAAGCTAAAGAAGCGGCTGCAACCAGAAGAGTCGCCGACTGTGCCTCTCGATGATGCTCCAACTGCTCAAGAAGAGCCTGTTGAGCAGATCGTTGAAAAGAAGGCAGATATTTCTGATATGCTGCGTGACTCTGATCCGGAAACTGGTTTACCGCTAGATGCTACTGCGCATGAGACCAGAGCGGCTCTTGAAGAAGCCGTTGCAAGTGAGAAGGCGCGGTTAGCACAAAGCACAGACCCTTTTCGGGCATTTGTACCTGGACGAATGCGCGAACTTGGGGAACGGCAAGAAATATCTAAGAACGCCGAAAGTTTGTACTTCGAGAAGTTGAAGGAATATCACAAGGGTCGAGGTGTTGCGGGCATTGCCCTTGAGAATTATGTGGGTGAGCTTGGTACTCCAACTCAGATTAAGGACCTACGACGTGCCTGGGTGCGCGCACGCGCAGAGCACTACACCGCGCAACAGGCCGCCCTAGACACACGACTTGCACTTCGACCTCGCTCCAAAGAAGCCGTTCTGGAAAGTTTAAAGAAATACAAGGGAAAGGGCTCTATTGATGAAAGTAAACTACGGGAACGGTATGAACGCGTAGTAACCATGCGCACGTTTGTGGACGGTCTTGAGGAACGGGAGCTAGAAAAGCGCCAGGAGGGACTTAACGAGCGAGACAAGAAAGCTCTCGATAAGTTTTATGAACGGTATAAGGAACTTCCTCCGGCAGTGCGTATTTTTGGTACATCCGCTGCTCTCCTTGGTGTTGGTGCGGCTGCGGGCGTCCTTCTTGGCGGAAGTGTCATTGGACTTGCGCCGCTGGGTCTTGCGGGTACGTCTGCAGCGCTTCGATTTTGGGCAGAAAAAAGCAAGAATCCAGAAGCAAAGAAATGGATTGGAGGCGCTTCTCGGTTCACCAGTGTGGGTGGTGCTTTTGGTGCACTGGTTAAAATGGGTATAGAGAAGGGCCATGATTTTCGAGGAACTGAAACAAAAGCTTCTGCACTTCTTTCTAATCGAAAGGATCTTGGTGATTTAGGAGACGAGAAAAATTTGCGCCGTCTTTCTCAAAAGAGAAAAGAGGCACTTGTAGTTAAGGAATCAATTGCTCGTCAGAGTCGTATTGCAAGTGCTTTTACCTCACTTGGCTTAGGATTTCTTTTTGGTCATCATGCGTCTGGGGGACACGAGCACAGCGTAGAAGCACCAGACACCCATCACCTGTTTGGGGGAGCATCAGCATCATACGAATATGCCACCCCAACTCACCAAGGCACTGATCTAGACGTGCCTGCAGCAGCAGCCCCAGCCCCCCACGAGGGCGCACCCCTCAACACAGGGACAGAGGCTGCACCCGTGCACCCAACTGCACCAAGCACTTCAGTGCTTGAGGTAAGTACCAAACCAGGAGAAGGGTTCGGACAACTGTTGGTGGATTTGCGGCACCAAGTTGGGACACTTGAACACGCGTCTCCTGAGTTGAAACACTTCCTAGAGCAAAACCCCAATGCCCTCACGCATGCTCTAGGGGCGGCGCATGATGGACAGAGTCTTACTCTGCAGCCTGGAGACAAGCTCTTTGTGGATAGCGACCAGCATGTCTGGTATCAGGCGGTGGGCAAGGACCCACAATTGGTTTTTGAACACACTGCACCAACCGCTGAAGCTCCGGACGGGTATGTGACCAAGCACATTGATGGACCCATGCAGCCAGACTTGCGCCACCACGCTTCTATTCAGGAGGCACCAAGTCACTCTCCCGAGGTTGCGGCGGCACCAGTTGAAGATCCTAGTGCCGCTCTCAACCGTGCACAAGCGGGCGGAACACCCATACTTACTCCTGAGACGTTTGTAGATGGTTCTGATCACAACACACTCACCCAGCCTGAAGAGCTAGACAGCACTCTACCAAGCGAGCCTGCGGCTCTGGTTCCTGAACAGGTTCCACCCTCAGCACCAGTTCCTGAACAGGCGACGGTTACTCCTCCGGCCCCAGAGCAATTACCCCCAGCTACCCCTGAGGCTCCGGTACAGTCCGCACTTGAGCCATTCGTAAACGAACACCAGGTTCCTGTGGAGCCAGCAGTGACCCACTTGTATGGGGTGCCGGATGAGTCCGCGCCCGGCGGCAGGCAGCTGTTGGTGTATGGCGGCGGGGACGCCACCAATAACGAATTCTTGAGGCGGGTACAAGAACTTGCGCGAGAACACCCCGGTGAAAAAATATACTTTGAAGCAGGGAAGCTCACTATGTACAACGGTATCCCTCAGAAGTGGATTACCAGTGCAGTGTTTGATCCTCGTACGGGGTTTCATGTTGGAGTGACTCCCGAGGGTCCAGAAATGATTGGGGTGATTGATCCACAAGCCTTTACTAGTCGAATCAAGTAACTATGACTGATACCAATCGTTTCCAGAAACTCATGGACGCACTCGATCTTTCCGCACTTCCACTTGAGGAGCAGAATGAATTGCTGCTTGATCTGAATTCGGTTATCTTCAAAAGCTCCCTGGCGCGCATGATTGAGAACATGGACGAGCCAACGCGAGAGGAGTTTGTCGCACTTATGGAGGCAGAAGCAGATGAGGAGGCACTCGAGGCCTTTTTGACCACCCGCGTGCCGGGGGCTGAACAGGCTGTGCAAGAGGCTGTGGAGAGTATTGCGGATGATATACTAGCCGTGTCGGAAGCCGACTAACTGTATTAATTTTTAGTATCAATTTGCCTATGAATGTCACTGGCACCGGAATTGCAGTCGCTATCGCCGTTGTTGCAGCAGGGGGTCTTCTGTTCTTTGGAGCCCCCATCGCGGCCCTCATGGCTCCGCAGAACTTGCCAGAGCCTGAGTTCGCAACTACAACCCTTACCACCTCACCAACCGCTATGAATGGAGATGAAACACCAGCAGGTGCCCCTGCACAATTACCAACCACCCTCACCGGAAAAGATATTGTGGTGGGTACGGGCGCAGAAGCGGTATCTGGTAAGACGGTATCTGTTCACTATGTGGGCATGCTTCCGGATGGCACCGTGTTCGATGCTTCAAAGCCTCGAGGACAGGCGTTTAGCTTTGCACTTGGAGCAGGGCAGGTGATCAAGGGATGGGATCAGGGAGTAGCGGGTATGAAAGTGGGCGGGAAGCGCCAACTTATTATTCCACCAGACCTAGCGTATGGCAGTCAGGGAGCAGGCAGTTCAATTCCCCCGAACGCCACCCTTATCTTTGAAGTAGAACTACTCGAAGTTAAGTAGCCTTCCCTTACAAGAATACAAAGAACCCGCCTGTTGAGGGGCGGGTTCAGTCGTTTGAAGTAGAGCGCTACTCGGTCGCGGGAGCGGCAGTAATCCAGGAAGGAACTCTGCCGGTCCGGTTGTTGCTTCGTACCGGCGCCGGATACGCGTGGACGCCCGGGACCTTCTCGCGCGTGAGAGGGTCAGACAAGTCTCCGTTGGTGCAGCTGCCGACAAAGTTGGTCGTCACGGACGACTGCATAGCCAGACCCCCGACTCCGCCGTTGATAGCATTCATGGTGCCGATGTAGGGACCGTACACGCTGGTCCTTCCTCCCGGAATGAACTGCGTGACGAGGGAGCCACTGATGCTGCCAGAGACGGCACCAACTGCGGCCATGGTGCCGGACGTCTCGCCGACTGAGGCCATCTGCCGCCGTCCATCGACGAGGCAGTCATTGGCATGGTCGGTGACCACGCCGTATTCTTCGGCCGTCATGGGCCCATAGTCCCGGTTCTTGTGAACATAGACCATGGACGCGCCGTCCCGACCAAGACCGTTGTACGGCCCCGGAACAGTTTGGCAGCCACCGAGAACGAAAGCTGAAGCAGCCGACGCGAGGACGAGCCCCCACGTCCTTTTGTTGTTGGTCATGGGGAAACTTCCTTTCCAGAGTTGCGCTCTGTCCAAATACGGAAAGAGCAAGTACATACATAGTATATACCTGTATTGTCCTCTTGTCAAGCTTCGCCGCGGCATCACCTTCTTGCTAAATACGCTATTCCCCCATACGGTACCTATATATGAGACCCGTTCGATTTTCAATTAGCGCTCGCGAAGGAAAAGCACGCTCAGGCGTGCTCTCCACTCCGCATGGAGATATACGTACTCCTGCATTCGTGCCCGTGGGTACCAAGGCTGGTGTGAAGGGCATTCTCCCTGAGCAATTAACAATGCTTGGTACTCAGGTGGTGCTTGCCAATACGTACCATCTGTACCTTCAGCCCGGAGAAGCATTGGTGGAAACTGCTGGAGGACTCGGAAAGTTTATGGGTTGGAGTGGCCCAACTATTTCAGACTCTGGTGGCTTTCAGGTGTTCTCGCTTGGAGCGGGGTTTGGAAAGAATATTCAAACGGTGTCCGAAGAAGAAAAGAATGCCACAGAGCAAGGAGTCTCGGTATTTGATGCGGACGTGCAAAGCCAGCATGGGCAATTGGCCATTATAGACGAGGAAGGGGTCACCTTCACCTCACATCTAGACGGCTCCCTCCACCGATTTACTCCCGAGCGTTCTGTTGAGATACAGCATAAACTTGGTGCTGATCTTTTCTTTGCTTTTGATGAGTGCACCTCTCCATCTGCCGAGTATGAGTATCAGAAGGAAGCAATGTACCGTACGCATCGCTGGGCAGAGCGTTCGTTGAAAGCACACCGACAGAACATTAGTGCTAACCAGACTCAGGGCATCTACGGTATCGCTCAAGGCGGACAGTTTCCTGACCTGCGAAGAGAGAGTACTCGCGCAATTGCTGCGATGGGGTTTGATGGCTTTGGTCTCGGAGGGTCTTTCAGCAAGAAGTATGGAGAGAGCATGCTCGCCCTTACCCTAGAAGCGCTCGAGGAGCTACCAGAAGAGTTGCCTCGGCATGGACTTGGGGTGGGGGAGCCAGGAGACTTGTTGCTTGCGATTTCGCACGGTGTGGATACGTTTGATTGTGTCTCACCCACTAGGCATGGCAGGCATGGGGTGCTCTATACGAAAGGAGGAGCGATGAATATTTTGAATGAAAAGTATAAGGGTGACATCACGACACTTTCTGAGCTATCTCTAGAGAGGACGCTTCCAAGCGGCAGTGAAGGATTCACCGTGGCATACGTTGCGCATCTATTGCGCAGTGGTGAAATGCTTGGGCAAATCATTGCATCGCTGCATAACCTCGCGTTTCTCACCCGTTTGGTGGATGGCGCTCGTGAAGCAATTGAAGAGGGAAGGTTTGCGCAGTATCGGGCGGAGTTTGTGCGGGAATACTATGGATAGCGATAGGGCCGGTCTCTAGGACCGGCCCTCTGCACTAGTTTGGGTAGAACAAATCTTGGACGTGGTACGCCTCCGACTCAGAAAACACCGAGAGGAACAGCACGTGATCCCCATCTGATTCTTCAAAAGCCCAGTCGAGGTTGTATGGGGAAAATCCATATGCGGCAAGTTCCCCTACAAGATCCTCAATTTTTTGCACCGGGTTGATGCACGTGCCGGGAAAGACAAACAGAACCAGGTTTGCAGCTTCAGGATCTAGTGCTGCCGCAACAAGTGCCCAGATGAGGTCATCTGTGGTTAGGTGTTCGAGCGGGACGACTGTCCACAACTCGAACCAGTCCGGTTGTGCTCCGAGGTCGCCGAACCGTGCAAACCAGGAGTCCTTGAGTGAGAGTCCACGGTCTCGTACTTCAGATATATGCGAGGCTAACGTATGGATGCTCATAACATACCTCCGCAAAAGGCAAGGAACATGCCTGGACTCAGTATACCTCTGGTATGGTATCGTCTCTCTACGTATGGCGAACTTCAAACTCCACACCCCATTCCCTCCTGCAGGAGATCAGCCTGCAGCCATAGCTAAACTTTCCGAGGGCCTAAAGAAAGGCATGCGGCACCAAACCCTGCTTGGGGTGACGGGCTCGGGCAAGACCTTCACTGCAGCAAACGTAATCGCTGCTCTCGATAAGCCCACGCTGGTGCTCGCACACAACAAAACACTTGCGGCCCAGTTGGCTCAAGAATACAAGGAATTCTTCCCGGAGAATGCCGTCCACTATTTTGTTTCCTACTATGACTACTACCAGCCAGAGGCATACCTGGCGCACTCAGATACCTATATAGAGAAGGAAGCGCAGATTAATGCCGAGATTGATCGTCTGCGTCATGCCGCAACCCAGGCACTTCTTACCCGCAAAGACGTTATTATTGTGGCGTCTGTTTCAGCAATTTATGGCCTTGGCTCTCCCGCACAGTATGAGAAGGTACATATCAAACTAGAAAAGGGCGCAGTGGAGAATCGTGCTGCGCTCATTCGAAAACTTATTGGCATTCACTTCCTGCGAACAACCGCAGATCTGTCTCCAGGACAATTGAGAGCGGTGGGGAACACGGTGGAGCTTATACCGGTGAACGAACGGGTACTGTATCGCATTGTGTTTGATGAAGACAAGATAAGTCGCATAGAGACACTCGATGCAATTTCTCGAGAGAAGACTGCGGAACCAGACTCACTCTTTGTATTTCCTGCCAAGCACTTCGTGGCAAACGAAGAGGAAAGACTCCATGCAGTGGACGATATTAAGAAAGAACTTGATGCACGACTTGCTGAATTAAAGCGTGAGGAGAAGCTTCTTGAATACGAGCGCTTGAAACGCCGAACTACCCACGACCTCGCCATGATTCGCGAGGTGGGATATGCAAACGGGATTGAGAATTATTCTCGCCACTTTGATGGGCGGGCCCCCGGAGCGCCTCCCGATACCCTGCTTTCCTACTTCCCGCACAAGTCAGACGGCTCGCCAGACTTCCTCACCATTATTGATGAGTCTCATGTGACCGTCACGCAAATTGGGGGAATGTATGCCGGAGATCGCTCGCGCAAGGACGTACTCGTGGAGCATGGGTTCAGACTGCCCTCAGCGCGCGATAACCGCCCTCTCCGCTTCGAAGAGTTTGAGGAGCGTATTGGGCAAGTTATCTATACGTCAGCAACTCCGGGCAAATATGAGAAGGAGCACAGTGTTGCTCCAAACGGCCAAGTGGCAGAACAGATTATTCGTCCAACGGGACTGATTGATCCTGAACTAGTGGTTCGCCCTATCGTTGGAACCGATTCATACAAAGGACAGGTGGCTGATTTTATTGCGGAAGCTATCCTCACCATCAACGGTGGTGGACGAGTACTTGCCACCACTCTCACTAAGCAAATGGCAGAAGACCTTTCAGACTTTCTCAAAGAGAAGGGAATGAAGGCGGAGTATCTGCATAGTGACGTAAAGACCATAGACCGAATTGATATTCTCACTGCCTTTCGCAAGGGTATGTTTGATGTGCTGGTGGGGGTGAACCTGCTTCGTGAGGGACTTGACCTGCCGGAAGTAGAGCTGGTGGGAATCCTGGACGCAGACAAAGAAGGATTTCTGCGTTCTGATACCTCACTCATTCAGACCATTGGGCGAGCCGCGCGCAACGTACTCGGGCGCGTCATCCTCTATGCGGACGTTATGACCGGCTCCATGGAGCGCGCCATCGGGGAAACGGAGCGTCGGCGTACCATACAGCTTGCGTATAACAAGGAGAATGGCATTACCCCCATCACCATCAAGAAAGAGATTCGAGACATTGCGGAGAGCATGCGCTCAGAACACCAGAAGACAGTGGACTCGCTCTTAGTACTAGACAGCAAGCTCTTCGAGGAGGACCCTGAAGCGTTTATCAAAGATAAGCGCGCACAAATGGGCGAGGCGGTGGAGGCGCTTGATTTTGAGACTGCAGCAATTCTGCGAGATGAGCTCTATCGACTTGAAGGGAAGATAGTTCCGGAACCACCTTCAAAGAACCCTGTACGGAAGAAGAAGAATGGTAAGTGGGTAGTGATAGAATAATACACATATGAGTCTTCGGGTGTTTCTGTTTCTTTTGATGCTGCTTGCGATAGCGGCACTTCTCGCCGTCCTCTATCCTTCGTTCCGTTTCATTGAAGGGCAGATGATGGTCTTGTTCCCGAGTGACAGCTCGGTTGAGACACGTGCTGCGTTAGACACACTGTTGGTGGGGCAGTTGGTTGTTATTGTGAGCACGCTCAGTGCACTTTTTGTGTTCTTGTTCTTGCTGTTGAGTAATCTTGTTGCGCGCCCTCTTCATGATGTGGTGAAGTCCATGAAAGCCTTCACAGAGAAGGGTGAACACCTTGCACTTCCGAAGCCCCCCTTAGTGCCAAGCGAGGTGCGTACCTTGGTGCGCGAGTTTGATACCTTCGTGGGGCGGGTGGAGGAAGCACACAAGAAGGACGAAGAAGTTGCACGCGTAAAGTCCGACTTTATATCCACTGCCGCGCACCAGCTGCGCACCCCGCTAACGGGCATTCGTTGGGCACTGGAAGCACTTGCGATGAGTGACTTAAACGAAGAGCATAAGGCACTCGTGAAGAGCGCCACCGATAAGAGCCATGAGCTGGTATCGATTGTGGGCACGCTGCTTGATATTTCCTCTATTGAATCAGGGAAGTACAAATACTCATTTGTACCGGTACAACTAGAGGAGTTGGCGGAGGGAGTGGCGCGTGACTTTGCGCCACTCGCACAAAAGGCACAGGTGTCGGTGTATGTGGAACGCGGTGAAAGTCCCCTCCCTATGGTGCGTGCGGATAAAGAACGAATTAAATGGGTGTTCAACAATCTCATTGAAAACGCTATTCGCTATACTCCTGCCGGAGGCAGTGTGCGGATTAGTGGCGAAGCACACGGCTCTCGCCTGTATATGCGAGTGCGCGATACGGGAATTGGTATTGGCGCAGAGGATAGGGACAATATTTTCGATCGATTCTATCGAGCTCAGAATGCTATTGCTGTGCAAAATGGGGGAAATGGGCTGGGGCTCTATATTGCCCGCACCATCGCCACCGACCACGAAGGGGATCTGACCTTTGCGGCCAATGAGGTTGGTCCCGGTACCACCTTCACCCTCTCCCTCCCCTTGGCAGAAGTCTAGGGTATACTGCTTTCATATGACTGACACTAAGTTTATCCTCGTTGTTGAGGACGATCCTATTCTTAAAAACCTTTTAGGGCACACCCTTGCAGGCAAGTACCAGACCCTGTATGCCAACGATGGGAACGAGGCTATTGCGCTCTTCGATCAATACAAGCCCTCTATTGTATTACTTGATCTTATGCTCCCCACCATGGACGGGTTTGCGGTATTGGAGAATATTCGTGCACATACAGGACCTGAAAAAAGTACACCGGTTATCATTGTTTCAAACCTTGGACAGCAGAAGGATATTGAGCGGGCAAAGGCACTTGGAGCGAATGACTACCTCGTGAAGGCAGAAGTGGCGATTGAGGAGATTATTGCGAAGATTGAGGGCTTACTTTCTGCTCCGGTGGCATAGTGTGCTAGACTCAGCCCGTACCTGCCCCGCCACGGGCAGGGCATTTCCGTAAATACATGAGTAAATCACCGAAGTCACACGAACAACACCAAGGCGCCGACTGGATCGGCGTGAAGGGAGCCCGTACCCATAACTTGAAGAACATCTCCGTTGAGATACCTCGAGGGGTTATGACCGTTCTCACGGGACTCTCCGGCTCCGGCAAGTCCTCTCTCGCCTTTGACACTATCTTTGCCGAAGGGCAGCGCCGGTATGTGGAGAGCCTGTCTGCATATGCCAGGCAGTTCTTGAACCAGATGCAGAAGCCGGACGTGGACGAGATCACCGGACTCTCCCCGGCCATTTCCATAGATCAGAAGAGTCGCTCCAACAATCCCCGATCAACGGTGGCCACCGTTACCGAAATATATGACTACTTGCGCGTGCTGTATGCGCGGGCCGGTCAGCCATACTGCATACACCATGATGTTCCCATCGTGCGCCTCTCCAAGGAAGAGATGATTCGTATGGTGTGGGATAGGGTGCTTGCAAAGACCACTACCAAGTCCAAGAAGACTGGGGAAGCAGAGACGGTGATGGGAGTGGAGTTTGATAGAACGCAGGTGGTTATATACGCACCGGTGGTGGTGGGGCGAAAGGGTGAGTACTATCAGCTTCTGTATGATTTGTTGAGTAAGGTGTACGAAAAAGTACTTATCGATGGGGTATCAAAGTCTCTGAGAGAGAAAGTAGTACTCGATCGCAACAAGCGCCATGACATAGATGCGGTGGTGGATTCTATATTTGTGAGTGAGTTTGTGCGCACCCCAGACGCGGCCAGGGAACGTCTGTCTGAAGCACTTGAATTGGCACTGAAGGAGAGTGATGGACTGGTGAAAATTCTGCATGCAGACGGTACGCATGAGACCCTGTCTGCGAAGTTCATATGCCCAGAGGACGGTTCTTCCTTTCCGGAGGTTGAGCCAAGGCTGTTCTCGTTCAATAGTCCCTATGGTGCGTGTCCTAGTTGTAACGGACTTGGAACAAAATCACTATTTTCAGACGAGGTGTGTCCGGTCTGTGAAGGAAAGAGACTGCGCCCCGAGTCTCTGCGCGTATTTCTTAAGAGCAAGAAGGACAAAACACTTGGAAAGAACATTGTGGACATTACCGATATGTCTATTCGCCAGGCCAAGGACTTCATGGATGATCTCCATCTCTCTGATATGCGTATGGAGATTGCCGCCCCTATTATTCGAGAGATTACGAGCCGTTTGGAGTTCATGCTGAACGTGGGGCTCGACTATCTCACCCTGAATCGCTCAGCAGCAACGCTCTCGGGAGGTGAGGCTCAGCGTATTCGCCTTGCTTCACAGCTCGGAACAGGGTTGGTGGGAGCCCTCTACGTACTAGATGAGCCAACCATTGGACTTCATCAGCGAGACAACGATCGCCTTATCGGCACGCTAATCACGCTCAAGGAGCTCGGGAACACCATTCTCGTTGTGGAGCACGATGAGGACACTATCTATGCCGCGGACTACATTGTGGACATAGGACCAGGTGCAGGGACACACGGAGGGAATGTGGTGGTATCGGGCTGGCTCGATGAGCTTCTCACCGCTCCCAAAAATGATTCAAACTCTCTCACGCTTTCATACCTCCGGGGCGAGACAGAGATAGAAGTTCCCGAAGAGCGTCGCACCAGTGAGAAGGGTTCAATTAAGGTGCGCGGGGCCACCCTCCACAATCTGAAGAATCAAAACGTTGATATTCCTCTTGGAAAACTGGTATGTATTACGGGCGTGTCGGGCTCTGGCAAGTCCACCTTCTTGTATGACATTCTGCATAAGAACATTGCCGCTCGTTTTGCAAAGCGTGAGAGCAAGCTTGAGCACGTCTCTACCATGACGGGCACGGAGTATGTAGGGCGTGTGGTACTTATTGATCAGTCTCCTATTGGGCGCACCCCCCGCTCTAATCCCGCAACATACACGGGAGCGTTTACGCATATTAGGGACTTGTTCGCAGCCACTTCTGAAGCAAGAGCTCGTGGCTGGAGGCCTGGACGCTTTTCGTTCAATGTGGCCGGAGGACGCTGTGAGTCATGCCAGGGGAACGGTATGATTGCGGTGGAGATGCACTTCCTTCCCACAGTGTATGTGACCTGTGACGTGTGTAGCGGAAAGCGGTTTATGAAGGAGACGCTTGAAGTGACGTTCCGTGGGAAGAACATCCACGATGTCCTTCAGATGACCGTTGAGGAAGCCGCAAAGTTTTTTGAAGATATTCCCGCCATTCATGATCGTCTCGACTCCTTGAAGCGTACGGGACTTGAGTATCTTACCCTTGGGCAGTCTGCCACCACCCTCTCTGGAGGAGAGGCGCAACGCGTGAAGATTTCTTCAGAGCTGTATCGCCCTATCACTATGAAGACACTCTATTTGTTAGACGAGCCAACGGTTGGTCTGCACTATGAAGATGTGCGCAAGCTTCTTGAGATCTTGCAGGAGCTTGTGCGCAGGAGCAACACCGTGGTGGTGATTGAACACAACCTGGATATTATTAAATCAACAGACCACATTATTGATTTTGGTCCTGAGGGAGGCGTTGGTGGCGGGAAGGTTATTGCAAAAGGAACCCCTGAAGAGGTTGCGAATACTGATGCGTCCTATACCGGGCAGTACTTGGCGAAGATGTTGAAGAAGGGGAGGAAGAAATAGCAAACGGGCCGGGAACAAGTGTCCCGACCCGCGTTCGCATCTTACAGACGAGTAGCCAGTCCCGCTACAGAGGCAAGTGCCTCAGCGGCGAAGTTCTTGTTACCCTCTGAATACTCCCAAGTAGAGAGGTCGCCCTCCACTTCCTTGGATTTGTCAGAAACACTCCAGAAGTCCGAGGCAATAGCTTGGGCTACCGCTTCATCGGTGAAGGGATTGATGACCTTGAACACCGCCTGCGCACGGGGATCGGCATGGTTGAGGTTCCGCTTGCACAGATCGATTTCAGGACCATTGTGCGCTCCCAGCCAGGCAGTCATCGAGAACTCACCTGTCTCTTCGTTGTAGATCAGGCGAATCTTTCCCAGCGTTCGGGTGCCTTTTTTCTTCCGAAACAGTGCGCTCAGCGCCTCTGCAATCTTCCGACTCTCGTCAGTGCCAAACATCTCAGTACCTTTCCCGTTTCCTGCTTCCGAAGCTGACCATACTAAGTTCTCTTCGAAATGGCAAATTGTGCCCACTCTTAGCATGGTATGCTAAGTCTTTAGAGCCCTGTACAAAGAAGAAAGGTAGCCAATGGTACATCCAGATGGCACTGAATGGCGCTGGTGTAAATCTCTGCCGCGCTGGTACCGGAATGGCGGTATATACGCAACAGAATCTACTCTGTATGGAATACAGCGAGGTAGGAACCAGCTGGTACGATGGAAACCAACCATTCTGCATGTGTGTGATTCACTGATGGGTACGAGCACGCTGGTGAACGGAGTACGTCAGGTGAAATTTCCCACCCTTGCACGACGTATGGCCATCTACGAAGAAGGCCTGAACCTCATCAGTGTCTTCGGGGATCGCGACGATCTATTCACGCTTGCGGTATATCGTAGGCAAGTACGACCCATCGGATCTATTTCCCTTGATAGCCGTTTCCTTGAACTTGCAGAGGCATTGAACCTTAGTCGAACAGAATGGGAAATGCTGGCAGCGCGCATGCCAGCCGACTCCCGCATCAAAAGTATCTGTGAACACAGAGCTCAATAATCCAGGTTCGTCACTAACGGCGAACCTGGCCTATTTGCACACACCCACCAGGCAGGTACCATTGCCTCTATGGAACGCGTAGACTTCACAAGATTCGATCTCCCCGATTGTCCCGGGGTCTATTTGTTTACACGAGGTAAGGGTACCTCAAAGAAGGTGCTGTATGTGGGCAAGGCCACCAGTTTGCGGGACCGAGTGCGTTCCTATTTTGATGCAGAACTTATTGCTACCCGAGGCCCCCGAATTGTGGACATGGTTACCAAGGCCGATGGCATTGCACACGAGACCACCCCCACGGTGCTTGAAGCTCTGGTGCGCGAAGCGGCACTTATTCGGGAGCACACCCCTGCTGCAAACGCGATGGGAAAAGATGATAAGACTTTCCTGTATGCCGTTGTCACGGATGAAGTAATTCCTCGTGTCCTTGCCATTCGTGGGGGCGATATAGACTTTGTGCACAAGCAAACCAACGGGGTAAAGCTCAAGGCCATTCATGGCCCCTTTCCTTCGGGCTATCAGTTGCGCCAGGGATTGAAGTTGATTCGGCGCATCTTTCCTTTCTTTGATACTGCACGCCCGGTGGGTGAAGGAAACCGGCACATACAGGGAAAGGTGGAGTTTAATCGGCAGATTGGGCAGTATCCCCGGGATATGGATAGTTCTGCATATGGGAAATCAATCAGAAACGTCTCTCTCTTTCTCTCAGGACGCGTGAAGGCACTGCGCCAGACACTCACTCGAGATATGAAGCAGGCAGCAAAAGAAGAGTTGTTCGAAGAAGCCGCAAAGATCAAGCGGCAGCTCTTTGCTCTTGATCACATCCAGGACGTGTCTCTCATTCGTGAAGACCGTGAAGGGTCTGAGTCTGGGCCTCGTATTGAGGCATATGACACTGCCCACATTTCGGGCACGAACGCCATTGGCGTGATGGTGGTTGTGGAAGAAGGCATGCCAGACAAGAAGCAGTATCGAACCTTTCGTATCCAGGGAAGAGGGGGCAAATCATTGAATGATGACGTTGCTTCTCTCAAGGAGATTCTCTCCCGCAGACTGGGCCACAATGAGTGGCCACTTCCGAAGGCATTTGTTGTGGACGGGGGGAAGACACACAAGAAAGCTGCTGAAGAGCTTCTGAAGGAGGTGGGTGTGGGGATACCAGTGGTTGCGGTGGTGAAGGATGAGAAGCATCGTCCGAGAGAGGTGATTGGGAGTCTGCGAGCAGGTATTACGG
Organism: uncultured Candidatus Saccharibacteria bacterium; assembly: GCA_964360855.1. Classification (GTDB taxonomy): domain Bacteria; phylum Patescibacteriota; class Minisyncoccia; order Phycocordibacterales; family Phycocordibacteraceae; genus C7867-001. The sequence continues at coordinate 12,297 of CAYHXV010000001.1, read as the reverse complement.
ACGCAGACGCCGTGTTGGCAAACTCCGAAGCGCACCGGTTCTCGCTTAGTGCGCATCGAAAGGCGAGGAGTAGGGCGCTGAGAGGGGCTTGACAGAACGGAAGCATACGTTACACTACGTGAGTGGGGTTGGCTGTGAGCTTTTTGTTGGCTCAGGCATTTATGCTGTACTAGATAGTCGCCCAGTAATGAAAAGGGTGACCAATACTGGTACGGCAACCTACAGAGGGCCGGAGCGCAAGTTCCGGCCCTTTCTATTTTAGGTACCGCTATACTCCTCTACATGTGTGGTCCCGCTCGCAAGCGGTACGTACGGGGACTTGACATTCTCAACCTGAGATGCTAAGTTTTGTTTGGAGCGGATAGGCTGTTCATTGGTTTGGCCGATGCCGCATTGGGCCGGAGCGACAGTTTACTGTTGTTCCGGCCCTCTCTTTTTATATAGGGCACCACTGTTATACTTCCCACATGCGCGGCACCGTTGTAGCAGTTCTTCGGGGTGGTCCCTCTCGCGAGCATGAAGTCTCTCTGAAGTCGGGACATACCATACTTTCCAATCTCCCTAAGTGGCGATTTAGCACGCGAGACATATACATAGACAAGGAGGGTGCATGGCATGAGCGTGGTGTGCCCACCACTCCAGACCGGGTGCTTCGGGGAGTTGATCTCGTCTTGCTTGGTCTCCATGGGGAATATGGAGAAGACGGTGAAGTGCAGAAGCTGCTGGAGCAGTTCGGAGTGCCCTACGCAGGAGCGAATTCTTTTGCTTCGTATGTTGCTATGCACAAGGTGTTGTCTAAAGAAAAGGCAAAGGAGGCGGGGCTCCTCACTCCTAAGTATCGATATGTGGAGGCAGGTACCGATATTGCAGAGGTTGCGCAAGAAGTGAATCGCACCTTCCTGCAGCCGGTGATAGTGAAGCCGGTGCGATGGGGTTCTTCGGTTGGCGTGTCTGTGGTGCATGGGTACGCGCCTCTTGAGGCGGCAGTTAGAAGCTTGATGGAAGAAGGAGCCGGAGGAGTCTTGATTGAAGAGGTGATTCGGGGAACCGAAGCCACGGCAGGAGTGGTGGAGGGACTGCGAGGAGAGATGTTGTATGGCTTACCTCCGGTGGAGATAGTCCCTCCCGAGAAAGACTTCTTTTCGTATGACGCTAAGTACTCAGGATCTTCAAAGGAAATCTGTCCGGGCAGGTTCTCTCGCGCTGTTACTGATGAGCTTATTAAAAGTGCCCGCACCATGCACGAAGCTCTTGGTCTGCGGCACTATTCTCGTTCAGACTTCATTGTGTCTCCGAGAGGTATCTATTATCTTGAAACCAACACCCTCCCGGGGTTAACCCAGGAGTCCCTCCTTCCTAAGTCTCTTGCTTCTGTTGGGGTTACCCTTCCGGAGTTCTTCACTCACCTGGTGGACCTGGCGCTCCGCAAATAGGGTGTGGTATAGTCCTTCAGTTGGGCCGTTAGCTCAGTTGGTAGAGCATCTCATTTGCAATGAGAGGGTCGCAGGTTCGAATCCTGTACGGTCCACCCAAACACGTTTTAGAGAATAGTCACGGCTGCCTTTGAGTCGCTATGTTTTTGATGAAAAGTGCACTTTCATTTGTTATAATGGAAAGCAAATGAAAGACCTGAAAGGCAAGTGGGGTGACTTCCTCTGGATGGCGGTTGACCCGTGGTTTCTTGTCTTTGTTGTACTGACGGTTACTTCTCTCATCGCGTCTTTTCTTTTTAATGATAATGCCGTTACGTCAAACACATTGGCGATAGCTGGCAGTATTACAGGAGGAATTGCCGGCAGCATCTTTCAGAATCAATTGAGTAAAAAGAACGGTGAAACAACCCTAGAAAAGAAGGGACAAAGTGCAGTTAGGAATCTTGAGGCAATAGAAACTCAAATTGCTAGTCTAAAGTCTTGGGTCGGCTCAGCCTGCAATGGTGAGCCAAAAGATAAGGATAAGCGCATTCAGTTAGCCGAAGTTGATCGGCATCTTTCGACTATGGGGCTACATATCAAATCGGGCTATGAGGACTGGATAGACGTGTTGCCACAGCTGCGTGACGAGAGTGAGCGTGAGAAGAAAATTGAGCAGGCACTGAGATCCTCCTACGATGCTCTTCTAGACGAGCAGCTAAAACTTGCGCAGGCAAGCAACGCAGAAGAAAAGGCGGTGCTGCAAAAGCAAATAGACCAATTAGAGAAGCAGTTTGAAAGGCTCCGGCGCGATAATGGTATTGTGGGCTACTCTCGACTGGACTCTGCAGGGTCCATCGGGCGCTCTCTTTCTGGTAGTTACTATAATTCTCGCCCAGGTCTTATGCGTCGTTTTCCCTGCAATGAGTGCGGTAAACCCTCGGAGCCGATGCCTCACAGATACGCACAAGTCGCTCTTTGCCTTGAATGTCGGAGCAAGCAAGATCCACCAAAGAAGGACAAGGAACCTGCCGCTTCTTGATGTTTTTTACGTAAGCACATGAAAAGTGCCTCAGTTGTCTGAGGCACTTTTCATTATTGTCACCTTACCTACGCTGCCCAGTGACCAAGTACCCATTCCCATTTGTGGGTAGAGTAGTCGAAACGCCGGTGAGCGCGTACCCACTTTGTCTTTCCAAGCGGTCTAAGTGTTTGGAGGTTCTGAAGTTTGTCCAAAGGTTTAAGAGGCTTCAACGGCCTGAGTGGAACCAAGGGACGAATTTTCCTTATCATTTCGTGATGTGGATAAATCTAATATCGGGCGTCACAGATGGTATTCTTAAGAGGTAAATTAGTTCGAAGGGATATCATAAGCGAATCGTAACAACCGACCGAAAACGTGGGAGCGTTTTCTATTACGCATGCGCCCTACACTATTATCGCCCCGTTGGCACTAAATGCCATGTGGATAAGTCTACATAGATAGTTATCTAAAGTGTCTCAGATTACACTTCTAAGTATTGCCTTTCCCATACCAATCCTTCTTCAGTCGCTTTGTCCTCCGCTCCCAGTTGATGCGTCGAATGGCAACGTGACCCGGATTCTCAGGGGGCTTTGGGGACGTAAGGGGCTTGTAGAAGAATTCCTGGTCGAAGAGGAGAGGATCTTTCGTCACTCGGTTCTCAATTTCACTCATCATTTCTCTAAGCTCGTCCTCACCAGTTCGAACCTGCGTGCCAGCTGGTCCACCAAACAAGAAAACTAATGCGAGAGCATTAGTTTTCTTGCATTTATAAGAGCATACAGAATGCCGATAGAGTTTTAGCAGACTCGAAGCACGAGCCAGGGTCGGCGGTATTCTTGAATACAACAAAGTAGTTGGCGACCAAAAGGCAAATGCCGACCTGTGCGGTACGCAGTAAAAAAAAGAGCGCCCATACTCGGGCGCCCTGGCAACGGTCAGTTGCACCTTGTTGAGGGAACTAACCCTCGTCGTCGTCTTCCTTGCTACAGGTGGTGATGACGCAGACCATGCCGTACGGCGTCCTGGCGGCGCATTCGAGAAGCGCGCGCTGACGGGCCTGAACTCGGGTACGGGCAATGCCGACGCCGAACGCCACCGGACTTTCGGCCTCGCAGGTCCAGGTGATTGCTCGCGCATACAGCACGGGCCCTGGATTCGGGGCGGTCGCGGTCGCTGATGCGACGGAACCAGACAAGAGCAGTGCCGCTGCACTGCAAGCCATAAGAACACGTTTCATTGTTGTTCCCTCTATCGATTCTCCGCTAGTGTTGGCGGAGCCGAGACATCCTAACATGATTCTCAATAATGGTTAATGGTTTATGCTACCCTGTACCTATGAACTTCCGTTCTGCGGGCATCTTCCTCATCTGCATTGGTGCGTCACTCCTTGTTGGGTTCTGGGGCTCCTCAAGCACCGTTCCAAGCATCACCGGCTGGTATGCCACCCTCACTAAACCATTTTGGACGCCTCCCAATTGGGTCTTCATGCCCGTGTGGACTCTTTTATACATACTCATGGGAAGTGCCATGGCTCTGGTGTGGACTTCTTCTAAAAAAGGGAAGGTACTCCCCGTTGCATTCTTTCTGGCACACTTGATGGTTAACCTATACTGGTCCATTGCATTCTTTGGAAACCACGACCTCGTGGTTGCTCTTGCTACCATTATTGTCCTGCTGCTTATGATTGTGGGTATGATGGTCTGGTACTGGCGGTATTCGAGAGTGGCAACGTACTTGCTGGTGCCGTATCTGCTGTGGGTTAGCTATGCTACGTCCTTGAACCTCGGTATTATTATGCTTAATCCATAATTGATTATATGCGCTACCTCAAACTCTTCCTCACCGCTCTTCCTCTCCTTATTATTCTTGACGTGCTCTGGATAGGAATATTTGCAGATGCGTTCTATCAGGCAGCGATTGGGCTCCTTCTTACCGATCAGGTGTTCTGGCCGGCAGCGTTCTTGTTCTATGTATTGTATGTGGGCGCGCTCATCGTGTTTGTGCTTGATCCCGCACTTAAGGCGCGCTCCTTCAAGAAGGCTCTCACGCTCGGTGCACTCCTTGGCTTCACCGCATATATGACCTATGACCTCACCAACCTCGCCACCATAGAGGGGTGGCCACTGTTCCTGTCTGTCGTGGATATTGCGTGGGGAACTGTGGCTTCACTGATAGTGTCTGCAGTTACATACACCATCGCCCAAAAGTACCTGAAGCTCTAGCTACCTGCCCTGCCCGTAGTATTTCTTTAGAAGGGCAACGTGTTGCTTATAGGTTGCTGAGCAGTGGAAGCCTCCACGACTATCATGGAAATAAAAGATACAGTCTGTTTTCTTTGGATTCAGTGCTGCGAGCACTGCTGCGGTTGAAGGGTTAGAAATAGGTCCTGGAGGTAGGCCCTTATGCATGTACGTGTTGTACGGAGACTTAATATACTTATCCTTTGGAACAACGGGTGGCCACCAAGTACTTATGGATTTAGCATTCGTAGCTTTTGCATACTGCAGGGTGGCATCTATTTGCAGGTTCATTCCGCTCCACAACCTATTCCAAATTATTCCTGAAATGATACGCATCTCTGCAGGATCTTTCGTTTCTTTCTCAAGCATAGACGCAATGGTCAGTGCATCATCGAGTGGTACAAGCTCTTCTGTGCTCGTGCTATAGCGGGCAACAATCTCATGATTGAACTGTTCGCTCAACATAATCTGCACATCTCCTGGTGCCATGAGTCCTCGTACCGCATACACACCCGGTACAAACTGGCCCTCGGTCATAATAGGCTCAGCCACCTTAAGTTGTTTTAAGAATACTGCTCGTTGGTTAGCATTCCAATCAAGTTCACGAGCAAACGCATTTGCCACCTGCTCTTCTCGGTACCCAGGTACGATGGTGACCAAACCACTTCCGGCAACTCCGGCAATAGAGTGATAGAGAGGAAGTTCTGATATCCAAATGGCGAGACGAGTAATGAGATCCCCGGCAGTAATGCTTGCTGCTTGGAGCGAAGACGCATGGTCGTTCAGAAGTGCCTCCACATGAGGGTCCTCAATAATAGTTCTATTCTCTGGGTCAACGGTAACGGGGAAGGCAGGCTTGGGCGGCTCTGTGCGGGCTACCTTTATATCAACGGCTATAGCGGTGGGGAGGGCAAAGAGCGCAGCTGCAATGGCAAGCGATACGGATAATACGGTTGCGCCAGAAGCTAAGCGAGACATAAGTACAGACCCTCGACGCTTTCCGCGCGATTCTGGATGAGGCATGAGCGGCTTAATTGAAAACGGAGCCACAATTCTTCTATTCTAGCCTCTCCTTGAGTCTCTGTGAACGCGAAACGTGTATAACTCTGGTAGACAGTTACTCTTATACAGTGGTACGGTCTGAGAAGTATGACGCGCAAGAAAAAAATCAAAGCTCCAAGGCCAGTACTTGCGCCCACCTCTATAGAGCGCATCGTTGCAACCATTGGCTCCGTCCAGTCACTTGCTGCACACACGCTTGTCTTTGTGCTGTTCTTTATGATTGCCGCTCTCGGGCTTGTTGCCTGGGAGATTATGCTCCTTGTTCTCACCACCCTGGTCTCGCTTGAAGCTATATACTTGGCGCTCTTTATTCAGATAACGGTAAATCGGCACACGGAAAGTCTGAAGGAAGTGGAGGAAGACATTGAAGAAATTAGTGAAGACCTGGAAGAGCTTGGGGAAGACGTGGAAGACATTCAGGAAGACATTGAAGAAATTAGCGAGGATATCGATGAGATTCAGGAGGATGTGGAGGAATTGAACGAAGAAGATGAGGGGGACCGGGCACGCGCTGAGCGGACGGTTAGTGTGGGGAAGAAGCCAACGAGGGCGGAGGCTCTTGAGCAACTCTCTCGAGACGTTGCCAGGGTTCTCGAAGACCTTGAGGCTCTCAAGAAATCGAAGTAGAGTACTGAAGAGGGCCCATAGCTCATCTGGTAGAGCGCTTCCATGGCATGGAAGAGGTAAGGAGTTCGAGTCTCCTTGGGTCCACACACTTGACAGGATAGCCTGAGAATGTTATTCTGTCCTCGAATTCAAAAGAGGAGTACCTTACTATGCCTGTTCCCGTGACTCTCCATGTCCGGACCGAGCCCTACGAAGAAGAGGAGTTCGACGGCAACAAAGTGATCGGCGAGGTCAAGCGCGGCGACGAGATCCTTTACACTAAGGAGATCATCACCGACGACACCATCGAGTCGGTCTGCACCGTGAAGGAAACCGTCGGCCTGCGCATCGAACTCTGGGCCGTTCAGAACACGGACTTCATGCCTGCGTGAACTTCGCTCGGCTCATCAAGGGCTGGTACAAAGACGAATAATCGTCCGCGTGCCAGCCCTTTTCCTTTGATACTCATCTCTCTCTTTTGCGGCACTGAACAGTGGTAGTTCCCGTTATCACCGTAAAGTGCAAAACGCTCGGGTGTCCTCGCCCGCCCGTTGTGCAAGAGAGTTCCCCTAGATAAGAGTCACGGAGCCGGCATACAACCTATGCCGGTCTTCCTTTGCCCTGGCCCGTTGGCCCTGCTAGAATGCACCTATATGGCATTGGCACTAGGCCCCCACGGGTCCTTTTATATATGAGTGAACACGCGGGTATTCACGTCGTACTCAAAGCCGAGGAACTCGGTCATGTATTTGGATTTCCCATCACCAACAGTTTTTTAATGACCGTTATCACCACGGTTCTTCTTCTTGGTCTTGCCTTTCTCTTTAGTCGCAAGCTCATGCTCATTCCCGGGAAGCTCCAGGCAGGAGTTGAGTGGTTGTTTGAGGGTGTACTTAATTATATGAGTGAGACGCTGGAGAGTGAGAAGCTCGCTCGCAAGTTCTTTCCCCTTATCATGACTATCTTCCTGTTCTTGCTTGTGGCAAACGAATTAGCGTTTGTTCCGGGAGTAGGGAGTATCGGATTTACTCACGGGGATGGATTTATTCCACTTTTACGCGCTCCTGCAGCAGACCTCAACATGACCTTGGCTCTAGCGGTTATTGCATTTCTCACCATTGAAATCACCGGGGTGATAATCCTTGGTTTCTTTAAATACGCGGGAAAATATGTTAATTTCAGTTCACCGGTCAACTTCGTGGTGGGTATTATCGAACTGATCTCAAACATCGGGAGACTCATCTCATTTTCCTTCCGTTTGTTCGGCAATATCTTTGCGGGTGAGGTGATGATTGCGGTTGCCATGTTCTTTGTGGCGTACCTGCTTCCGGTGCCGCTCATGGCGTTCGAGGTGTTCGTAGGGTTCATTCAGGCAGTGGTGTTCTCAATGCTCACCCTGTTCTTCATTAAGTTGTCTATCATGGATCCGCATGGGGACGAGGCCCACTAGGGCTCGTGTCTCCAGGTGGCTCCGGGATGGGGCATTATAAATTTACGTATCTCATTATGGAAGTAGAATCAGCAAAACTTATTGCCATGGCGCTCGCCGCAGGACTCGGCGTCCTTGGACCGGGTATTGGTATTGGTCTTATCGGAGGCAAAGCAATGGAAGCTATTGGTCGCAATCCTGAAGCTTCAGGCAAGGTGGTATCGAACATGATTCTTGCAATTGTGTTTGCTGAGGCGCTCGGTATTCTTGCGCTGGTGGTGTCCTTCATCATTCGTTTCGTTGCCTAGTCCCGCATGGATCAGCTCTTCGAAGCCTTCGGCATTCAGGTTCCCTTGCTCATCGCCCAGGCGGTGAACTTTGCGGTACTACTTGTTGGTCTCACATACCTTCTGTATAAGCCAGTGATGAAGACGCTCGATGAGCGGCAACAGAAGGTGGCTCAGGGCGTGATTGATGCAGATCAGGCAGCACTCAAGCTCGCAACGGCGGGCTCAGAGGCTCAAACGCTAGTGAAGGCAGCTGAAACTAATGCGGAAAGCATTGTGGCTTCAGCAAGGGATGCCGCAACTCTTGAGAAGGCACGCATTATGAAGGAAGCAGAGACTCGTGCCGCAGCGCTCGCGAGTGACGCAGAAGCGCGCGCACAAGAGACGGCAAGTAAAGCACTTCGAGATAGCGAGAAAGAGATAGCTCGTCTCTCTATTCTTGCTGCAGAGAAGGTGCTGCAATCTAAATAGGTATGGAGAAGCAGTATGCACAAGCGCTCGCAGCAATGGCTCGAACTATAGACGAGGCAACGCTCGTGCAGGGACTGGTGAAGACACTTAAGACAGACGGCCGCATGAAGCTCCTCCCGGGTATTGTGCGTGAGCTGGAACTTTTATCTGCGCGTGAGGCAAAGCTTGCGCCGGTTCTTGAAGTCTCCTCAAGCAAAGAAGAAGCTGCTGCAAAAGCAGTACTGAAGAAGGAAGGTATTGAAGTATCAGAGACTCGTGTCTCCCCCGCTCTTATTCAGGGCTGGAGAGTCCGCGCAAACGGTCTCCTCTGGGACCATTCAGCAAAGCGTTCGCTGTTAGAGATTTATAAACACATTACAACCTAAGGTATGGAGAGCATCATCAAGCGTATCGAGAAGGAGATTGCCGCGTTTGCCCCCACTGGGGCGAGCGAGGAGACGGGAATTGTTCGCAGTACCGGAGACGGTATTGCAGAAATCGATGGTCTCTCGAATGCCATCATGACGGAGATGGTGATCTTCGATCCCACCTTTGATCGAACGCTTGCAGACGCACTCAAGGATCCCGCTCCAATCTATGGGTTGGTATTGAACCTGGAGGAGGACTGCGTGCGCACGGTAGTACTTGGAGATGCTTCCAAGGTATACGAGGGAATGCTGGTGCGGCGTGTGGGTCGTCTACTCTCCATTCCGGTTGGAGACGGCATGGTGGGTCGAGTGGTTAATCCACTCGGAGAGCCGGTGGACGGCAAGGGCCCAATTAGTGGGAAAACAGAGTTCCGTCCTATCGAGCGCATTGCATACGGCGTGATGGACCGTTCTCCCGTGAACGTACCACTCCATACCGGTATCAAGGCTATCGACTCCATGATTCCAATTGGACGCGGACAGCGCGAGCTCATCATTGGAGACCGTGGTACGGGAAAGACCGTGGTGGCAATTGATACTATTTTGAACCAGAAGTCAGAGCCTGAAGCATCCCGCCCTATTTGTATCTATGTGGCTATTGGTCAGAAGGAGTCTAAGACCGCGAAACTGGTTGCAGAACTCACTGAGAAGGGTGCTATGGAGTACACGATTGTCGTGACGGCTCCTGCATCAAGTCCTGCTGCCTTCCAGTTCTTGGCGCCGTTTGCTGGAGCGTCTATTGGGGAGCACTTTATGGAGCAGGGTAAAGACGCGCTCGTCGTTTATGACGATCTTTCTAAGCAGGCGGTTGCGTATCGTCAGATGTCCTTGCTTCTTCGTCGCCCACCAGGACGCGAAGCGTATCCGGGAGATGTGTTCTATTTGCACTCTCGTCTGCTTGAGCGCGCTGCAAAACTCTCCAAAGAAAAGGGTGGCGGTTCTCTCACCGCACTTCCCATCATTGAGACGCAGGACAACGATGTATCGGCATACATTCCAACCAACGTCATTTCTATTACTGACGGACAGATCTTCCTTGAAGCTAACCTCTTCAACCAGGGACAGCGCCCCGCTATTAACGTGGGAATCTCGGTGTCTCGCGTGGGCTCTAGTGCACAAACCAAGGCCATGAAGAAAGTTGCGGGAAAGATTAAGCTTGAACTTGCACAATTCCGTGAACTTGAAGCTTTTATGCAGTTCTCTTCAGATCTTGATGAGAACACCAAGAAGCAGATTGACTCTGGACGTCGTATGACGGAAGTACTCAAGCAGGGACAGGGAGTGCCAATAGCGTTTGAAATGGAGTCTGCAATTATCTTTGCAGCGGTGAACGGATACTTTGATTCGTTTGCCCCTGAAGCAACGGCAGAAGCAGAAGGAAAGCTTCAGGACTTCCTTGCTCGTGAAGCAGTGGGCGTGCTCGCGGCAATTCGCACCACCAAGGAGATTGGTGAGGCAACCGAGAAGGATCTTCGTTCGGCGCTTGATAACTTTGTATCGCGCGCTGCATAACTCATGGCACTCAAAGACATCAAAACCAAAATAAAGGCCACCGAGCGCATGAACAAAGTCACGCGCGCTATGGAGGCAGTGTCTGCGGTAAAGATGAGAAAGACACAAGCAACTGCTATTAGTGGTCGCTCGTACGCCCGTGCGGCACTCTCCATACTGGCTCGATTGTCGGGAACCGAGCATGTGGCTAAGCACCCACTTTCAGCGCATCGGGAATACAAGCGGGTAGCCTTGGTTGTTATGACGAGCGATAAGGGACTTGCGGGAGCACTGAATAGTAGTGTGCTTAAAAAGTCAGTGGAGTCTGTGTCTGAATTTACTCCCGAACAGGTAAGTGTGTATGCGTACGGAAAGAAGGCAGATGAGTTTTTCAGTCGTCGCGGATACACGGTAGCTGCTCGCTACGAGAACAAGAGCGACACTATTGAAATAGACTCAATGGAGGAACTTTCAAATGAGCTGGCGCGAGCCTTCCTCGCAACTGAGTATGACAAGGTAACGGTGGTATATAGCAACTTCAAGTCCACCTTCGAGCAAGTAGCTACCGAGCGCAGACTCTTGCCACTCTCTATGGGTGCGTTGAACGATATTGTCTCCGGAATTATTCCGGTGAAGGGAAAGTGGAGCGAGCCGAAAGCAACAATTGCACCTACCTCATACAGTGTTGAGCCGTCTGAGGACGATGTACTCTCGGTGCTCGTTCCTCGTTTGGTGGCGGTTGCCCTCTACCACATGTTGCTTGAGTCCAAGGCTTCTGAGCATTCGGCGAGAATGGTGGCAATGAAGAATGCGTCTGATAAGTCTAAGGAGGTGGTGCGTGACCTCACGCGCAAATACAACAAAGTTCGCCAAGCCGCTATTACGCGGGAAGTGTCTGAGATTATTAGTGGTTCGCTTGTGACGTAGATTTTGCGTACGTGAACAGACAAGATATAACTAAGCAATTATGAACACCGGAACAATTACAGAAATCATCGGGCCAATCGTAGATGTGCATTTTCCCGAGAATCGTCCTGCAATTCAGGATGCCCTCGTGATTGAAAAGAACGAGGTACATGCCCGTATTGTGCTTGAGGTAGCGAGCCACCTTGGTATGGACCGCATTCGCGCCATTGCCATGAGCGACACTGCGGGACTTGCCCGAGGCGAGAAGGCAGCAAGCACGGGAGCTCCTATCTCTGTTCCGGTGGGCACAGAAGCTCTTGGACGCTTGTTCAATGTGCTGGGAGAGACGGTGGACGGAAAGCCAGAGATTTCCGCTTCCTCTCCTCGTCTTCCGATTCACCGACTACCTCCAACCTTTGATGAGCAGACAACCAAGGCTGAAATTTTTGAAACGGGTATTAAAGCTATTGACCTTATGACCCCCTTCTTGAAGGGAGGAAAGGTGGGACTCTTCGGAGGTGCTGGTGTGGGGAAGACCGTTACCATTCAGGAGCTCATCAGGAACGTTGCGCAGGAGCACGGTGGGTACTCCGTGTTTGCGGGAGTGGGAGAGCGCGTGCGTGAAGGAAACGACCTCTATCACGAAATGGAGGAGTCTGGCGTGCTTGATAAGACGGCACTAGTGTTTGGCCAGATGAACGAAGTGCCAGGAGCGCGCGCTCGAGTAGCCCTCACCGGACTCACCCAGGCTGAGTACTTCCGCGACGAAGGAGGAAAGGATGTGCTCTTCTTCATGGACAACGTATTCCGCTTCATTCAGGCAGGTTCTGAAGTGTCTTCACTCCTAGGACGAGTTCCTAGTGCGGTGGGATACCAGCCAACTCTTGCTGAAGAAATGGGTAAGCTGCAGGAGCGCATTACGAGTACCAAGAAAGGTTCCATTACTTCCATTCAAGCGGTCT